>CAIMXF010000063.1 GCA_903845345.1 uncultured beta proteobacterium
ACGAAAACTCGGACGCTCGTCGCCTCGCGCTGCCATTCTGGAACCACTTCTACAACTGGCACCGGCGTCATCACGGGATCGGCTGTCTGGCGCCAATGTCCAGGCTGCCTGGTTCACGCAAGAACCTCTTGACTCTTCACAGCTAGCCAGCTGGCGGTACCCGCGACAGCCATCTTTCGAGTATCACCGCATCCGGCCAACGACTGTCCATCCGCCTCACGATCCGGCGCTCGTGATACCCCCGCTCGTCTTGTCGCGCGCGCGCGGCGATGTCCGGGGCGTCGGCGTCGGTGGCGAAGCGGATGGTGAGCTGCGAGATCAAGTGGGGCGCCTTGGCGGCGAGTCCGGCGTCGCCGAACGCGGATCGCCGCGCCGGCCGCAGCAATCGCCCGGGCGAGCCGGGTACATTGGCGGTCTTCCACTTTTGCCCCGGCTGCAGATGCGCGCTGCCTCGCTCGATTCGCTCGCCAACCTCGTGCATCACTGCGAGTCCTTCGCCAGGCAGATGCTGGCCACCCAGGGGGGATTCCTTCCGTTCGCGACATTCGTCAACGACAGGGACGAACTCGAGATGATCGGCGTGCAGGCCACCCCGCGCGACAACGCGCAGGCGGTCCTCGAGTCGTTGCAGGGCGCGATCGCCCGGCTGGCATCCGAGAGGCGGTTGATCGCCTTCGCAGTGGCGGCGAACGTCGACATCCCGGCCCGGTTCGAGCCGCCGTGTCCCGACGGCATCCGGATCCACGTCGAGACCCCGGGCTACGCGCGCGATGTCTACACACCGTATCGCCTGCTGCCGCACCAGCGGATGCGCAAGTTCCTGGCGATCCTGCCGACCGTCGCGTACGACAAGCCCATCGACGTGGACGTCGCGCCGACCCTGTTCAAATGACGCCTGCGCATCGACCGCGCACGAGGCGCACCGCGAGGCTGGCGAATGTCGCCTGCCGACCCTGGAGCCGACACTGAATTCGAAGATCCATCCCGACGGCCTGCCCACGCCGCAACGCTGGTGGGCCATGGCCGCCATCGCGATCGCGGTCACCATGGCCGTGCTCGACTCGGCCGTCGCCAACATCGCGCTGCCGTCGATCGCCCGACACCTGGGCATCGCGCCAGCGGAGTCGGTGTGGGTGATCAACGCGTACCAGCTGGCGATCGTCGTGCTGCTGTTGCCGCTGGCCGCGCTCGGCGAACGCGTCGGCTATCGACGCGTCTATCTCGCCGGACTGGGCCTGTTCACGCTGGGATCGCTCGCGTGCGCGCTGTCGGGGTCGCTGCAGGCGCTGGTGGTCTCGCGCATCGCGCAAGGGGTGGGCGCGGCCGGCGTCATGGCGGTCAACGGGGCGCTGGTGCGCTTCACGTTCCCGCAGGCGTCGCTGGGGCGCGGGGTCGGGTTCAACGCGCTGGTGGTGTCGGTGGCGGGCGCGATCGGACCAACGGTGGCGTCGGGCATCCTGGCAATCGGGCCTTGGCAGTGGCTGTTCGCGGTGAACGTGCCGATCGGCCTCGTCAACATCGTGTTCGCGGCGCGCGTACTGCCGTGGTCGACGCTGTCGGACCGGTCGCTCGACTGGCTCAGCGCCGGCCTCAGCGCGCTGACCTTCGGCCTGTTCTTCATCGGCGTGGACACGCTCACGCACGGCGCGAACCAGGGCGCGCTGGCGGCGGCCGAGCTGGTCGTGGGCGTGCTGGCGGGCGTCGCGCTGTTCGTGCGCGAGCGCCACGAGACGCGTCCGCTGATCCCGATCGACCTGCTGCGCATCCCGATCTTCGGGCTGTCGGTGGCGACGTCGATCTGCTCGTTCGCCGCCTACATGCTCGCGTTCCTCGCGCTGCCGTTCTGGTTCCAGTCGGTGCTGCATCGCGACCAGGTGCAGACCGGCCTGCTGATGACGCCGTGGCCCGTGGGCGTCGGTCTGGTGGCGCCGTTCGCGGGACGGCTGGCCGACCGCATCCCCGCCGCGATCCTCGGCAGCGCCGGGCTGCTGGTCCTGGCGATCGGGCTGGGACTGCTGTCGCTGCTGTCGGCCGACGCGTCGGCACTGGACATCGTCTGGCGCATGGCCGTGTGCGGTCTCGGCTTCGGCTTCTTCCAGGCGCCCAACAACCGCACGATGCTGGGCAGCGCGCCGCGCGAGCGCGCGGGCGCGGCGGGCGGCATGCTGGCCACCGCGCGGCTGACGGGCATGACCGGCGGCGCCACGATCGCGGCGCTGGTCTTTCGCACCATCGCGCAGGACGCCGAGCACGTGTGCCTGCTGATCGCGGTGGTACTGGCCGTGGGCGGCGGGCTGGCGAGTCTGTCGCGGCTGCGGGCCCGCGCGGCCGCCTGAAGTCAGCCGCGCTGGGGCGCGCGGTGCAGCGTCTCCAGCGTGATGTGCCGCGCCACCGGCTTGCTCGGCTCGACGTGCTCCACGAGCAGGCTGGCGTCGTCGTCGGCGCGTGATCGCGCGGACGGCGGATGGGCACGCAGGGACCGCGTCGACGACTGTCGGGCATGTCCATTGCCCAGTAGTCGTCGCTCGCAACGGTTCTTCACCGGAGCACCGGATTTCGTTCGCTCGACAGGAAAGAACTTCCAGATGTGGAAGTCCACACCCTGTCAACTGAGCCCCCGGCGTCCCGCGTTACAAGCACATGGACTCGATCGATGGTCGGTCGGTGGTCCACACAACTCACCAAGGAAATTACAATGAGCAAGCTCCTCGCCGCCCTGATCGCTTCCCTGTTCGCTTCGGTGGCCATGGCCCAAACCAGCGCGCCTGTCGCGACCCCCGCCGTCACGAAGGCCGAAATGAAGGCCGACAAGGCCGACACCAAGGCCATGAACTCCGAGGCCAAGACCGACGCGAAGGCCGACGCCAGCGTCAGCAAGACCGAGTCCAAGGCCTCGAAGAAGAAGGCCGACGCCGCCGCCGACGCCTCGAAGACCAAGGCCAAGGCGCAAGCCAAGGTCGACAAGGCCGAGCCGTCGGACAAGGCCAAGCAGGAAGCGAAGGCCGAGAAGACCGAGGCCGGCGCCAATGCCGACCAGGCCAAGGCCAACGTGAAGGCCGACACCAAGGTCGCCAAGGCCAAGGCCGACGCGAAGTCGGACAAGACCAAGGCCGCCATCAAGACCGACAAGACCAAGGCCGAAGGCCAGGCCGACGTCGACAAGGCCGCCGCCAAGCAGTAAGCGGGCCGCGCGAAGGCGGCTGCCGCAATGCGGCGGCCTCGCACGCCCTGACGACAAAGGCACCTCGTTCGCGAGGTGCCTTTGTCGTTTTCTTTGATACCCCACGCCGTATCCGAACATGTCGGAAGCGGTGCGATGTTGCAGGCCGGTAAATCCTGTCTGCTCGGCCGCGGCCGCACGGATACTTCAGGCTCCCGACAGGCGCCGCCTGCCCGTCCCAACATCGCGCAGGATCGTCGTGTGCCGCCTCCCGCTCTCTTGGTGAACCCGCCTGCCGCGCCGCGTCGCTCCGCCCGAGTCGTGGCCGCCGCGTTGCTGCTGATCCTTCACCTGGTCGCGGTCGAGCGGTTCGTCCACCTTCGCACCACGCGCGCCGTCGCGAGCGATCGGCTGGCCACGCTGCTGCTGACCGTCGCGCCCAGGATCGCCACCCGACCGCCGCGCACCGCCGAGTCCGAGTCCGAGCACGCGCTGCGTCCGCTGGTCGCACCGCTGCCGCCGGTCGAGGTCGAGGCTCCGCCCGCCGCGGTGGCCAGCGTGATCGCCGGCGTGCCGGCCAACGCACCCGCGTCCGGCAACGTCGCCGCGGCGCCGGGGGCCGCGAGGCTGGATCTCGCGATCCCGAAGGAGTTCTACACGCACCCGCCAGCGCTGACGCCCGCGCAGGAGGCCATGCAGGATCCGCGCTCCAACCGCCTCGTGCTGACGAAGCAGGAACAGATGGACGTCGACTTCGGCGTGGTCGAGTGCATCGCGTGGCAGCGCGAGCCGGACGGCAGCATCTACCGCGGGCCCGGCCGTTGGCAACGCGTGCGCGACGTGAGCACGAACCCGTTCACGTCGCACCGGCCTGGCCAGGAGGATCGGGCGATGGAATGCGTCAAGTGACGCGCGCGCTCAGGGCGCCGGCCTGGCCTCGGTCGTCGCGGGCGGGTTGGCGGACGAGAGGAAGCGATCGGCGCGGGCCTGCGCGATCGCGATCGCCTCGGCCACGCTTTCCTTGTGCGCCGGGGCGTGCTGAGGCGTCGTCGCATCGGCCGGCGTCGCCGCGGGCGACGTGACCGGCGGCGACGAACGCGCCAAGCGCGACG
>CAIMXF010000064.1 GCA_903845345.1 uncultured beta proteobacterium
GACGATGAAGTTCGACGAGAAGCCGTCGTCCTCCTGGAACTTGTCGAGCACCACCTGCAGGCAGCCGAAGGTCGATGCCACGAGGACGAAGCCCAGCCAGTCGGGAATGAAGTTCCTGCGGAACTGTGCGGTGTCGTCCTTGACGGCCTGCGGCTCGTCGACGAGGAACCAGATCAGCGTCAGCGCCACGCAACCCACCGGCAGGTTGATCAGGAAGATCCAGTGCCACGAGAAGCTGTCGGTGAGCCAGCCGCCCAGCAGCGGGCCGATGGCCGGGGCGACGATCACGGTGACGCCGTAGAACGCGAACGCCTTCGCGCGCTCGGCGGGCGGGAAGGTGTCGGCGAAGATCGACTGCTCCGTCGGCGCGAGCCCGCCGCCGCCGATGCCTTGCAGCACCCGGAAGAAGATCATCGTCGCGAGGTTGGGCGACAGCGCGCACATGAACGAGCTGCCGGTGAACAGCGCCACGCAGATCATGTAGAACTTCTTGCGGCCGATCAGCGTGGCCAGCCAGCCGCTGATCGGCAGGATGATCGCGTTGGAGATCAGGTAGCTCGTGAGGATCCACGTCGCCTCGTCCTGGCTCGCGCCCAGGCCGCCGGCGATGTGGCGCAGCGAGACGTTGGCGATCGTCGTGTCCAGCACCTCCATGAAGGTGGCCAGCGACACGACGATGGCGATCAGCCAGGGATTGTGGTCGCCCGCCGCAGAGCGCGGCAACGACGCGGAGGGGCTCGCCACGCGCCGTCCCTCACTCGACCGAGACGCTCGGCTTGACCGACATGCCCGGCCCGACGTTGTACTTCTGCAGCTCCTCGGGATGGTCGAACACGATCTTGACCGGCACGCGTTGGGTCACCTTCACGTAGTTGCCGGTCGCGTTCTCGGCCGGCAGCGCGCTGAAGTAGCTGCCCGCGGCGCGCTGGAAGCTCTGCACGTGCGCGGCGAACGTCACGCCGGGCACCGCGTCGATCGCGATCGCCACCGATTGGTTCACGCGCATCTTCTTCAATTGCGTTTCCTTGTAGTTGGCCGTCACCCACAGGTCGTTGCTGACGATCGCGAGGAGGGGCTGCCCGATCGCGATCACGTTGCCGACGTCGACCGCGCGCTTGGTGATGCGGCCGTCGATGGGCGCGACCACGTGCGCGTAGCCGAGCTGGATGTTGGCCGTCTCTAGGTCGGCCTGCGCGGTGGCCACCTGCGCCTGCGCGACCGCCACGTTGGCCTGCGCCGCCTTCACCTGGGCCAGGGCCGTGCCCTCGGCCGCGTGCGCGGCGTCGAGCCTGGCCTTGGCCGAGCGCGCCTGCGCGACCGCCTGGTCGTATTGCTGGCGCGAGACGGCATCCGGATCGACGCCCTTGAAGCGCGCGAGATCCTGCTGCGCGTTGGTGTACTCGGCCTCGGCCTGGCGCGCGGTCGCGTCGGCCTGCGCCGCGTTGGCCTTCTGGCCCTCGACCTGGGCAACCGCCTGCTGAACCTGGCTCTGCGCGGTGAGCACGCCGGCCTTGGCCTGGTCGACCTTGGCGTCGATGTCGGCCGTGGCGATGTCCACCAGCGGGTCGCCGCGATGCACGAACTGGTTGTCGTCGACGTACAGGCGGCTCACGCGACCCGCGGCCTGCGCGGCGATCTGGCTGGCGTTGCCGTCGATGAACGCGTCGTCGGTGGTCTCGTGGTGGCGCGAGTCGATCAGCGCGATGGTGCCGATGACGATCAGCGCGATGACGACGACGATGGCCGCGAGCACGAACAGCGGACGCTTCCACAGCGGCGGCTTGCCATCGTCCTTCGTGTCCTTGTCATCCTTCTTGTCACCGTCCTTGTCGGCCGGCTTCCCATCCTTGCCGTCGTCGCCGGACTTCTCGTCCTTGTCGGCGGCCTTGTTCCTGTCGCCGGACTTGCCGTCCTTGTTCTTGCTGGCCTCGTGCACCTTGTCGGCGGCGTCGAAGCCGTCGCCGAAGCCGGTGCGATAGCCGGCTCGGAAGGCCGACTGGCGGGCGCCTTCTTCGGCGTCTTCGGGGAGGATCTCGGACATGGGGTCGTCCTTCAACGCAGCGATTCGGAAAGACGGCGCAGCTCGTCGCGCGGGTCGGCGTTGTCACCGACGTCGGTCAACTGCCCGTGCGGCAAGACTTTCCAGGATTCCAGTGGCGCGGTCATCGCAGGCTCCGGTTCGGTTGCGCGTTCGACGCGCAAGGGAAGGGCGGGCTCCGACGATGCAGCGGTCGGGCTCCGAAGACCCGGACTGTCGGCAAGCTTCATGCCGAGGGGCGGCGGTCGACTCGGCAGTCGAGGGGGCGCCTGCGCGGCGAACGATTCAGTACGTCCGGCCTTGGAGCTCGATCGTGCTGCTGGTCACGTAATGGGGAAAGTAGACCGACGGCAACTGCGTGGTCGTCGACACGTCCTTGATCGTGAAGAACGAATGCGCCGGATCGACCCACTTCGTGCCGGTGGTCACGGCGTGGCTGCCCTGCGGGCCGTCGCGGGTGGTCGTGTACGCCAGCTTCAGCGCGGCGAACGTGCCGGCGGCCACGGTGATGTTCTCGCTGTCGACGACGCTGCCGCTTGTCGCGAAGGTCGCCGCGGCCTGCGAATCGCAGATCTCCACGAGGGTGTCGGTGAAGGTCTCGCCGATCGTCAGGGGCAGGGCCTCGCCGGCGTCCTGCGGCGCGAACGTGCACAGCGGGCTGCCGCCGTCGACCTGGATCGTCGCCTGTCGGCCCGCGGCGGTGAAGCCGAGCACCGCGGGCGGCTGCCTGAAGTCGATGCCGTCGACCGTGCCGCCGCTGTTGGTCGGATCGTCGCGATGCAGCGCGTACGAGCCGTCGCTCGCGACCGACTGCACGACGTCGCGATAGGAGGTCTGCACCGCCGTGCCCAGATCGTCGACCGAGGTCACGGCGTAGACCGATGTCGTGCCGGTCGTCGGCCGCACCATGGCGTATCCGGCCAGGCCTGTGGGCGGCGGCTCGCTGTCTCCGCCGCCGCCGCCACCGCAGGCGGTCACGAGCGTGCAGGCTGCGGCGAGCGTGGCCATGGCGATCTTGTTCAAGGTCTTCCTCCTCTGCGGCGCGATTCTAGGCGCCTCGCGCTCAGGCCTTCCTGAACGGATTCGTCTCCGGCGCCTGCGCGTGATGCGCGAAGCCGACGAGCTGCCGCACGATGCGGTTGAAGACCGGCTGGCGATGGCGCAGCCAGACCTGCATGTCCTGCGGCTTGGCGCCCAGGCGCGCCTTCGGCTCCAGCGCGGTGCGGCCGAACGACAGCGAACGCGCGCCGAGGGCGATGGCGTCGGCGATGCTCGCGTGCAGCAGCCGCAGGTACAGCGGCAGGCCTTGCGGGTCGTCCTGCGCATACCCGATGTGGTACGCGAAGGCCTCGTCGACATCGGCCAGCATCACCATGAAGCCGCGCAGCGCCTCGGGCGTGTCGTCGGGGCCGGCGAACAGGCCGGTGAAGCGGACGCGGGCGCCGGCGGTCGCGGCGAGTTCGGCGAAGTAGTCGGGATGCAGCGTGAACGGCCGCAGGCTCGCGTTCTCGTGCACGCCCAGGTAGAGCTCGTGCGTGCGCCGCGCGAGCCCGCCCGTGGGGACGTACGCGCGCACCACGAGTCCGGCCTGCTCGATCGGCTGCAGGATCTGGTTCTTCACCGCGCTGCGATATTTGGAGGTGAGGCCGCCCAGGTAGTCGGCGTGCGTCTTCCATGCCGGGTCGAGCGCGAGCACCATGTTCGGCTCGGTCTCGACGCCGCGGTAGCGGAGATCGCCCAGCTGCGCGACGCCGCTGTTGTCGGCCAGCGGGATGTCCTTGATCAGCACGAAACCCGCTTGCCCGGCGAGCTTCTCGGCCCGGCGCAGGCGGTAGATCGCCTCGGCGACCGCGGGCCAGACGCTGTCGGGCTCGACGTCGGGCGCGACCGCCAGCGCGTGCTGGCCGTAGGTGAGCAGGTTGCCGCAGACCAGCACGCGCTCGCGAAGCCGGCTCGCGAAGGCGGCGCGCGCGGGACGCGAGAGCCGGTCGACGAGCCGGCGCAGCGGATTGAGCTCGTCGTCCTCGCCGCCCGACTTGCGCAGCGGACGCAGCCGCGTGCCGTCCACCTCGGCCCATTGCAGCACCACCGCCGCGACCGGGCCTTGCGCGTCGGAGATCAGCGCGTAGCGCGGCTCGACGACCGCGGGCGGCACGCGCTCCAGCATCGCGAGGTAGTCGCGGCTGAAGAACCAGGATTCGCCGTCGACGACGTCGTCCCAGGCGTCGGGCGCGAGTTGCGCGATGGTGTCGGCCAGCGCGATGCGGAAGCCGGACGGCTGGCGCAGCGTGCGCCGGGTCTCGCGCCGGTGGGCGATCTGGTCGCGGACGCGGCGGGCGGGAAGTCGAAGAGGCATGCGGGCTCCTGTGGTTCATCGCCAGGCGATGTGCGCGCATTCTCGGCGAGCCACCGCCGAGCTGGCGCGGCCGGCCGCGCGGTAGCGTGCGGCGATACCGGCCGTGCACGCGCACGCGCCGCCGCGCGACAATGGGCGCATGACCATCCTCTACGGCATCCCGAACTGCGACACCGTCAAGCGCGCCCGCGACTGGTTGACGAACCAGGGCGTCGCCCACGAGTTCCACGACTTCAAGAAGCAGGGCGTGCCCGCCGACCATCTCGCCGCCTGGGTGCAGGCCGCCGGCTGGGAACGCATCCTCAATCGCAAGGGCACGACCTGGCGCAAGCTGCCGGAGGCGCAGCAGGCGTCGGTCGTCGACGCCGCATCCGCGCAGGCCGTGATGCGCGAGCAGGCCAGCGTGATCAAGCGGCCGGTCGTCGAATGGGACGACGGGCGCATCACGGTCGGCTTCGATGCGGTCGACTGGGAAACGCGCATCTAGCCGTCGGAGCAGGCGGACCCGGGCACGGGCACGGGCATTCGCCAGCGGCGACAATCGGCGCCTCGTCTTTGCAGGAATCTTCCGCCATGTTCACCGGCATCGTCCAGGCCGTCGCCACCGTCTCCGCGCTCGTCGACAAGCCCGGCCTGCGCAGCTTCACGCTCGAGTTCCCGCCGGGCTTCTGCGACGGTCTCGAGATCGGCGCGAGCGTATCCGTCGACGGCGTGTGCCTGACCGTGACCGGGCGGGTGGGCGACCGCGCGGCGAACTTCGACGTGATGCAGCAGAGCCTGGCGCTGACGACGCTGGATTCGCTCACGGTGGGCAGCAGAATCAATGTCGAGCGTGCGGCGCGCGACGGCGCGGAGATCGGCGGCCATCCGCTGTCGGGCCACGTCGACTTCCAGGCCGTGCTCGGCTCGGTGCGCACCCCGGAGAACAACCACGTGATGCGCATCGCGGTGCCGGCGAAGTGGATGCGCTACGTGTTCGCCAAGGGCTACATCGCGATCAACGGCGCGAGCCTGACGGTGTCGGACGCGAACAAGGCCGAGGGCTGGTTCGAGGTCTGGCTGATTCCCGAGACGCTGCGCATGACGACGTTCGCCGAGAAGACGGTCGGCGATGCGCTCAACATCGAGATCGAGCGCAGCACGCAGGTGATGGTCGACACAGTCCGCGACGCCGTCGACGAGCGGCTCGGCGCGCTGCTGCCGGCGTTGACGGAGCTTCTGCGCGAGCGCGGCGTGGATGTCGACGCGCTGCTCTCGCGGGACCGATGACGGGTCGCAGCGTTCCCGACGCGGACGTCTACACGCCGCCGCCCGACGCCGGCCTCGAGGTGCTGCACGTCGAGCCGGCCTTCGTCGTGCTCGCGAAGCCGCCGGGCCTGCTGTCCGAACCCGGACGCGGGCCGGACAAGCGCGACAGCCTGCTGATCCGCGCGCAGGCCGTGTATCTCGACGCGCGCATCGTGCACCGCCTCGACATGATGACGAGTGGCGTCATCGTGCTCGCGCGCGGGACGCTCGCGCACGCGTCGCTCAGCGAGGCGTTCCGCGAGCGCGAGGTCGACAAGAACTACGAAGCGCTGGTGCACGGCCGGCCGGCGTTCGACGCAGGCGAGATCGACCTGCCGCTGGTCGTCGACTGGCCCAACCGGCCGCGCCAGGTGGTCTGCCACGACACCGGCAAGCCGTCGCTGACGCACTACCGCGTCGTCGGCGAGACGCCTGTCGACGGCATCGGCACGCTCACGCGCATCGCGCTCGCGCCGGTCACCGGCCGCACGCACCAGCTGCGCGTGCACCTGGCGGCGCTGGGCTGCCCGATCGCGGGCGATCCGTTCTACGGCATCGCGGGCGACACCGCGCCGCGCATGATGCTGCACGCCTGCCGGCTTGCGTTCGCGCATCCGTTGACGGGCGAGCCCCTGGTGTTCGAGAGC
>CAIMXF010000065.1 GCA_903845345.1 uncultured beta proteobacterium
TCGACGCGCCGATCGCCCCGGCCTGGTTCCCCTGCAACCGCTGCGATGCGTGGCGTTGCCGCAGCTGCGCCCGCGCCTTCCTGCGCTACACCGAATACGGCGGCTACTACACCGAGGAACGCATCCGCGAGCTCGACGAGCGGCTGATCGTGGATGCGCCGCTCGTCTCGGGGTAGTCCCGCGGTCGCGGAACCTTTCGCCGAGCGCCGGGTCAGCCTTCGCGACGAACTAACCAAGCATCCGGTCGGACGGGATCGGATTGCCGGCAGAATCGGGCGTCGCCAACGAGGGAATCCCTGCATGAGTCTGTTCTCGCGGCCGCTGCTCGCCGGCGCCGTCCTGTCGTCCACCCTGGCGCTGTGCGCCTGCGTGGACCTGGCGCCGGCCTACGAGCGCCCCGGGGCCCCGGTAGCGGCGACGTGGCCTGCGGCATCGGCACCCGCGCCGACGGGCACGCACGACGCGGCGGACATCGGCTGGCGCGATTTCATCGTCGACGACCGGCTGCGCCGCGTCGTCGAACTGGCGATCGCCAACAACCGCGACCTGCGCATCGCGCTGCTGAACGTGGAGAACGCGCGGGCGCAGTACCGCGTGCAGGACTCGGCGCGCTTTCCCGCCATCGGCGGCAGCGCGGGCTTCACGCGCGCCTCCACCGCGGGCATCGCCGGCAACACGGCCAACGTGAGCGTGGCGCTGTCCGGCTACGAGATCGACCTGTTCGGCCGCGTGAAGAACACCAGCGACGCGGCGCTCCAGAGCTATCTCGGCACGGCCGAAGGCGCCCGGGCCGCGCGCATCACGCTCGTGGCCTCCGTCGCGACCCAGTGGCTGGCGCTGGCCGCCGACGCCGAGACGCTGCGCCTGGACGAGCGCACGCTGGTGGCCGACAGCAGGAGCCTGGACCTGAACCGGCGCATGCACGATCTCGGCGCGATCAAGGGCCTGCCGGTGGTGCAGGCGCAGGCCGCGGCCGAGGCCACGCGCGGCGCGGTGGCCGCCGGCCGCGCGCAGGTGCAGCAGGATCGCAATGCGCTGACGCTGCTGGTGGGGCGCGAACCGCCGGAAGATCTGCTGCCGTTGCAGGCCCTGCCGGACGAGGCCACGGTGATGGTGGACGTGCCGGCCGGCCTGCCTTCGCGCACGCTGCAGCAGCGCCCGGACGTGCTGTCGGCCGAGCATTCGCTGCAGGCCGCACAGCTCGACATCGGCGTCGCGCGCGCCGCCTACTTCCCCACGATCACGCTCACCGGCAGCGCCGGCACGGCCAGCACGGGCCTGTCGGGCCTGTTCAAGAGCGGCAGCGGCTCGTGGAGCTTCGGGCCGTCGGTGACGCTGCCGATCCTGGACGGCGGCGCGCTGCGGGCCGGCGTCGATTCGGCCAGGGCGCAGCGCGACATCGCGCTGGCCACCTACGACAAGACCGTGCAGACCGCGTTCAGCGAGGTGGCCGACGCGCTGGCCGTGCGCGCCACGCTGGCCGAGCGCCTTGCGGCCCAGCAGGCGCAGGTGCGCGCCAACGAGACGGCGCTGCGCTTCGCCGAGGCGCTGTTCCGCAACGGTGGCAGCAGCTATCTCGAGGTGCTGGACGCGCAGCGCGGACTCTATGGCGCCCAGCAGTCCGGCATCGCGCTGGCGCTGGCGGAACAGGACAACCGCATCACCCTCTACAAGGCGCTGGGCGGCGGCTGGAAGGAATCGAATTGAAGCTTCGCAAGTGGTTCACCCCGTGGCGCCTCGTGATCGCCGTCGTCGTCCTCGTCGGGGTGGCGCTCCTCGTGCGCGCCCACTTCAGGAAGCCGCCGCCGCCGGCCATCACCACCTCGGCCGCGACGCGCGGCGATCTCGAGATCGACGTGCTGGCCACCGGCACCATCGAGGCGGCCAAGCTGGTGAGCGTGGGTGCGCAGGCCACCGGCGAGATCAAGCACCTGTACGTCGCGCTCGGCGACAGGGTGAAGAAGGGCGACCCGATCGCCGAGATCGATTCCAAGCAGCAGGACAACGACCTGCTGAAGGCGAGCGCCGCGCTGCAGAGCGCCCAGGCCGACCTCCGCGCGCGCCAGGCCACGCTCAAGCAGGATGAGCTCGCGGTGACGCGCACGCACTCCCTGGTGGCCATCGACGCCGGCTCGCACGTGGACCTCGAGACCGCCGAGGCCAACGTCGACAGCGCGCGCGCCAACGTCACCGTGGCCGAGGCCGCCATCGCCCAGGCAAAGCTGGCCGAGGACACGGCGCGCGTCAACGTCGGCTACGCGCACGTGCTCGCGCCGATGGACGGCACCGTGGTGGCCATCGTCACCGAGCAGGGCCAGACCGTCAACTCGGTGCAGGCGTCGCCGACCATCATCAAGCTGGCGCGCCTGGACACGATGACGATCAAGGCGCAGATCTCCGAGGCCGACGTGCCGCGCGTCAAGGCCGGCATGCCGGTGTACTTCACGCTGCTGGGCGACCCCGACACGCGCTACGACACCACGCTGCGCGCCGTCGAGCCCGGCCCGACCACGCTGGCCAGCGACACCTCGCTGACCGGCACCACGTCCAGCAGCACGGCCACGGCGATCTACTACAACGGCATCTTCGACGTGCCCAACCCGCAGGGCAAGCTGCGCATCGCGATGACGGCGCAGGCCACCATCGTGCTGGACAAGGTCAGGGGCGCGCTGCTGATTCCCAGCGCCGCGCTCGGTGCCAGGGCCAAGGACGGGCGCTACACGGTGCGCGTGGTGTCGGAGGCCGCCGCGAGCGCGGGCGCCGGCGTCGCGCAGGATCGCCAGGTGCGCATCGGCCTGAACAACCGCGTGCAGGCGCAGGTGCTCGATGGCCTGGCGGCGGGCGAGCGCGTCGTCACCAGCGAGGCGCCGATGCCGGGCGGCGCCGCCAGCGCGGCCAGCGGCGCGAAGTGAGCATGGCGCCGCCGGACAAGCCGCTCATCGAGCTGCGCGGCCTGGGCCGCGACTACCCCGCGGGCGAGGGCACCATCTCGGCATTGCGCGACCTGGATTTCACGATCGCGGCCGGCGAGATGGTGGCCATCATGGGGCCGTCGGGCTCGGGCAAGTCCACGCTGATGAACATCCTCGGCTGCCTCGACCGCCCCACCAGCGGCAGCTACGCGGTGGCCGGCCAGCAGGTCGGCGAGATGACGCCCGACGAGCTCGCCAGCCTGCGCCGCGAGCACTTCGGCTTCGTGTTCCAGCGCTACCAGTTGCTGGGCGCGCTCAGCGCCGTGGGCAACGTCGAGATCCCCGCCATCTACGCGGGCGTGCCCGCGCCGGCGCGTCACGCACGCGCGCGGGAGCTGCTGGAGCGCCTGGGCCTGGGCACCCGCCTGGGCCACAAGCCGGGCCAGCTGTCGGGCGGCCAGCAGCAGCGCGTGAGCATCGCGCGGGCGCTGATGAACGGCGGCGACGTGATCCTGGCCGACGAGCCCACCGGCGCGCTCGATCGCGCCAGTGGCCAGGAAGTGATGGCGATCCTGAAGGAGCTGCACGCGCAGGGCCACACCATCATCCTGGTGACGCACGACGCGCAGGTGGCGGCGAACGCCGATCGCGTGATCGAGCTGTCCGACGGCCGCGTGATGAACGACCGGCGCGTCAACGACCGTGCGGCGCTCGCCGCGCTGCCCGAGAAGCCGCGCCATCGCGCGAACGCGCTGCGCGACCTGTTCGCACGCGTCGCCGAGGCCGGCCAGATGGCCGTGCGCGCGATGGCCAACCACCGGCTGCGCACCTTGCTGACGATGCTCGGGATCATCATCGGCATCTCGTCGGTGGTGGCCATCGTGGCGCTGGGCCGGGGCTCGGGCGAGCGGCTGCAGCGCGAGCTCAACTCGCTGGGCACCAACACGATCGAGCTGTTCCCGGGCCAGGGCATCGGCGACCGCCGCTCCGGGCTGGTGACCACGATGAACATCGGCGACGCGCAGGCGCTCGAGCAGCTCGACTACGTGGACGCCGTGACGCCCGGCTACAGCGTCGGCGTGACGCTGCGTCGCGGCAACATCGATGCGTCGGGCAGCGTGAGCGGCGTGGGCGAGAAGTACTTCAGGGTTCACGGCAGCAAGTTCGCGCAGGGCCGGGCGTTCGACGCCGATGCGGTGCGCGCGCAATCGCAGGTCGCCGTCATCGACGACAACACGCGCAAGGCCTTGTTCAAGGACGGCACCGAGCCGATGGGCCAGGTGATCCTGCTGGGCAGCGTGCCGGTGCGCATCATCGGCGTCCTCGCCAAGGACGAGGGCCTGTTCAGCAACGAGAACCTGCAGGTCTGGATTCCCTATACCACCGCCACCACGCGCCTGATCGGCCATTCGCCGCTGCGCGAGATCAACGTGCGCGTCAAGGACTCGGTGTCGATGGACGCCGCCGAGGAAGGCATCATCCGGCTGATGACGCAGCGCCACGGCAAGAAGGACTTCTTCCCCTGGCGTACCGACTCGGTCCGCAAGCAGCTCGACACCACCACTGCCACCATCACGCTGATGATCTCGTCGATCGCGCTGATCTCGCTGCTGGTGGGCGGCATCGGCGTGATGAACATCATGCTGGTGTCGGTCACCGAGCGAACGCAGGAGATCGGCGTACGCATGGCCGTCGGCGCGCGCCAGGCCGACATCCTGCGGCAGTTCCTGATCGAGGCGGTGCTGGTCTGCGTGATCGGCGGCGGCCTGGGCGTCGGCCTCGCGCTGCTGGCCGGCGCAGTGTTCAACAGCCTCGACGTCGGCATCCAGATGGTCTTCTCGACCGCGTCCATCGTCGGCGCGTTCGCCGTCTCGTCGACCATCGGCATCGTGTTCGGCTTCGTGCCGGCACGCAACGCGGCCCGTCTCGATCCGGTCAACGCGCTGGCACGCGAATAGGGCCGCTCACGCGCCTTCGTCGACGCGCGGCGCGGCGGGCTTGCGCAGCAGCGACCACGCCATCGCGCCCATCAGCGCCAGGCCGGCCAGCAGCGCGGCCCACAGCCACGCTGCGCGCGAGGTCGGCGTGTCGGCCGCCGCGACGGTCGGCGTGGATGCGGAAGTCGCCGCCGTGGACGCCGCGGCCGGCACAACGACCGCCGACGCCGCAGGCAGCGGCGCGTCCGGCGCGCGTCCCGGCATCAGCGCCTCCAGCGTCATCGGCGCGACCAGGTCGTCGGACATCGCGCGCGCGAGCACGAACGGGCCGGCGCCGCGCGCCACGAACACCAGCTGGCGCTGGCGCACGCCGATCCGGATCGTCGGCGCGGCGCGGCCCAGCTGGCTGATCGGCCCGAAGGTCTCCAGCCGCAGCGCCTGCCACGTCGCACCCTCGAGGCGCACCGGCGGCGAGTGCAGGTCGGGCGCGCCCGAGGCCTGCGACAACCAGTAGACGCTCGTGATGGCGGCGCTGTCCCAGGCCGGTCCGGCGTGCTCCGCCGAACGCTCGGCCTTCAGCCGCAGCGCGTGCAGCGAGCCGCGCAGCAGCGAACGGTGCGGCGGCGGCGCGCGGCTCGCGTCGACCTGGCCCAGCACCATCACCTGGCCGATGGTGTCGATGTCGGCCGGCGCGACCTGCACCGCGGCCACGGGCGTGTTGCGTGGCAGCGCGTAGTCGCACGACGTCTCCTCGCAGCTCCTGGCGGCGATCGGCGCGCTCCATTCGAGCGGTGCCGGGGCCGGGCGATGCGGCGCGCGCGTGACGGTGGCCGATACAAGGGGCGGTATCGCCGAGCGCCGCGCCGTCGTCAGCCGCAGGTAGCGCGCGGGCACGTTGTCGAGATCGATGCCGTTGGCGCTCAGGTGCTCGCGATCGGCCAGCGACTCCAGCGCGCCCGCGGCGCCCACCTGCGGCAGCGCCTGCAGCTGCACCAGCTGCGCGTCCTCCTGCAGCGTGCGCCAGTGATGCAGGTCGTCGCTCGCCTCGATGCGCAGCGTGTAGACGCCTTGCGTGTCGTGCTCCAGCGCAAGTTCGAGGTGCAGCAGGTCTGCGTTGGCGTCGCGGGTGTCGACGATCCACGACTGGCGCGGCGGCGCGTCGTCCGTCCGCGCGGAAGCGGCGTCGGCCGGCGGCAGCGGCACCTTGTACAGATGCGCGGGCACGCGTTGCGGCGCGGGCGGCGGCAGCGTGGTCTCGACCCACGCGAACGCCATCGTCTCGCCCGCGCCGTTGCGCACGCGCAGGTCGTACAGGTTGGGCGTCGCGGACAACCGGCGCGCCGCCGCATCGATGTCCAGCGTGTAGTACGGCCCGGGGCCGGACAACGCCAGCGGCAGCGCGGACGCGGCATCCGACGGCGCGGCCACGCCGGCCTGGGCGCAGGCGAGCGCCAGCGCCGTCAGGCCGGCGAATGCGGCGAGGGCGGCGATCTTCATGTGGGTACTGCAACAGGGTCGTCCGCGCGGCGCGGCGGCATCGGCGCGAAGTATCCGACCGCCAGCATCAGGCCGCCCACCGCGGTGAACGACACGATGCGGTACACGCTGCCATGGTCGGCCAGCTCGACCAGGAACAGCTTGGCCACGACCACGCCGAGCAACGCGGCACCGGCTGCCCACGCGACGCGCCGCGCGGCGCGATGCCCGGTCACCATCGAGGCGACGCCGATCGACGCCCACGCGACCGACAACGCGGACTGCGCGAGCGTCGACGCGAACAGCGCGTCGGCCGTCCACGGCACGCCGGCCCAGTGGTGGCAGGTGCGCAGCACCATCCCCGTGGCGAGCCCGAACGCCGTGACGCCGACGAGCGCCGGCAAGGTTGCCGAAGGCGCCCGCGCGCGCAGCGACGGCGGCAGCGCGCGCACCCAGCCGACCAGCGCGAGCAGCGCGACCCCCTGGCCGATCTCGAGCGGATTGAGCAGCGGCACCCACGGCAGCGGCGACGCGTTGCCGTCGCTCGCGTTGCCGATCCACAGCCATCCGAGGAGATAGAGGGCGAGCGCGCCGCAACCCGCCGTCGGCCAGTCGCCTCGACTCGGCGTGTCCATCCGGCGACGCAGCACCGCCGGATGGACGCTCGCGATCAGCACCAGCGCGGGCACCCCCATCGCTGCCAGCTGCGCCCACGCCGAGCCCGGGGCGGCGATCGCCTGCACGCGCAGCACGCACTCGCGCACGGCCAGCGCGATGAACAGCCACCAGCCTGCGAGACGCAACGGCGACCTCAGCACCGCGGGACGCCAGCGCGCCTGCAGCCGATCCAGCCACGGATGCGCCAGCAGCGCGAGCGGCCACGCGACCCCGCCGAGATGCGCCGACGGCGCGACGCCCTGTGGCGCGGCCGCGGCCATCAGCGTCCAGAGCGGCACCGTGGCCAGCGTCGCCTGACCCAGCACGCGCCAGTCGCGCCAGCGGGCGAGGGTGGCCGCGGCGACGGCGGTCAGCGTCAGCCAGATCAGCTGCCAGTGCGGCCACGCGTCGAGGGCGTTCGGCGAGTGCGACGATTCGAGCGCGCGCCAGATCACCGGCGGCAAGGTGCGCGACCACCACAGCAATGTCCACGCGACGACGGCCCACTGCGTGAACGGCGACTGCCACCACGCGCGCGCCGCGTCGCGCGCGCGGGCGCGGAGCTGGTCGCCGAGCACCAGGCCCGTGAAGGTCAGCAGCAGCGGGATCCACAACGTCGGCGCGATGACGGCCCCGGTCGTCGCCCACACCCTGGGTTCGTACACGAGGCTGGCGAGACCGGCCGCGCCCTGCAGCGCCAGGCCCGTCCCGACCAGCGCACCGCTGCGCAGCCGCTGACCGATCCACGCGGCGGCCAGTCCGAGCACGGGCCACACCAGCGCGGCATCGGCGGGCGCCATCTCGAACAGCAGGCTCGCGGCGGCCACGCCCAGGCCCAGCGCGAGGCCGATGCTGTTGCCCAGCGGAATCGGCCGCGGCCTGCCCTGCGCGGCCTCGCGCCACGCATCGCGCAGGCCCAGCCAGCCGGTGGCCAGCAGCGCGACGCCGATCAGCAGCGCGGCGACCAGGTCGCGCCAGGCGTTCGCCCCTGTCGGCGCGGCGTCGGACACCTGCAGCGACACCCCCATCGCCGCCAGTGCGCCCAGGTGCAGCAGCACGCTCGCCAAGCGCAGCGACGGCGCGGCCAGGCGCGGCGCGAGCGCGGCACAGGCGAAGGCGATCCACGCGGTGAGCGCGCCGGCCCACAGCATCGGGCACTGCATCCAGGCCAGCGCCATGAGTGCGAACGCGGCGGCGAACGGCACGGTCGTCGCGGCGATCTCCTCGACCCGGCCGCGCAGCGCACCCGCCGCGCGACGGCGAACGGTGTCCATCGCGCACAGGGCCGCCGCGAGCATCGCCATGCCCAGCGTCGAGCCGGTGACGAGCGGGACGTCGCCGCGCAGATCCAACGACAGCCCGGCCACGAGCCGGCAGGCCGCGCCCAGCATGACGAGCAGCGCGAACGCGCGCGCGTACGTGCGACGCTGGCGCGCGCCGAGCCAGTACATGCCGGCGGCCTCGATGGCCCAGGTCGCGCCGGTCCACGCCCCCTGCAGCGCGAGCGGGATCGCCAGCGTGCCGAAGATGGTGCCGACGATCACGTGCGCCTCGCCCAGCAACGCGTAGCGCGGTTGCGCGGCGCGCATCAACACGCCGCCCAGCAGGAGGTGGAACAGCGCGAACGCCGCGGCGGCCCAGGCCGGGCCCCACGTCCCGTCGCGCACCAGCAGGTACTGCAGCGAGAACGCCGCCAGCGGCACGCCGAAGGTCAGCGTGCTGTCGACGCGGCCCACGCGGTGCAGCGCGTCGAGCGCGCGCTTGGCCAGCGGGCGCTCGTCAGGCGACGCGTCGCCCGCCGCCAGCGCGCGGCGCGCGAACAGCACGCCGGTCAGCGTGAACATCAGGAAGAACAGGACGAGGAAGGCCTGCACGCCGGCGCGGTCGGCAGGCATGTAGTGCTCGTGCGCCCAGGCCCCGGCCAGCGCGAACGTGGCGGTCGCGCCGACCAGGTTCAGCGGGCGCCAGGCCTTGAACCAGGCCATCGCGAGGATGCCGGCGTCGAGGATGGCCATGTACGACATCAGCGGCACGTAGGCATCGCTGCCCGTGCTCACCAGCACCGGTGCGGCAAAGCCTTCGGCGATCGAGACGAACGCGAGCCAGGGCGCGTCCTGCAGCACGGCGAGCACCGCGCCGGACACCGCGACCAGGGCCATGAACGCGAACGCCAGCTGCGGCGACAGCAGCGCATTCAGCCGCAGCGCGCCCAGCGCGGTGAGATAGAACACGCCGATGCCCGCGCCCTGCAGGATCAGGCCATAGTCGCTGCCGCCGGCGGCGTCGCGGCGGTCGCGCAGTCGCCAGCCGATGGCCGTCAGCGCGACGCCTGCCAGCGCCACGCCGGCATAGCGCCATTCGACGGGCAGCGTCACGCGCTCCGCCGTGTAGCGCAGCAGGAAGGCCAGGCCGAGGAACAGGACCAGCACGCCGGCCTTGACGATCGTGTTGCCGCCGAAGATCCAGCGCGCGACGGACGGCGGCAGGCGGTCGCGCAGCGGCACGGACGGCGGCGGCGGGACGACCGGACGACGGAGGGGCGCGGTCGGCGGCGCGATGTCGTTCGCGGGCGCGGCGACCGGCACGGGCGGCGTCGCGACCTGCGCCACGGGTTCGATGGCGGTGGGCATCGTGACGGCCGCGGCCGCTCCCGCCTCGGTGGGCATCGGCATCGCCGGCGTTGCTGTCGCGGCGGGTGCATCCGTCGCGACCTCGGCCGGCGCTTGCGCTGCCTGCAGGTCGGCCACCCGCCCGCGCAGGGTGCCGACTTCGCGCTCGAGCGTGACGATGCGGCTCAGGAGCGCGGTCGCATCGAGCGAGGACGACGTCGCCGCCACGGCACGCCGACCGCCCCACCACCCTCCGGCGAGCGCGCCCAGGAGGGCCATCGCCGCCGCGCCGGGCAGGCTGCCCAGCATGCCGCCGAGCACCGCCCCGATCAGTCCGAACAACAGTTTCAAGCGCACTCCGAGATGTGGTCGCGTCTGAGAATTATGGGACGGCGCTTTACAAACGAGCGGCCGTGGCGGCGCCCGAATCGCCGGTATCGCGGCGCGCCCCCGCCGGCACTTTCCGGCGCTACGCTGCGGTGCAGCAATCTGGTACAGCTTATGCATGCCTCCGCGCAGGCGCCAACTTCCTGAGGAGGGCTTGCCACATGACGGTTCAGACTGAAACCCGGTTCTCGCATGTCAAGCCCGGCGACACGCCGTGGCGTAGCGACGGCCTGCGCGACTTCTTCCTGTACCGCGACCTGGGCGTGGCCGCGGCGACCAACGGCAAGGTCATCGCGCACCTTGTCAAGGCCAACATGGCACCGGAAAAGGGCACCGGCTGGCACCGGCATGAGGCCGAATTCCAGATCGTGCTGATGACCAAGGGCTGGGCCAGGTTCATGTACGGCGACAAGGAGACGCTCGTCGAGGCCGGCGATTGCGTGCACCAGATGCCGGGCATCGTGCACTACCTGTTCGACTATTCGCCGGACATGGAGTACCTGGAGATCGTCTCGCCGGCGGACTTCACGTCGATCGACATGCCGCCGGCCAGCGACAGCATCCCGGCGCCTCAGCCGTGGTGAGCGCGCCGCGCGCGTGAAGCGCGCGACGGACTCAGAAGTCCATGTCGAGCTCCTCGATGTCGTCGGGCTCGAGCCTGGCCGCGGCGATCCACTCCACCATCTCCGGCATCGCCATGATCGTGCGCGTGTACTCGATGCACGCGCGATTGAGCTTGACGTCGTAGGTGAGGAAGCGCGTGACCACGGGCGCGTACATCGCGTCCGCTGCACCGCGATGTTCGCCGAACAGGTAGGGGCCGCCGTAGGTCGCCAGGCACTCGGTCCAGATCTCGACGATGCGGTCGATGTCGGGCTGCGCGCCGGCCCAGATCTTGTGGCCCGGCAGTCGCGCCTTCAGGTTCATCGGCAGGGACGAGCGCAGGTTCGCGAAGCCGGAGTTCATCTCGCCGCAGACCGAGCGGCAGTGCGCGCGGGCGATGCGGTCGGCGGGAAACAGGCCGGCGCCGGGGCAGGTCTCGTCGAGGTATTGCGCGATCGCCGTGGTGTTCCACACGCGCGCGCCGTCGTGCGTGAGGCAGGGCACGCGGATCGACGGGGCGAGCAGCAGCAGCTCGCGGCGCGCATCGGCGTCGTCGGGCGACACCATCGTCTCGACGAAGTCCAGCCCGGCGAACTTCGCCAGCAGCCAGCCGCGCAGCGACCACGACGAGTAGTTCTTGCTGCTCAGGGTGAGCGACGCCGTGGACACCGCCTTGGCGCTTTTCGCGGCAGGCTTGCGGGCGGAGGGCTTCGTCGGGCTCTTGGCGGATGCGGGCATGGGAACTCCGGGGCGGCGGCCGTGGTTTCGACGCAAGGCGCGTGCCACGATGGGGGAACGTCGCGGCACGCTAGTTGCAACCCATTGCTCGTGAAGCTCCCGGAGAATCCATGATGTACCAGGCTTATCAGGCGCAGTCCGATCTGTTGCGGCCGCTGCGCGACCTGGCGAAGGTGCATGGCGCGATGCTCGGGACGCAGCCGCCGCAGCCCGGACTCGCGAGCATCGGGCGACCCGGCATGGCGGCGAGCAAGGTGTTCGAGCTGTCGGAGGTGACGCACCGCCGGCCGCCGTGGCGCATCGCCAGCGTGATGGTCGAGGGCGAGGAGCAGCCGGTCGTCGAGCAGATCGCGCTGCGCACGCCGTTCGCCGAGCTGCTTCGCCTGCACAAGCCCGGCGTGACGGGCCAGCCGAAGCTGCTGGTGGTGGCGCCGATGTCGGGCCACTTCGCCACGCTGCTGCGCGACACCGTGCGCACCGCGCTGCAGGACCACGACGTCTACGTGACCGACTGGCTCAACGTGCGCGACGTGCCGCTGTCCGCCGGCCGCTTCGGCCTGGACGAGTACATCGAGCACGTGATGCAGTTCGCCGCCGAGCTGGGCCCGGGCGGCCACATGCTGGCCGTGTGCCAGCCCACGGTCGCGGCGCTGGCGGCGGTGGCGTTGATGTCGGAGGACAAGCACGAGGCCACCCCCGCCAGCCTCACGCTCATGGCCGGCCCGATCGATTGCCGCATCAGCCCGACCGGCGTCAACAAGCTGGCGATGTCCAGGCCCATCGAGTGGTTCGAGAAGAACCTGATCAGCGTCGTGCCCTGGCAGCACGCGGGCGGCGGTCGTCGCGTCTATCCCGGCTTCGTGCAGCTGTCGGCGTTCATCGGCATGAACCGCGAGCGCCACGAGAACGCGTTCAAGGACTACTACAAGCGACTGCTCGAAGGCGATTTCGACCGCGCCGAGGTCACGCGCATCTTCTACGAGGAATACCTGGCGGTGGCCGACCTGGCGGCCGATTTCTACCTCGAGACCGTCGCCAAGGTGTTCCAGGAGTTCGCGCTGCCGCAAGGCCTGCTGACCTTCCGCGGCCGCAAGGTCGAACCGGCGGCCATTCGCAAGACGGCGCTGGTGACGATCGAGGGCGAGCGCGACGACATCTGCGCCATCGGCCAGACCCTCGCCGCGCAGGATCTCGCGACCAGCCTGCGGCCGTACCTGCGCACGCACTACGTGCAGGCCAACGTCGGCCACTACGGCGTGTTCAGTGGCCGGCGCTGGCAGAAGCAGGTCTACCCGATCGTGCGGAACGTGATCGGCATCTCGGGCTGAGCCGCTCCAGGTCAGCGCGACGATGCCGGATCGGGCCGGTGCGCGGTTCGGGTCGTCGACATCCGTCGAGGCGTCGCTCTCCTGACGTGGAACGACGATGTCCGGCCGATCGACCGGCCCTGGCCGCCCTGTCGTTCAGAACACCACGCCCGCCCGCAGGATCACGTTCGCATACGGCGAGAACTCCCCCGTGCGCACGATCGCGCGCGCGCCGCGCGTCGCGGCCTTGAACTGCTCGTGCGACACGGTGGCCACCGGCGTCGCGCCAAGCCGTTCGAGCAGGTCGGCGTGCACCGCCGGGTTGGCCGACACGATCTCCTCGGCGATCGTCGCGCCCTCGACCTGCATCTCGGCGAGCACCGCCGCCAGCACCTCGCGGAAGCGCGGCACGTTGGCGCTGACCGCGAGATCGATGCGGCGCGGGCCGTCGGGGATCGGCAGTCCGGCGTCGCCGATGGCCAGCAGGTGGCCGTGGTCCAGGCGGGCGATGACCTCGGAGAGCTCGGCGTGCAGCAGCGGCGTGCGCTTCATGGGCGTGCGTGTTCAGGGCGTCGGCGCGGCGCCGAGCTGGCGGCGATAGGGGATCGAGGTCTGCGCGCCGCGGCGCGTGACGCACAGCGCGCTGGCGGCCTGGCCGA
>CAIMXF010000066.1 GCA_903845345.1 uncultured beta proteobacterium
CAACGGCGCGATGGGCACGGTCAACGTCACCATGCTCACGTACCCGAAGAATATGGAAGGCTCGATCACGATCCTCGGCGAGAAGGGCTCCGTGCGCGTCGGCGGCCTGGCCGTCAACGAGATCAAGCACTGGGAGTTCGCCGACCACCACGCGATGGACGCCGAGGTCGAGTCCGCCAGCTACCAGACGACGTCGGTCTACGGCTTCGGCCATCCGCTGTACTACGACAACGTCATCGAGACGCTGTGCGGCCGGGCGCAGCCCGAGACCGACGGCCGCGAAGGCCTGAAGTCGCTGGAGCTGCTGATCGCGATGTACCTGTCGTCGCGCGACGGCCGCCGCGTCAACCTGCCGCTAGAGTACTGATGGCCACCACGATCCATCCGACCGCCATCGTCGACGACGGCGCCGTCCTCGGCGACGGCTGCCGCGTGTGGCACTGGGTCCACATCAGCGGCGGCGCGCGCATCGGCGCGGGCTGCTCGTTCGGGCAGGGCGTGTTCGTCGGCAACGACGTGGCGATCGGCAGCAACGTCAAGATCCAGAACAACGTGTCGGTGTACGACGCGGTCACGCTGGAGGACGATGTGTTCTGCGGGCCGAGCATGGTGTTCACCAACGTCTACAACCCGCGCGCCGCGGTCGTGCGCAAGAACGAGTACCGCCGCACGCTGGTGCGCCAGGGCGCGACGCTGGGGGCCACTTCGACCATCGTCTGCGGCATCACCGTCGGCCGCCACGCCTTCGTCGGCGCCGGCGCCGTGGTGCAGAAGGACGTGCCCGACTTCGCGCTGGTGGTGGGCGTGCCCGCGCGCCAGATCGGCTGGATGAGCCGGTTCGGCGAACGCCTCGAACTGCCGTTGCAAGCGACCCTTGGACAGCCCGCCGAAGCCGCCTGCCCCAACAGCAACGATCGCTACCGACTCGACGGCCGCGTGCTGTCGCTGATCTGAGAGAACCATGAACGCTCCCCTCCCGCCGCAGAACAAGATCGAGTTCATCGACCTGAAGGCGCAGTACGCCGCGCTGAAGGACGAGATCGCCGTGCGCATGCAGAAGGTGCTCGACCACGGCCAGTACATCATGGGCCCCGAGGTCAGGGAACTCGAGACCGCGCTGGCCGCGCACACCGGCGCGACGCATTGCGTGACCGTGTCCAGCGGCACCGAGGCGCTGCTGATCGCGATGATGGCGCTGGACCTGAAGCCGGGCGACGAGGTCATCACCACGCCGTTCACCTTCGCGGCCACGGCCGAGACCATCGTGCTGCTCGGCGGCGTGCCGGTGTGGGTCGACATCGAGCCCGACACCTGCAACATCGACGCCTCGAAGATCGAAGCCGCGATCACGCCGCGCACCAAGGCCATCATTCCGGTGAGCCTGTACGGCCAGTGCGCCGACATGGACGAGATCAACGCCATCGGCGCGCGCCACGGCATCCCGGTCATCGAGGACGCGGCCCAAAGTTATGGCGCGACGTACAGGGGCCGGCGCAGCAACAACCTGTCGACGATAGGCTGCACCAGCTTCTTCCCGAGCAAGCCGCTCGGCTGCTACGGCGACGGCGGCGCCATCTTCACCAACGACGACGCGCTGGCGCAGGCCGCGCGCGAGATCCGCGTGCATGGCCAGAGCGCGCGCTACACGCATACCCGGGTGGGTGTGGGCGGGCGCATGGACACGCTGCAATGCGCGGTCGTGCTGGCCAAGCTGGGCCGGCTCGACTGGGAGCTGCAGCGGCGCCGCGAGATCGGCGCGCGATACCACGAGCGCCTGGCCGCGCTGAACCTGACGACGCTGACGGTGCGCCCGGATCGCGACAGCGTCTGGGGCCAGTACACCGTGCGCGTGCAGGATCGGGCGCACGTGCAGGCCGTGCTGGCCGAGGCCGGCGTGCCGACCGCGGTGCACTATCCGAAGCCGATGCATCGCCAGCCGGCCTACGCGAAGTTCGGCGATCCCGACAGCTGCCCCCACAGCGTCGCCGCGGCCGAGCAGGTGATGAGCCTGCCGATGAGCGCCGACCTGTCCGACGCCGACATGGATCGCGTGGTGGCCGCGCTGGCCGCCGCCGTCGGCCTGCGCGCGCAGTGACCTCGCCGTGACGGCGGCGTCCGCGCCACGACCATCCGGCGGCCTGCTGCGCGCCGTGCTGACGCTCGTCGCCGGCGGCGCCGTGGCGCAGGCCTTGCCGCTGCTGCTGGGCCCGTGGCTCTCGCGCCTGTACACGCCGCAGCAGTTCGGGCAGTACAACCTGTTCGCGGCGGTGGCCGCCAACGTCGCCGTCGTGGCCTGCGCGCGCTACGAGTTCGCCTTGCCGCTGCTGGGCGACGCGCTCGAGGCCGCGGCGCTGCGCACGCTGTGCCTGCGCGTGCTCGCGGTCGTCACGCTCGCGAGCGCGGCCGGTGCCGCGGCCTGGTTCTGGGGGTCGTCGCAGGGCTGGACGGCCTGGCTGCCGGTGGCCGTCGCGGTGCTCGGCTGGCTGTCGCTGGCCACGCTGTGGGCGACGCGTGCGCAGGCGTATCGCGCGCTGGCGATCGCTCGCGTCGTGCAGTACGGCGGCGCGTCGCTCGCGCAGGCCGGCGCCGCCTTGCTGGGGGCGGGCGTGCAGGGCCTGATCGTGGCGCCGATCGCCGCTGCCGCCGCGGCCGCGGCCGTGCTGCGCCTGCCGTTGAAGGACGACGTCCCGCCCGCGCCGCAACGCTGGCGCCAACTGGCGCGCCGCTTCCGCGATTTCCCGCTGCTGAACACGCCGCACGCCTTCATGGGCGCGTTGCAGGACACCGCCGCCATCGCCCTGCTGATCGCCTGGCAAGGTCCCGTCGCGGCCGGCTTCTGGGGCTTCGCGCTGCGCTACCTGAAGGCGCCGGCCACGCTGGTGGGCGGCGCGGTGTCGCAGACGCTCTATCCGCAGCTCGCCGCGCACGGCGCGTCCGTCGACCACGACGCCGACGCCCACGCGCCCCTGCGCGTCACGCGCGAGGGCCGCGCCGCGGTGCGCCGCGTGATGGCCGGGCTGGCTGCCGTCGCCGCGCCGCTGGTGCTGCTGCTGTCGGCATTCGGGCCGTGGATGTTCGAGTGGCTGTTCGGCGCGCAATGGCGCGGCGCCGGCGAGCTCTCGCGCGCGCTGGCCGTCTACATCGGCATGCACTTCGTCGCCGCGCCGCTGGCGGTGGTCACGCTCGCGTGGGGCGCGCAGGCGTGGGCGTTGCGGCTCGCGCTGGTGGGCCAGGTCGCGTTCGTCGCGGCGCTCGCCGCCGGCCTGAAGCTGGACGGCCTGCAAGGCGCGGGCTGGGGCGTGTCGATCGCGATGGTGCTGTACTTCGGCTACTACTTCGTGCGCCTGGCCACGTGGCCGCTGACCGACAAGGAACCCGCATGACGATGCGAACCACGTTCAACCGGCTGCGCCGCCGGTGGCTGCGCCGCTGGATCTGGCAGCCGGTGTTCGGCGAGGCGCAGGGCGGCCGCACGCTGCCGCACACGCGCATCTCGAGCGCCAGCGTGATCGAGCACGAGGACAAGTTGACGCTCGGCGACAACGTCTTCATCGGCGCGTTCAACTTCATCGAGGCCAGCGGCGGCATCACGATCGAGGAAGGCGTGCAGATCACCAGCCACTCGGCCATCGTCACGCACAGCTCGCATCGCTCGCAGCGCCTGCTGGGCCCGGCCTACGTCACGTTTCCGGTGCCCGAGGGCGGCACGCGTCCCGGCTGGATCGCGGGGCCGATCCACATCGGCGCGTACAGCTTCGTCGGCCCGCACTGCCTGATCGAGGCCAACACGAACATCGGCCGCGGCACGCTCGTGTGCGCGGGCAGCTTCGTGCGCGGCACGTTCCCCGACTTCGCCATCCTCGAGGGCCGGCCCGCGCGCGTGGTGGGCGACAGCCGGCGCGCCGACGAGCGCGCGCTGGTGCGCTTCCCCGAGCTGCAGGTGCTGTACGACGCCTGGGCCAAGGCGCCGCAGCCGGTCGATTTCGAAGGGCCGCGGTGAGCGTGGCCAGGCGTCCGTTGCGCGTCGTGCTGTTGGGCGACGGCGAAAGTCCGCACCTGCTGAAGTGGGCGCGCGCGCTGGCGCCGCGCGTCGAGTTGTGGATCGCGTCGAGCCGCGGACTTGCACCCGCGCTGGCGTCGCTCGTGGCGCCGGAGCGCACGCTGCTCCTCGGTCATGCGACGAAGTTCGCGGGCGGCAACGTCGCGCTGCTGAAGACGCTGCCGCGACTGGTGCGCTGGCTGCGCGGGGTCGACGCCGACTGGATCAGCGCGCACTACCTCACGTCCCACGGCACGCTCGCCTGGCTCGCGCGCCAGGCCGGCGTGCGCGCGCAGCTGGCGGCTTCGGCCTGGGGCTCGGACATCCTCGTCGCGCCCCGTCGCAGCGCCGCGCTACGTTGGGTGACGTCGCGCGTGCTGCGCGACGCCGCGGTCTGCACCAGCGACTCCGCGCACATGGCGCAGCGCATGCGCGAGCTGGGCGCGCGCGAGGTGATGACGTTCCCGTTCGGCCTCGACGCGCTGCCCGCGGCGCCTTCGCCCAAGCAGCCGCGACTGTTCTTCGCCAACCGCGGGCTCGAGGACATCTACGACCCGCAACGCGTGCTGGCGCTGTTCGCCGGCGCTGCGGCCAACTGGCCCGACGCGCGCCTGGTCGTCGCCAACAGCGGCTCGATGAGCGACGCGCTGAAGACGCAGGCCGCGGCGCGGGGCCTGGCCGGTCGCGTCGATTTCGTCGGCCGGCTCGACGCCGCCGCGCAGTCCGCGTTCTACGCCCGCGCGCGCTGGTACTTCAGCGTGCCGCGCAGCGACTCCGTCTCGGTGTCGGTGCTGGAGGCGATGGCGCATGGATGCATTCCGCTGCTGTCCGATCTGCCTGCCAATCGCGAGCTGGTGCGCGACGGCGTCAACGGCGTCATCGTGCCCGACGGCCAGGCCGCGTTGTCCGCCGTCGCGCTCGAACGCCTGGCCGCCGATGCCGACGCCATCGCCACCGCCAACCGCGACTGGGTCGGCGCCCACGCGCTGTTCGGCCCCAGCATCGCCGCGTTCGTCGCGCGGCTCGAAGAATCCACCCCATCGCGCCTCTCATGAACATCGTCTATATCGAGCATTACGCCGGCACGCCTGCGCTGGGCATGGAATTCCGCCCGTACTACTTGGCGCGCGAATGGGTGCGCGCCGGCCACCGCGTGCAGATCCTCGCGGCGTCGTACTCGCACGTGCGGGCGCGCCAGCCGCAGGTCGGCGACAAGCCGCGCGACGATACGGTCGACTGTATCGCCTACCGCTGGTATCCGACCCGCGCCTACCAGGGCAACGGCCTCGGCCGCGTGCGCAACATCTGGGAATTCCTGAACCAGGTGTGGCGCGAGACCGACCGCATCGTGCGCGAGATGAAGCCCGACGTGGTGATCGCGTCCAGCACGTATCCGATGGACATCTGGGTCGCGCGGCGGATGGCGCGACGGGCCAGGGCCAGGCTGGTGTTCGAGGTGCACGACCTGTGGCCGCTGTCGCCGATCGAGCTGTCGGGAATGTCGCCGAAGCACCCGTTCGCGCGCCTGTGCGCCAAGGCCGAGTCGGACGCGTACCGCGACGCCGACGTCGTCGTCTCGATGCTGCCGGTCGTGCACAGCTACATGGCTTCGCGCGGCCTCGATCTCGACAAGCTCACCATCGTGCCCAACGGCATCTCGCCCGACGACTGGGCCGACAAGCCGCAGCCGCTCGACGAGGACGTGGCCGGCACGCTGGCCACGGCGCGCGCGGTCGGCGGTACCGTCGTCGGCTACACCGGCTCGATGGGCGAGCCCAACGCGCTCGACACGCTGCTCGACGCGGCCGCGCTGCTGCGCGACGACCCCGTCGGCCGCAAGCTGCGCTTCGTGCTGGTGGGCGACGGCCACCTGCGCGCGCACCTGAAGGATCGCGTGACCAGGGAGCGGCTGTCCAACGTCACGATGCTCGCGCCCATCCCCAAGCTGCAGGTGCCGGCGCTGCTCGCGCAGGTCGACATCGCCTACATCGGCTGGCAGCGCGTGCCGATCTACCGCTTCGGCATCGCCCCCAACAAGCTGATGGACCACATGATGGCCGGCCGCGCCGTGCTGCACTCGGTGGAAGCCGGCAACGACCCC
>CAIMXF010000067.1 GCA_903845345.1 uncultured beta proteobacterium
CCGTCCAAGGACGACACGCCGATGTTCGTCTACGGCGTCAACGACAAGACCTACGCCGGCCAGGCCATCATCTCCAACGCCTCGTGCACGACGAACTGCCTGGCCCCGGTGGCCAAGGTGCTCAACGACACCTTCGGCATCAAGCGCGGCCTGATGACCACGGTGCACGCCACCACCGCCACGCAGAAGACCGTCGACGGCCCGTCCAACAAGGACTGGCGCGGCGGCCGCGGCATCCTCGAGAACATCATTCCGTCGTCGACGGGCGCGGCCAAGGCCGTGGGCGTCGTGATCCCCGAGCTGAACAAGAAGCTCACCGGCATGTCGTTCCGCGTGCCCACGTCCGACGTCTCGGTGATCGACCTGACCGTCGAACTCGTCAAGGAAGCCAGCTACGAGGACATCTGCAACGCCATGAAGGCGGCCGCCGAAGGCCCGATGAAGGGCGTGCTGGGCTACACGACGGACAAGGTCGTCTCCACCGACTTCCGCGGCGAGGCGCGCACCTCGGTGTTCGACGCCGACGCCGGCATCGCGCTGGACAAGACCTTCGTCAAGGTCGTCGCCTGGTACGACAACGAGTGGGGCTACTCGAACAAGGTGCTCGAGATGGCGCGCGTCATCGCGGGCTGAGCGTTCGGCGCTCGCACGGCCAGGGCTCCCGCGGGAGCCCTTTTTGGTGCACGTCGCTGCGGCGGGCCGGCTGGCCAAGCCTGCGGCGACCTGAACGTTGCGTGACGAAATGGGCATTGACGGAGCGGGCGGCCGTGACGAATGCCGCATTCGCTACATTCGATTGCGATTAAACGGATCGATTGTCCGGTTGGACGCAAAGTCGCAACGTCGTTGCAACCGCGGCTCCACTAGACTCGTATCCCATCATGAGGCCCTGCGTCGCGGGGCGTCCCAACTTTCGGAGAGTGCGATGGCACGGTGGAGTCGGCTGCTGAGCGCGGTCAGTCTGGGTGTTGCGGTCACGGCCGCGGTGGGCGCGGTCGTCGTCGCGGTCGAGCGAAATCCGGTGCGCAGGACGCCGACCCACCTCGCCGAGTCGGCGAGCAGCGGCCGGGTGATCGTCAAGTTCAAGGAACGCGCTTCCATCCTGTCGGCGACCGGTTCGTCCGCTCGCTCGGTCGGACCGCAGAAGGCCGGTGTCCTCGGCGGCAGGCTGGGCCTCGCGTTGACCGATGGCCGCATCCTGGGCGAGCGGACCCAGGTGATGCAAGCCAAGGGCATGACGTCCTCGGCGCTCGCCAGGTCGATCGCCGCTGACAGCGAGGTCGAATGGGTGCAGGTCGACCACCGCCGCTTCGTCCAGGCCGCGCCGCCCGTCAACGATCCGCTCTACCCGGACGGGCAGGCGATCACCTTTGCGCAGGAAGGGCCAGAATCGGGCCAGTGGTACCTGCGCGCGCCGGGCATCGACGCCAGCGGCCACAACGTCGTGTCGAGCATCAACATCGAACCGGCCTGGGCGATCACCCATGGTTCCTCCGCGATCGTGATCGCCGACGTCGACACCGGCATCACCGCGCATCCTGACCTCAGCGCCAAGCTCTTCCCCGCCATCTTTCAGGGCACGACCTCGAGCACGCCGTACGGCTACGACTTCGTCGGCTACGGCGAGACCGATCCCAGCTCCAGCGCCGACGCGGTGGCGATCGCCAACGACGGCGACCTCGCCGATCCCGACCCGTCCGACCCGGGCGACTACGTGACCGGCGCCGAGAATGCGGACAAGACCGGCACGTTCTACGAGTGCAACGACTCCGACTATCCCGACAACCCGCCCGGTTCGAACCAGAGCGTCGTCGACAGCAGCTGGCACGGCACCCAGACGGCGAGCGTCCTCGCAGCCGCCACCAACAACGGCATCGGCATGGCCGGCGTCGGCTACAACACGATGGTGGTGCCCGCCCGCGCGCTCGGCAAGTGCGGCGGCTACGACTCCGACATCATCGCGGCCGCCGAGTGGTCCGGCGGCATCGCCGTGAGCGGGGTGCCCGCGAACGTGCATCCGGCGCGCGTCATCAACATGAGCCTCGGCGGTTCCGGCGACTGCGCCACCGACGCGCCGGCCTACATCGATGCGCTCACGCAATTGCGCAACAACGGCGTGGTCGTCGTGGCCGCCGCCGGCAACGACGAAGGCCTGGCCGTGGGCGTCCCGGCCAACTGCAAGCCTGCGGCGACCGACACCAACACGACGCCCATCGTGATCGCCGTCGCCGCCTTGCGTCACGCGGGCGACAAGGTGGGCTTCTCGGACATCGGTCCTGAAGTCACCCTCTCCGCACCCGGCGGCAACTGCATCAACACGGCGGCGGGCTCGCAGTGCCTGTACCCGATCATCACGGCCCGCAACTCCGGCGCGACGACGCCGGTGGCCAACGGCGGCACCTATTCCGACGGCCTGAACAATGTGAGCCTGGGGACGAGCTTCGCGACGCCGATGGTGGCCGGAACGGTGGCGTTAATGTTGGCTGCCCAACCCAATCTCACGAACGCGCAGGTCATCAACATCCTGAAGTCCACTGCGCGGCCGTTCCCGACCGTCAGCGACACCACGCCGCAGCCGCCTGTCTGCGCGGCCCCGTCGGCGACCACGCAGGACGAATGCATCTGCACCACGACCACCTGCGGTGCCGGCATGCTCGACGCCGGCGCCGCCGTGACGCTGGCCTCGACCACGACGCCCACCTACACGGCGCCCACGGCGGTCGCCACGCCGACGTCGGCCAGCGTCGTCGCCGGCGCAACCGTGACGCTCAGCGGCAGCGCGAGCACCGTCGGTTCCAGCGGCACGGCGCTCACCTACCAATGGCTCATCCCGGACGGCGACGGGTTCGTCTCGCTCGGCTCGACCACGGGCGCCAGCGTGGTGGTCACCGGCGTGTCGGCCGGTGTCGGCCAGGTGCGGCTGACCGTCAGCGATCCGACCAGCGGATTGAGCAGCAGCACCACGGTCAACGTCACCGTGGCCGCGGCTGCCAGCAGCGGCGGCGGCAGCA
>CAIMXF010000068.1 GCA_903845345.1 uncultured beta proteobacterium
GCATGGAGCTGTCGCTGTTCTCGCGCGACACGATCGCGATGTCGACGGCCATCGCGCTGTCGCACGACGTGTTCGACGCCGTGCTGCTGCTGGGCATCTGCGACAAGATCGTGCCGGGGCTGCTGATCGGCGCGCTGCAGTTCGGCCACCTGCCGTGCGTCTTCGTGCCGGCGGGGCCGATGTCCACGGGGCTGTCCAACAAGGCCAAGTCCAAGGTGCGCGAGCAGGCGGCGCAGGGCCTGGTCGGCCGCGCGGAGCTGCTGGCCGCCGAGAGCCAGGCCTATCACGGCCCCGGCACCTGCACGTTCTATGGCACCGCCAATTCCAACCAGATGCTGCTCGAGGCCATGGGCCTGCACGTGCCCGGCGCGGCGTTCGTGCACCCGCACGACGGCCTGCGCACGGCCCTGACGCGGGAAGCCGTCAGCACGGTGCTGTCGCTCACCCGCGAGCGCCGCGACGTGCCGATCGGCGTGCTCGTCGACGAGCGCTGCATCGTCAACGCGATGGCGGCGCTGCTGGCCACCGGTGGCTCCACCAACCACCTGATCCACTGGGTGGCCGTGGCACGCGCCGCGGGCATCCTGATCGACTGGTCGGACTTCGCCGAGCTCTCCACCGTGATCCCGCTGCTGAGCCGCGTGTACCCGAACGGCAGCGCCGACGTGAACCAGTTCCAGGCCGCCGGCGGCCCGGGCTTCGTGCTGCGCGAGCTGCTGAAGGCGGGGCTGGCCCATGCCGACGTGGCCACCGTCTGCGAACGCGGCATGGCCGCCTTCGGCGAGGTGCCGTCGCTGCAGGACGGCAAGCTCGCGTGGACGGCGCTGCCCGAGGCCCCGATCGACGACACGGTGGTGCGCACCGCCGCCGACCCGTTCGGCGCCACCGGCGGGCTGAAGCTGCTGGAGGGCAACCTCGGCCGCTCGGTGATCAAGGTGTCGGCGGTGCCGGCCGACAAGCACGTCATCGAGGCGCCGGCCCAGGTGTTCGACGCGCAGGAAGACCTGCTGCACGCCTTCAAGGCCGGCAAGCTGGAGAAGGACTTCGTCGCCGTCGTGCGCTGGCAGGGGCCGCGCGCCAACGGCATGCCCGAGCTGCACAAGCTCACGCCGCCGCTGGCGGTGCTGCAGGGCCGCGGCTTCAAGGTGGCGCTGGTCACCGACGGGCGCATGAGCGGCGCGTCGGGCAACGTCCCGGCGGCCATCCACGTGAGCCCCGAGGCGCTGGGCGGCGGCCCGCTCGCCAAGGTGCGCGACGGCGACCTGATCCGCCTCGACGCCGTCGCCGGCACGCTGCAGGTGCTGGTGCCCGAGGCCGAGTGGGCCGCGCGCCCGCTGGCCGAGCGCAGCCAGTCGCTGGCCGAGGCGCATGGCGCCGGCTTCGGCCGCAACCTGTTCGCGGGCATGCGGCGCAACGTCAGCACCGCCGAAGAGGGCGCCTGCACCTGGCTTTGACCCGATTTCAACGAACTCGAAGAGACTCCCCATGAACCCGCTCGACCTCGCCGGCTACGGCCCCGTCATCCCCGTCATCGTCATCGACCGCCTCGAGGACGCCGTCCCCATGGCCAGGGCGCTGGTCGCGGGCGGCGTGCGGGTGCTGGAAGTGACCTTGCGCACCGCGGCCGGCCTGCCGGCCATCGAGGCCATCGCGCGCGAAGTGCCCGAGGCGGTGGTCGGCGCCGGCACCGTGCGCAACGCCGCCGACGCGCGCGCCGCGAAGGCGGCCGGCTCGAAATTCATCGTCAGCCCGGGCTACACGAAAGCGGTCGGCGACGCGTGCAAGGACCTGGACATCGCGCTGCTCCCGGGCGTGTCCACGGGCAGCGAGATCATGATGGCGGCTGACGACGGCTTCACCTTCCTCAAGCTGTTCCCGGCCACGGCCGTGGGCGGCATCCCGCTGCTGAAGGCCTTCTCCGGCCCGTTCGCCGACGTCGCGTTCTGCCCCACGGGCGGCGTGACGGTGGAGACGGCGCCGCAGTTCCTGGCGCTGCCCAACGTGAAGGTGGTGGGCGGCTCGTGGCTGACGCCGGCCGACGCGATGAAGAGCGGCGACTGGGCGCGCATCACCGAACTGGCGAAGGCGGCGTCGGCGATCCGC
>CAIMXF010000069.1 GCA_903845345.1 uncultured beta proteobacterium
AAGAAGAACATCACCGCCCTCGGCGGCACGGTGGAGATCGACTCCGCCGAAGGCTACGGCATGAGCGTGAAGGTGCGCCTGCCGCTGACGCTGGCCATCATGGACGGCATGTCCATCGGCGTCGGCGACGAGTGCTACATCCTGCCGCTGGCCTCGGTGGTGGAATCGTTCCAGGTCGCCCCGGGCATGATCAAGACGATCGGCGGCTCGGGCCGCGTGGTGGAGGTGCGCGACGAGTTCATGCCCGTCATCGACCTCGAGCGCGTCTTCGAGGTGCCGCGCTTCGACTTCGAGCACGTCAGCAACATCATGGTGGTCGTCGAGGCCGAAGGCGCCCGCGTGGCCCTGCTGGTGGACGAACTGCTGGGCCAGCAACAGGTGGTCGTGAAGAACCTGGAAGCCAACTACCGCAAGGTGCAGGACGTGTCCGGCGCCACGATCATGGGCGACGGCCGCGTCGCGCTGATCCTGGACACCGGCTCGCTCGTCCGCCGCACGCGCCATTGACGCCCTGGCGCGTCACGACCCGAACGACATCCTGTTCAATCTGAAACGGATCCCCCCATGTTGAGCTCTCTTTCCATACAGGCCCGCGCCATGCTTTTCTTCTCCTTGTTGTTCGGCAGCCAGGCCGTCGTGATCGCCGGGCTCGTGTTCGGATGGTCGCCGGCGGTCTTCATCACGGCGGGGGTGGTGCTGTGCCTGGCCACGGCCTACGTGTTCGCCACCGGCATGATCCTGGTGCGTCGCATGATCACCGAGTTCACAGCACACGCCATCGCGATGGGCAACGGCGACCTGAGCACCACCATCCGCACCACCGGCCCGGCCGCCTCGACGGCCTCGCTGCGCGCGCTCAAGACGCTGCAGGACGAACTGCGCAAGACGATCGGCGCGATCCGTTCGGGCACGCATGAAGTGTCGACGGCCTCGTCGGAGATCGCCACCGGCAACCAGGACCTGAGCCAGCGCACCGAGCAGACGGCCAGCAACCTGCAGCAGACCGCCAGCTCGGTCTCGCAGATGACCGGCAACGTGCGCCAGGCCTCCGATTCGGCGGCCCAGGCCAACCAGCTCGCCAGCTCGGCGGCGCAGGTCGCGCGCCGCGGCGGCGAGGTGGTCTCGCAAGTGGTCTCGACGATGGAAGAGATCAACTCGTCGTCCAAGAAGATCTCCGACATCATCGGCGTCATCGACGGCATCGCGTTCCAGACCAACATCCTGGCGCTGAACGCCGCAGTGGAAGCGGCACGCGCCGGCGAACAGGGCCGCGGCTTCGCGGTCGTGGCCAGCGAAGTGCGATCGCTCGCCCAGCGTTCCGCGCAGGCGGCCAAGGAAATCAAGACGCTGATCGGCGCCTCGGTGGACAAGGTCGAGACCGGCTCCAAGCTCGTGCAGGACGCCGGCTCCACGATGGACGAGATCGTCGCCAGCGTGCAGCGCGTCACCGACATCATCGGCGAGATCAGCGCCTCCGCGCTCGAACAGAGCCAGGGCTTCGGCGTGTTGAACGAGTCGATCACGCGCCTCGACCAGATGACCCAGCAGAACGCCGCGCTGGTGGAGGAATCCGCTGCCGCCGCCGAGAGCCTGAAGGACCAGGCGCACAAGATGACCTCGGTCGTGGCGAACTACCGCCTGGACGGGCTGTCCGACATCGGCAGCTTCGCCCCCGCGCCGTCGGCCCACGTGCCGGCCGCCAGGAAGGTGATCGCCAAGGCCGCCGCGTACAAGCCCAAGGCCATCGCCGCCAAGCCGGCCGCCGCCGCCAAGCCGGCCGCCGTTCCGAAGGCCGCTCCGGCGCCCGCCGCTCCCGCCCCCGCGCCCGCCCCGGCGGCGGCGTCCGGCGCGAGCGACGACTGGGAATCGTTCTGATCCCCCGACGAGAACCAGCAAGGGCGCGACCAGCGCCCTTTTTTCTGCCCGCACGGCGCCAACAAAGTCACTTCATTCCGCCCGGCAATGGCCGATAACGGAAACAGAACCCCTTCGTTCCCGAAGACCGCATCGACAAGCCCAAGAGGATCCACCATGGACATGATCAAGGAAGCCACCCACATCGCGCGCCAGTCCGCGGAGCGTTCCGCCACGGCAGCCAAGGGCGCGAAGGGCGAATTCCTGACCTTCCGCCTGGGCGGCGAGGAATACGGCATCGACATCCTGCGGGTGCAGGAGATCCGCTCCTACGAGCAGCCGACGCGCATCGCCAACACGCCCGAGTTCCTGCGCGGCGTCGTCAACCTGCGCGGCGTGATCGTGCCCATCGTCGACCTGCGGCTGAAGCTGTCGTGCGGCGAGGCCGACTTCAACGCGTTCACGGTGGTGATCGTCCTGAACGTCAAGGGCCGGGTGATCGGCGCGGTCGTCGATTCCGTGTCGGACGTCTGCGAACTGGGCGGCGACGCCATCAAGCCGACGCCGATGATGAACTCGCATGTGGACATGTCGTTCATCACGGGCATCGCCAACGTGGGCGAGCGCATGTTGATCCTGATGGATATCGAGGCGTTGATGAGCGCTTCGGACATGGGGTTGATTGAATCGGCGAGCTGATCCGTTCTCCCTGCATCTCGGACGAGCCACCTTCGGGTGGCTTTGTCGTTGTTGGGCCAGTGTGTGCCGATGGCGCGCGCATTCCGATTGCCAGCAAGGCCCCGACGCGACCACCTCTCAGCGTTGCGCGGAAGAAAGTCTCACGCCGCAGCGCGCGCGGCGTCCCTAAGATGGCGTCACGTCATCAACGACTGCAGAAAGTCCACGTGCCCGATCTCATCGTCCATGGCGGCCGCCCCCTCCGCGGCCGCATCACGCCCTCCGCGAACAAGAACGCGGTGCTGCCGATCCTGTCGGCCACGCTGCTCACGCGCGAGCCGGTGACGCTGCGCGGGGTGCCCGACATCACCGACGTCCGCAAGATCCTCGGTGTGTTCCGCGAGCTGGGTAGCCGCGTCGAGGGCTCACTGGCCGACGTCGTGCTGAAGATCCACCACGAGCACACCCACTTCGACCCGGCCGTGCACAAGCTGCCCGAGGAGATGCGCTCCTCGGTGATGCTGGTGCCGCCGCTGCTGGCACGCTTCGGCAGCGCGCGCATCGAGAACGACGTGCAGGGCTGCACGCTGGGCGTGCGCGAGATCGATCCGCACGTGGAGGTGTTCGAGGGCTTCGGCGCGCAGGTCGAGCGCGGCCCGGGCGCGCTGATCGTGCATGCGCGCCGGCCGCTGCACGCGCATCGGCGCTGGCTCGACTACGCCTCGGTCACCACCACCGAGAACTTCGTGCTGTGCGCCGCGCTGGCCGACGGCGAGTCCGAGCTGACCAACGCCGCGTCCGAGCCGCACGTGCAGGAGTTCTGCACCTTCATGCGGCGCATGGGCGCGAAGATCTCGGGCATCGGCACGTCGCGGATCACCGTCGACGGCGTCGACGAGCTGCACGGTGTCGACTTCACCTTCGTCGAGGATTTCCACGAGGTCGTCACCTTTCTCGCGCTGGGCGCCATCACCGGCGGCAACGTCGAGGTGAAGAACAGCGCGCCGCAGTTCTTCCCGCTGCTCGATCGCAGCTTCGCGAAGATGGGCGTCGAGGTGGCGCACGAAGGTGGCTGGTCGCGCGCCGTCGTGCCGAACGGGCTGAAGGTGCGCGAGCCGTTCACGCGCAACATGCTGCAGAAGATCGAGGCCGCGCCGTGGCCTTACTTCCCGGTCGACCTGCTGCCGATCTTCATCGCGCTGGGCGTGCGCGCCGAGGGCCAGGTGATGTTCTGGAACAAGGTGTACGACGGCGCGCTGGGCTGGACGTCGGAACTCTCGAAATTCGGCGCCCACGCGTTCCAGTCCGACCCGCACCGCGTCATCACCTTCGGCGGCAAGCCGCTGGTGCCGGCCGAGGTCGACAGCCCGTACATCATCCGCGTGGCGATCGCGCTGCTGATGCTGGCGGCCAGCATCGAGGGCAAGTCGACGATCTACAACGGCACGCCGATCCGCCGGGCGCATCCGCGGTTCGTGGAGAACCTGGTGTCGCTGGGGGCGAAGATCGAGTGGGTGGGCGCGGAGAACTGACGGCCCCACGTGCCCGCTGGTCGCTGCCCCCGAGGGGCCGGCCGCGACGCGCCTGGCAGAGCCGGGTCCCCCGCTCCCCCGGACCTTCTCGCCAGCCGACCACCGGCAACGACGGGAACGTCCGAGCCGTCCCAGCGTCATTGCGGCGATCGCCGGCGATCACGTCCCGTCAACGCTCGCGCCCGCGTCACGCAGGAGCGCGCGCAAGATTGCCCGGTGGCACCTCGACTCGTTCTCGCAATAGCACCCCACCGAGAAGTTGGCCTGCTGCGACAGCGTGGCCAGCAGGGCGATCGCACGCGCGTTCCCGGGTCGCGCCATCTCCGCGCGATAGCCGCGCGCGAACGCGGCCCATTCCTTCTCGCCGGCCGCGCTCAGGTCGGACTGCGACGCCAGCGCCCGCTTGACCAGCTCCGGACTCGGCGAGAGGTTGGGGAACCAGACGTCGTACCAGTCGCCCGACGCGAACCCGGCCTTCGGAACGCCGCGCGGCGGACGTCGCACGGTGCCGATGCGCGTGCCCTCGCCAGGATGGCGGGGCGTGCCGAGCCGGACGATGCGCACGGTCATGGCGAAGGCCGCAGGCGCACGTCATGCGGCGCGCAACGACTCCAGCTCCACGATGCGCGCCGTCACGTCCTTGCCCGCGACCTGCATCAACGCGACAGAGATCGGCAGGTTGAAGCGCACCGGCCCGGCGCTGCCGGGATTGACGTAGAGCACGCCGCTGCGGCGCTCGATCTTCGGGCGATGCGAATGGCCCGTGACGACCACGTCGACGGCGGCGGCCTTCGGGTCGATCGCGAGATCGGCCAGGTCGTGCAGCACGTGCAGCGTGACCTCGCCGAAGCGCAGCCACTCCGCGCCGGAAATGCGCGCGGCCCATGGCGCGCGGTCGTTGTTGCCGCGCACGGCGGTGACGGGCGCGATCGTGGACAGCGGCTCGAGCACGCCCTCGCCGATGTCGCCGGCGTGCACGATGAAGTCGCTGCCGCGCAGCACGTCCACGGCCTCGGGGCGCAGCAGGCCGTGGGTGTCCGAGATGAGTCCGATTCGAATCATGGCAGTCAGGGAATCAATCGGCGTGCCGGGCGGCATTCTCCTGGCGGCACGGCACGACGGTTCGCATCGTCATTCCTGCGCGGCGCGGCGCAAGGTCTCCATCACGGGCCGCGCGAGCACCTCGTGCAGGCTCCACCAGCCGGCCGCCAGCGCCAGCGCGCCGCCGCTCAGGGCGCCCGCGATCGGCACCCACCACGGCGGATTCCAGTGGAACTGGAACACGTAAGTGGCGAGGATCCAGCCCACCGCGACGGCCGCGCTGGCGGCCAGCAGCCCGGCCAGGGCGCCGACGCCCAGCAGTTCGACGCGCTGCACCCGGCCCAGAAGGCTGCCCGACGCGCCCACCGCGCGCATCACCGCGAACTCGCGCGCGCGCGCCTCGCGCGTGGCCGACACCGTCGCCACCAGCACCACCAGGCCGGCGACCAGCGCGAACGCGAACAGCAGCTCCACCGCGTGGATCACCTGGTCGAGCACGCCCTGCACCTGCGCGATGGTGGCCGACACGTCGATCGCCGTCACGTTGGGAAACTGGTTCGCGAGCCGGTTGTCGAAGGCCGTCGTCGCGCTGGTCGGTGCCTTGAACGCGCTGATGTAGCTGACCGGCAGGTCGCCCATGTTCGAGCGCGGGAACATCACGAAGAAGTTGACGCGCATCGACCCCCAGTCGACCTTGCGCAGCGTGGTGATGTGGCCCGACACCGGCTGCCCGCCGACGTCGAACGCCATCTTGTCGCCCAGCTTCAGGCCCAGCGTCTTGGCGAGGCCTTCCTCCACGCTGAGACCATCCGCCTGCTCGGGCACCCATTTGCCGGCGACGATCTTCGCGTTGGGCGGCTGGTCCGGCGTGTCGCTCAGGTTGAGCTCGCGCTGGATCATGTCGGACGCGTCGGAGCCGGGCTTGTAGCGCTTGCCGATCGGCTCGTCGTTGATCGAGACCAGCCGGCCGCGGATCATCGGGAACCAGTCGTCGCCCTGCACGCCCGCCGCCTTCAGCGTGTCGCGATAGGCCTGCGCCTGGTCGGGCTGGATGTTGATGACGAAGCGGTTCGGGGCATCCGGCGGCGTGGCCGCACGCCAGCTGTCGATCAGGTCGGTGCGCAGCAGCACCAGCACCCACAGTGCCATCAGGCCGATGGCCATCGACGACACCTGCAGCACCGCGAACGCCGGACGCGCCGCGATCGCGCGCGTGGCGAGCACCAGCCAGCGCGGCGCGCGCGACTCCGGCACGAAACGCCGCAAGGCCTTCACCGCCAGCCACGCGACGAGCGCGAACAACAGCGCCGCGCCGGCGAAGCCGCCGACGCTGATCAGCCCCAGCTTGACGTCGCGCGCGGCGACGATCATCAGCGCCGCGAAGCCCAGGAACGCGCCCGCGAGCACGCCCACGCTCGCCACCTTGGGCGTGCCCACGTCGCGCCGCAGCACGCGCAGCGGCGGCACGCGCGCCAGCTGCAGCACCGGCGGCAGGCCGAAGCCCAGCAGCAACGTGAGGCCGACGCCCACGCCCAGCAGCGCCGGCATCGGCCCGGGCCACGGCAATCCGTTGGGCAGCCAGCTCGTGAGCAGCGCGACGAAGCCCAGGTGCAGCGCGAAGCCCAGCGCCAGGCCCAGCACGCTGGCGAACAGGCCGAGGCCGACGAACTCGATCGCGTGGACGGCCGCGATGCGGTTCTGCGTCTGGCCCAGCACGCGCAGCATCGCGCAGTCGTCGAGGTGGCGCTGCGCGAAGTCGCGCGCGGCCACGGCCACCGCCACGGCGGACAACAACGCCGTCAGCAGCGCCACCAGGCTGAGGAACTGCTGCGCGCGATCCACGGTCTGCGTCATCTCGGGCCGGCCCGAGGCCAGGTTCTCGACATGCATGCCGCGCAGGCCGTCCGCCTTGATCCTGGCCTTGGCCCAGTCGGCGTAGGCGCCGGCCACCTTCTCGTCGCCGTTGGGCGCGCCCACGGCGAGCCGCCAGGTGATTCGGCTCGACGGCTGCACCAGGCCGGTGGCGGCGAGGTCGGCCACATTGAGCATGACGCGCGGCGCCAGCGCCGCGAAGCCCGTGCCGCGGTCGGGCTCGATCATGATCAGCGCGGCGATGCGCAGCGTGGCGTCGCCGAGCTCGAGCCCGTCGCCCACCTTCAGCGACAGCGCATTGGCCAGCGCCGGATCGATCCACACGGTGCCGGCGGCCGGCGCCTGGCGCAACGACTGCACCGGCGCCGTCTCGCCGAAGCGCACGTCGATCTTGCCGCGCAGCGGGTACCCGGCATCGACGGCCTTGACCGCCGCGAGCTTGGCCGCACCGCCCCGCGCCTCGCCGGCGCGCGCCATGCTCGGGAAATTGGCGGCCTGGCCCACCACGAAGCCGCGCCGCAGCGCCTCTTCCTGGAACGCGGGAGCCAGCGGCTTGTCGCCCAGCACCACGGCGTCGCCGCCCAGCAGTTGCGCGGCGTCGCGCACGAGGCCGGAGCGCATGCGGTCGGCGAAGAAGCCGACGGCCGTCAACGCACCCACGGCCAGCACCACCGCCCACAACAGCAGCTTCAGCTCGCCGGCCATGAAATCGCGCCACACCTGGCGGCCGGCCAGCCGCCAGAGGGAGGCCTGCGGGCGCGGCGCCGCGTTCGTCGTACTCGGATTCGTCATGCCGCAACGGTACACCGAAGCCGTGAAGGCCGCCGCGCGCGGATCGCCCGATTCGGGCTTCCGGATGACGCGCGCGGGCGGCGCTCGACTCGTCAACGCCATTGAACATCGACGCCAATCGCTTCGAACGACGCGCGCGGGGGCCGGTGCTTCAATGCTCGCATGGAAACCCGCTACCCACCCGTTTTCCTCTCGCACGGCTCGCCGATGACGGCGCTGGACGCCGGCCCGGCCGGTGCGTTCTGGCGCCGGCTCGGGCGCGCCATCGACGCCCGCGTGGCCGCCGGTGAAGCCGCGCCCAGTGCGATCGTCGCGCTGTCCGCGCACACGCTCGCACGCCGCCCCGTCACGCTAGCGGGCGCGCGCCACGAGGCGGTGCACGATTTCAGCGGCTTCCCGCAGGCGCTCTACGACCTGCGCTACGAGGTCGCCGGCGTGCCCTGCCTCGCGCCGTACGTCGAGCAGTTGCTGCAATGGGCCGGCATCGAGGTGGAGCATGCCGAGGCCGCCGGTCTCGACCACGGGATCTGGGTGCCGCTGCGCGACATCCGCCCGCTGTGCGACATCCCCGTGCTGCCGGTCGCGTTCCCGCCGACCTGGACGCCGCAGCAAATGTTCGAGCTGGGCGCGGCGCTGAGCCCGCTGGCCGACGAGGGCGTGTGGATCATCGGCACCGGATCGATCACGCACAACCTGAGCCTGGGCCTGCCGCGCGCCGAGCCGGTGGCCGAGATCCCGGCCAGCGCCGCGTTCCGCGCCTGGTTCGCCGACCGCTCCGCCGCGCGCGACTGGCCATCGCTGTGGCACTACCGCACGCTGGCGCCCGAGGCCCAGTTCATGCATCCGACCGACGAGCACCTGCTGCCCTGGTTCATCGCCGCCGGCGCGGGCGGCCAGGAGCACGCGGCGATCCGCCTGCACGCGAGCGTCGCGGGCGGCCACCTGGGCATGGATGCCTACGCGTTCGGCGCGGACGCGCGGGCGTTGGCGCACGCCGTCGAGGCGCTCGCGGCAGTCGCCTGAGGGGCCGGTTGTCGACAGGTCGGCCGGGTACGATGCATCGCCCTTTCGCATCGCCTGCGTCGACCCCTCCATGATCGGCATCACCCCGCTCGCCCGCTTCGAGATCTCCACGCCGCGCCTGCGCCTGGTCGCCGGCGACCCCGGACTCGCCGGGGCCGTCTGCGAATTCCACCGGCGCAATCGCCAGCACTTCGCGCGCTGGGATCCCCCCACGGCCGACTCGTTCTACACCGTCGAGGCGCAGACGGCGCGCGTGGCGGCGGGCATCGCCGCGTTCCAGAACGACGCGGCCTACCGCTGGTGGCTGGTCGACGCGACCAAGGCCGGCGGCGCGCGGCTGCCGGCGTCCGACGTCGAGGTGATCGGCAGCCTGCACTTCAGCCAGGTCTCGCGCGGCGCGTTCCAGAACGCGATGCTGGGCTACGCGCTCGACGAGGCGCATGTCGGCCAGGGCCTGATGAGCGAGGCGATCGCCGCCGGGCTCGAGGAGATGTTCTCGCCGCGCGTGAACCTGCACCGCGTTCAGGCCGCGTACCGCCCCGAGAACCAGCGCAGCGCGCGCGTGCTCGAGCGCATGGGCTTCCGCAAGGAAGGCCTGGCGCCCGACTACCTCTACATCGAAGGCGCCTGGCGCGACCACGTCGTCACGTCGCTGCGCAACCCCGCGTTCGTCGCGCCGGACGGTTGGTAGCCGGGAAGCTCGCAGCCGGAACGTCGCGACCGTGCGCGCGAGGTCGTCGGCGTCGTTGCAGCCGTCGCCGACGGGCGACCTGAAGGCATTTCGACGTGCCTGTCGGGCCCCGCGATCGAAACGGATCCTCGGGAAGAATCCCCGACACCCCTCGTCACGGCTCGCTGGCGGCAAAGACGGACTCGAGCTCCTCGATCCACAAAGCCTTGTCCTCGTCGTCGACGAACGAACCCTCGAAGCTGTTGCGCAGCATCGTGTAGGCATCGCGGGCCGTCAGTTGAGGCAAGGATTCGAACAACTGAACGAAGTTATCGTTGAGATAGCCACCGAAGTACGCCGGATCATCCGAATTGACGGTGACGCACAGGCCGGCGGCCAGCAGCGCGGGAATGTTGTGCTGCCCGAGGTCGTCGAACACGCACAGCTTCACGTTGGACAGCGGGCACACGGTCAACGGGATGCGCTCGCGGGCCAGGCGTGCCACCAGTTGCGGATCCTCGATGCAGCGCACGCCGTGGTCGATGCGCTGGACGTGCAGCACGTCCAGCGCCGCGCGGATGTAGGCCGGCGGGCCCTCCTCGCCCGCGTGCGCGACCAGGCGCAGGCCCGCGGCACGTGCGCGCGCGAACACGCGCTCGAACTTCTCGGGCGGATGGCCCATCTCGCTGGAATCGAGTCCCACGCCGATGAACTTGTCGCGGTACGGCAGCGCGGCCTCCAGCGTGGCGAGCGCGTCGTCCTCGCTCAGGTGGCGCAGGAAGCACAGGATCAGGCGCACGCTGAGGCCCAGCTCGGCCTCGGCGCGGCGGGCGGCCTGGTCGAGGCCGCGGATGACGACGCCCATGTCGATACCGCGCGCCGTATGCGTCTGCGGGTCGAAGAAGATCTCGCAGTGGACGACGTTGTCGCGCGCGGCGCGCTCGAAGTACGCCCAGGCCATCGCGTCGAAGTCGGCTTCGGTGATCAAGACGCTGGCGCCGGCGTAGTAGACATCCAGGAAGCTCTGCAGGTTGGTGAACGCATAGGCCTGGCGCAGCGCCTCCACGCTGGCGTACGGCAGCCCGATGCCGTTGCGCCGGGCCAGCTCGAAGATCAGCTCGGGCTCCAGCGAGCCCTCGATGTGGATGTGCAGCTCGGCCTTGGGGGCGGCGCGCAGCAGCGACATCAGGTGCGGGCGGGAGATGTGGGGGAAGGCGATGGGCAGCGTCATGGTCGAAGTCCTGGCGGGAATGCGTCGACTTTAAGCGGTCGACGCTGGCTGGGGGAATGGTCGCGGGTCCATCGGCGATCGATCGCCCGCTCTGGCGTGACGCAGAATGCGGCGTCGGAGCCGCAGTCGCGTGCCGTCGCACGCCGCAGTCCCGACCGTCCTTCAATCCCGTCTTCTTGCAGGTTTCCCCTTGAACTTCGATCTCATGCACGGCGTTGCAGGTCTGCTGGTGGGCGCCATCGTCGGCATCACCGGCGTGGGCGGGGGGGCGCTGATGACGCCCATCCTCGTGCTGCTGTTCGGCGTCGCGCCGACGACGGCGGTCGGCACCGACCTGCTGTACGCCTCGATCACCAAGATGGCCGGCACCGCGGTGCACCAGAGGGCGGGCACGGTCGACTGGCAGGTGGTACGGCGACTCGCGCTGGGCAGCCTGCCGGCGGCGGCGCTGACCCTGGCGTGGATGCATGCGTCGCACCTCGGCCAGCTGCGCGCCGGCCTGATCACGTTCACGCTCGGGCTGGCGCTCGTCGTCACCGCCCTGGGCATCCTGTTCAAGGAGCCAGTCCACCAGCTGGGCACCCGCTTGCGCCTCGGTGACAGCGCGCGCTTCAAGGCGATGCAGCCGGGGTTGACGGTCGCCGCCGGCGTGCTGCTGGGCGCGATGGTGACGCTGACCTCGGTGGGCGCCGGCGCGCTGGGCACCGCGATGCTGGTGTATCTCTATCCGCTGCGCCTGAGCGCCGGCAAGCTCGTGGGCACCGACATCGCCCACGCGATCCCGCTGACGCTGGTCGCCGGCCTCGGCCACCTGGCGGTGGGCAACGTCGACCTCGGGCTGATGCTCAACCTGCTCGCCGGCTCCATCCCCGGCGTGCTCGCGGGCTCGTGGATCAGCACCCGCGCGCCGGTGAAGCCGCTGCGCATCGCCATCGCGCTGGTGCTGCTGTTCGTGGCCTGGAAGATGGTGGTGCGCTGACCCCCTCAGCCATGGTGGCGCCGCGCGAGGCGGCTCAGCTTCGCGGCCAGCTTGGCCTTGACCTTGTTCTCGGCCTGGCCCTCGTCGCTGGTGTCGTAGTACGGCGTCCACTTCTTGCCCTCGGGCCTCTGCTCGTCCCAGAACATCAGGTAGCCGCCCGGCGAGATGCCGAACGGGGGCAGCGACGCGCCGGGCTCCTTGCGACCGAGGAAGTCGTTGCGCGCGCCGTCGACGACCGTGCGCGAGAACCATCCCGGCAACACGAAGTTCTGCACCATCACGCCATCGATCTCGTAGGCCTCGCCCGACACCGCGTCGCACATCTCGAACTGGTGGAAGACGAGGCGACGGTGGTCGGTCGGATGCGGGCCTTGCACCAGCAGGTTGTTCAGCGGATCGCCCACCAGCTCGAGGGTCTCGTGCGACAGCGCCACCGTCCACGAATCGGCCCCGGTGGTGCAGGCATCGAGGAACACGAAGCCGAACGGCACGTCGTCGTTGTTGCCGTCGTGGTAGCCCTCGGTCAGGTCCATCGTCGGCTTGTCCTGGATGTAGAGCACCGCGTCGCCGCGACGTCCCGGCAGCCTGGGCAGGTCGACCTTCTTCAGGTGCTGCGTGGGCACGCGGCCGGCGCTGTCGACGCGCAGGCGCGCGCCGAACTGCCAGTGCGGATAGAAGTCCTCCTCCAGCTGGCGATTGATGGCGCGCACGGCGGTCTGCAGGTCCGCATCCGAGAGCTTGGTGCTGCGATTGACGACCGAGATCAGCATGGTCCATTCCTCCTTGATTGGCTCGTGGCGGCGATTGTCGGGCTTCCCGCGACGCGACGCCACAGGCCATACTGGCTGCCGACAGCTATCCCGCGGTTCGCCGCCACGCCATGGATTACACCGAAGTCCTGCAACAGATCGCGCACGAGCTGCGGCCCGTCATCGGGCAAGGCCAGGTCGCCAGCTACATCCCCGAGCTGGCCAGCGTGTCGCCGCATCATTTCGGCATGGCCGTCGTCACGATCGCGGGCGACATCCACACCGTGGGCGATGCGCGCGAGGCCTTCTCGATCCAGTCGATCTCCAAGCTGTTCACGCTCGTGATGGCGCTGCAGCTCGAAGGCGAGAAGGTGTGGACGCGCGTCGGCCGCGAGCCGTCGGGCACGCCGTTCAACTCGCTGATCCAGCTGGAGGCCGAGAACGGCAAGCCGCGCAATCCGTTCATCAATCCGGGCGCGCTGGTATGCACCGACATCCTGTGCACGCGCTACGCCGTGCCCGAGAACGCCGTCGTCGAGTTCCTGCGCCCGCTGAGCGGCAACCGCAACCTCCACTACAACCGCGCCGTCGCCGCCTCCGAGCGCCGCACCGCGCATCGCAACGCCGCGATGGCGCACCTCATGAAGGCGTTCGGCAACCTGAGCAACGACGTCGACGACGTGCTCGACGCCTACTGCCGCCACTGCGCCATCGAGATGAACTGCGTGGAGCTCGCGCGTGCCGTCGTGTTCCTCGCGCACGGCGGCACGCACCCCGAAGGCCAGGGCGACATCCTGAACACCAGCATGGCCAAGCGCCTCAACGCGCTGATGCTCACCTGCGGCACCTACGACGCCGCCGGCGACTTCGCGTTCCGCGTCGGCCTGCCCGCCAAGAGCGGCGTGGGCGGCGGCATCGTCGCCGTGATGCCCGGCGAGTGCGGCATCTGCGTGTGGTCGCCGGCGCTGGAGCCTTCCGGCAACTCGCTGGCCGGTTCGCTCGCGCTGGAGCGGTTCACGACGTTGACCGGGAGGTCGATCTTCTAGCGCGTCAGAAGCAGGTGACGATCGCGTCGACGACGGTGTAGTCGTCATCGACGATGGGCATCCAGCGCCACTTGTCGAACGTCGTGCACGGATGCGAGATGCCCAGGCAGACGCGGTCGCCGACCCGCAGGCCATGGGTGTCCGAAGTGATGTCCAGATAGGCGTGCTGGTCGTTCAGCTTCAGCACCGACCAGCCTTGGGGCACCGCCACGCGCTCGCGGCTCGCGCGGGCGCAGGTGGCCAATGGCACGGGCATGCCGAGGTCGTACGAGATGTCGCGCTTGCCCAGCGCGAGGATCGCCAGTCCGGGCTCGGGCAGCGACTGCACCAGCGCCCACACCTCCAGCGCGGCGCGCAGGCCTTGCGCGTCGCTGCAGCCCAGGCGCTGGTTGACCGCGTGGACGAGCCGCTGGTAGTGGCCCTGGTCGTGCGTGACGTAGCAGCCCGAGCGCAGCAGGCCCGCGACCGGTTTCGACAGGCTCACGCGCAGCCGCGGCACGACCAGGTCGAACACGCCCGAGCCACCAGCCGACACGACGACCTCGTCGCTGCCGAACAGGCCCTCGGCGTCGCACGCGCGCGCGAGGCGCTCCACGCGATCCATGAGATCGTCGGCGGCGGCGCGATCGTCCTCGCTGCGTCCGGTGTTGCCCAGGCCTTCGTAGCATTCGATGCCGACCAGCGTGACGGCATCGCTCGCGCGCGCGCGGCGCGCCAGCGCGAGCGCGGCGTCATGCGTGCGCACGCCCGCGCGGCCGCCCGCGACCCCGACTTCCAGCAGCACCTCGAACGGCACGTCGACCGACACTGTCTCGATCAGCGCCAGCTGCGCCTCGGAGTCGAGCAGGAAGACGACGCGGACCTCCGGATGCGTGTCGCGCAGGGCGGCGATCGCGCCGAGATCGGCGGCATCCAGCACTTGGTTGGCGATGAGCACGTTGCGCGCGCCGGCCGCGAGCCCGGCCTGCATCTGCGTGACGGTGGCGAAGGTCAGGCCCCAGGCGCCGGCCTCGAGCTGGCGGCGCAGCAGCTGCGGCGACATCGTCGTCTTGCCGTGCGGCGCGAAGCGCACGCCGGCAGCGTCGGCGTAGCGCTGCATCCAGCCGACGTTGTGCGCCAGCGCGTCGCGGCGGATCACGGCCAGCGGCAGCGGCAGGTCGCCCGCGAGCACGTTCCAGCCTTGCGCGCCGATCGACGATCGCGGCAGCGGCGCGGCGCCGTGCGGAAAGCCCTTGAACGTGGCGTCGAGCAGCGGGTCGAGGACGTCGGTCATGCGACGATTATCGGCCGCCGGGAGCCGGAGACGGCTCGAAATGCCAACTCGTTCACGCTTCGGCGACAGGCGTCGGCTGCCGCAGCGGATGGTCGCCCTTTTCTTGCATCCGTCCAGCTCGGCCATTCGTAAAGCCGACTCATGAGCCACCCCCGCCTGCCCTTCCTCGCCGCCCGCAGCCTGCTGCTCGCGCTCGCCGTCAACGCGCAGGCGGCCAGCGTGACGGTGGTCGTCCGAGGCGCCGACGGCCAACCAGCGCCGAACGTCGTCGTGCAGCTGACGCCGGCGCATCCGGGCGCGATCAAGCCGCCGGCCGCACCCGTCGTGATCGCGCAGCGCGACATCCACTTCCTGCCCTACCTCACCGCCGTGCCGTTGGGCACCACGGTGCGCTTCTCGAACCAGGATCCCTTCGACCACCACCTGCGCTCGGAGCCGAGCGGCCCGCTCGGCAACGTCCCGCCGGTCACCGAGTTCGAGATGCGCCTGAACGCCGCCAGCGGCGACAAGGTGGCCAGCGCCGACGTCAGGTTCGACAAGGCGGGCGTCATCGTCCTCGGCTGCCACCTGCACAGCTCGATGCGCGGCTACCTGTTCGTCGGCGAGACGCCCTGGGTCGCGGTCACCGATGCCAACGGCGTCGCCACGCTCGCCGACGTGCCCGACGGCCCCGCCGACATGCTCTCGTGGAGCCCCGAGCAGCTGACCGACCAGGCGATCACGCACCAGCGGATCGGCGGCGCAGGCGTGATCATCGAGACCGCGCTGAACTTCACGCCACCCAAGCCCCGCCGCCGCCACGGCTGATGTCGACCGAATCGAACTCCGGAGCCCGCATGCCCTTCGCCGCCCCTCAAGACGACCCGATCCGCGCACCGCGCGCCGCCCTCGCGCTGCTCGCCACCGCCGCCCTGGCGCTGGCGCATCCGCATGCGCGCGCCGACACCGACAAGCTCTTGCTCACCGGCGGCGTGACCACCATCGACGGCGCGGCCGGCGGCGGGCTCACGCCGTGGGCCGTGATCGGCAGCAACGCCACCGAAGGCGAGTGGGGCGCGACGGCCACGGCGTCGGTCGTCTCGACGCGCAACTACACGATGCAGGTGCAGGGCGTGATGCTGGCGTACGACGACCGCGTCGAGGTCTCGCTCGCGCGCCAGGACTTCGCCACCGAGGCCACCGGCCGCGCGCTGGGCCTGCCCGGCCTGCACCTGAAGATGGACGTCCTGGGCGCGAAGGCGCGCCTGCTGGGCGACGCCGTCCTCGACAGCGACAACTGGCTGCCGCAGGTCGCCGCCGGCGTCGAGGTGAAGCGCACGGACGCCGACGGGCTCAAGCCCACGCTGCAGGCGCTGGGCGCGCGCACCAACGGCGTCGACTTCTACGTCAGCGCGACCAAGCTGCTCCTCGCGCAAGGCGTGCTCGTCAACGGCACGCTGCGCCTGACCAAGGCCAACCAGAACGGCCTGCTCGGCTTCGGCGGCACCGGCCACGAGAGCTACAAGCTGGAGCCGGAGTTCTCCGTCGCCTGGCTCGCCAACCGCACGCTGGCGTTCGGCGCCGAGTACCGCCGCAAGCCCGACAACCTGGATCCGTCGCCGCTGGGCGCCGGGTTGAAGGAAGACGACTGGTGGGACGTCTTCGCGGCCTGGGCGCCGACCAAGCATCTCTCGCTGACGCTCGCCTACGTGCAGCTCGGGCACATCGTGCCGGCCGTCGCGACGAGGCGCCAGGACGGCGGCTACGCGTCCGCGCAGATCGCGTTCTGACAATCGGCCAACGCCAACAAGGAATCCACATGAAGAAGATCACGCTCCTGCTTGCCGTGCTGTGCGCGGCGTTCGCGCTGCCGCCAGTGCAGGCCCAATCGGCGCCCGCGGCCTCGGCCGCCGCGCCCGCCGACGACGCGCTGTTCCGCGCCCTCGGCGGCCAGCCGGGGATCGACCGCATCACCGGCGACTTCGTGCCGCGGCTGGTGGCCGATCCGCGCACGAGCGAGTTCTTCAAGAAGACGAACCAGGCGCACCTGAAGGAGATGCTGTCGCAGCAGTTCTGCGTGGTGGCCGGCGGCCCGTGCGTCTACACCGGCGTGCCGATGAAGCTGGCCCATCAGGACATGGACATCTCCAAGGGCGACTTCAATGCGCTCGTGGAAGTGCTGCAGGCCGCGATGGACGCGCAGCACGTGCCGTTCGCGACGCAGAACCAGTTGCTGGCGCGGCTGGCGCCGATGCATCGGGACATCGTCAACGTGCACTGACGCGCGCGGCGCAGCCGTCGCGCAGCGCGTTCAGCTAACTTTACGTCGATGGCCGCCAAAGGCGTGGCGCGTCGCCCTGATGTGGAGACAGAATCGGGCGCGTCGAGACCCCGCGCCATCGGTCCCGGCGAACCACTGCGACTCACCGACTCGAGGACCCCCATGCGGCTGCTGATCATCGCCTCGCTGGCATTCGCGCTCGCTTCCTGCGCCGCGCCGCCGACCACCGTGGCCGCCGCCGATCCGAACGCGCCCGCCTGCCACCGCGAAGTGCCGACGGGCTCCAACGTCTGGCATACCGTGTGCGTCCAGCATGACGACTCGGGCACCGACACCCGGCGGGCGGTGAGCGACCTGCAGGACCAGATGCAGCACAGCCCGGCGGTCAAGGCGGGCCATACGCTCAACAACGACTGATGTGGCGAGCCGGCGCGAGCGGCGCCGGAATCGTGTGGTGTCGGCGCCTGCGGGCGCCTGTCTCTTGGGATGCTCGCCCGCGACGAGGTCATCCACGTCTTCGAGCCGAAGCCGAAGACGGGCGCTTAGCCTTACGCGAAGTCGTACTGGCCGCCGCGCTCCAGCGCCCGCTGGTACGCGGGACGCGCATGCGCGCGCGCGAGCCAGTCCAGCAGGCGCGGCGTCTTGTCCTGGCTCAGGCCGGCGCGCTGGTTGGCGGCCTCGATCGGGAAGCTCATCTGGACGTCCGCCGCAGTCAGTTGTTCGCCGACGAACCAGGCGCTCGTCGCCAGCTCGGCTTCCATGAAGGCGGTCTGGCGCTCCAGGTTGGGATCGACGAAGCCGCTCATCACCTTGTCGGCGATGCCGCGTGCGATCGGCTTGGCGAAGAAGGGCATCTTCGTCGACTTGATGCGCATGAAGATCAGCTTCATCAGGAGCGGCGGCATCGCGCTGCCCTCGGCGAAGTGCAGCCAGTAGGTGTAGCGCCGGTAGTCGGCCGTGCCCCTGGCCGGGCGCAGGCCGGAGGTCTCGCCGTAGGTGTCGACCAGGTACTCGACGATCGCGCCCGATTCGGCCACGGTGATGTCGCCGTCGGTGATGACGGGCGACTTGCCCAGCGGGTGCACCTTCAGCAGCTCGGGCGGCGCGAGCATGGTCGTCGCGTCGCGCTGGTAGCGCTTGATCTCGTACGGCAGCCCGAGCTCCTCGAGCAGCCACAGGATGCGCTGGGAGCGCGAGTTGTTCAGGTGGTGGACAGTGATCATGTCGCCTCTCGGTTGAATGAGGGGCGGCACGATGCGGCCCCGCGGCTGGGGGCGATTGTCACCGCGACGGCGCGCGAGCGCGCGTCACGCGAGCGACCGGAGGTTCAAGCCGCCAGCGCGACGCGCAAGGCCTCGGGCAACCCGGTGACCGCCGGCATGCGCAGCGCGCCGAACAGGTTCTTCGGGTCGGCCAGGTCCGGCACCAGGTCGATCGAGCGGCCCAGTCCCAGCTCGCCGGCCAGGTCGCGCAGCAGGCGCAGCGCGGAGAAATCCTCCAGCGCGAAGCCGACGGAGTCGAACACCGTGATCTGCTCGGGCGAGGTGCGGCCTGCGGCATCGCCGGCCAGCACGCGCCAGAACTCGGTGACCGCGAAGTCGGCCGGCATCTGCTGCAGGTCGCCCTCGATGCGGCTCTGCGGCTCGTACTCGACGAACACCGTCGCGGCACGCAGCACGTCGGCGTGCAGCTCGGTCTTGCCGGGGCAGTCGCCGCCGACGCCGTTGACGTGCATGCCGGGGGCCAGCATGTCGGGCGTGATGATGGTGGCGTTGGTCTTGTCGGCCGTCACGGTGGTGACGATGTCGGCGCCGCGGACGGCCTCGGCGGTGCTCGAGCAGACGGTCGCCTGCAATGCGGGCGCGACGGCGCGCAGGTTGGCGACGAGCTTGGCGGTGGCGCCGGCGTCGACGTCGTACAGCCGCACCTCCTCGATGCCCAGCAGCAGGTGGAAGGCCAGCGCCTGGAACTCGCTCTGCGCGCCGTTGCCGATCACGGCCATCACGCGGCTGTCGGGGCGCGCGACGCGCTTGGCCACCATCACCGACGTCGCCGCGGTGCGCATCGCGGTGGTCAGCGTCAGCTCGCTGAGCAGCTCGGGGCGACCGGTGTCGACGTCGGCCAGCAGGCCGAACGCCATCACGGTGGGCAGGCCTGCTCGCGTGTTCTTCGGGTGGCCGTTGACGTACTTGAAGCTGTAGAGGCTGGCGTCGGAGATCGGCATCAGCTCGATCACGCCGTCCCTGGAGTGGTTGGCGACGCGTGCCGACTTGTCGAATTCGGCCCAGCGCGAGAAGTCGTCCTCGAGGTACGAAACCAGCGTGCCCAGGCAGGCGGCCAGGCCCTTCGCGCCGACGATGGCGCCGATGTCGCGGGTGGTGAGCAAGGTCGTCATGAAATGTCTCCGTTGTCGATAGGGAGATTGTTCCGTGGCCTCGTGACAAGCGAAATGGGCAACTCTGCTCCGATTCGATCAATAATTTGACATATCGGCATCCCTCACTGCCATTTCGACAATTCTTGTTGACGGAATCTTTACGGCCATGGACACCCTCGACCAACAGCTGATCGCCCTGCTTCGCACCGACGCCCGCGCCTCCGTCGCCACGCTGGCGCACCGGCTGGGCGTCTCGCGCGGCACCGTCAACAACCGCATCACCAAGCTGGAGGACTCGGGCACCATCGTCGGCTACACCGTGCGGCTGCGGCCCGACATCGAGCACAACGAGATCACCGCCTGGATGAGCATCGCCGTCGAGGGCAACCAGACGCGCGAGGTGATCGCGATGCTGCTCGGCGAGCCCGGCATCGGCGAGCTGCACGACACCAACGGCCGCTGGGACCTGCTCGCCGAGGTGCGCTCCGCCAACCTCGCCGACCTGGCCGCGGTGCTCGAACGGGTGCGGCTGATCAAGGGCATCGGCGCGACCGAGACGTCGATCCACCTGCAAAGCTACAAGTGAGCCCGGGCCGGCCCACGCGTCGCGCGCGCACGAGGCAGGACACCGGCTCAGGCGGCCGGATGCGCGGCGATCTGGCGCAGCGCCTGCTCGAAGACCTCCGGCGGCTGGCCGCCGGAGATCAGGTGCTTGTCGTCGATGATGATCGCCGGCACCGAGTGGATGCCGCGCTGCTGGTAGTACTGCTCGCGCTCGCGCACTTCCTGCGTGTAGCGGCCGCCGGCCAGCACCGCGCGCGCCTGCTCGCCGTCGAGGCCGGCCTCGGTCGCATAGCGCACGAGCGTGTCGTGCGAGCTCGGATCCTGCCCGTCGGTGAAATAGGCCTTGAGGAATGCGTGCTTCAGCGCCAGCGCGTTCTCGCCGGTGGTGCCCTGTTCTTCGTCGAGCACCTCGGCCCAGTGCAGCAGGCGGTGCGCGTCGAACGTGTTGTAGATGCGCGAGCGCTTGTCCATGTTGAACGTGAAGCCGACGTCCGCGCCGCGCTGGCGGATCATCTCGCGGTTCTTCGCGATCTGCGCCTCGGGCATGCCGTACTTCCTGGCGATGTGCTCGGCGGTGTCCTCGCCTTCGGGCGCCATCTGCGGGTTGAGCTCGAACGGCTGGAAGTGCAGCGTCACGGGCACGTCGGGGCCCAGGCGCTCCAGCGCGGTCTCGAGCGAGGCGAGGCCGATGGCGCACCAGGGGCAGGAGACGTCGGAGACGAAATCGATCTTCATGGCGAGGCTTTCGGACGGAAACGAATCGTTCCCAGTTTAGGGCGCGCGCGGAAATCGCAAGGTCGGTGCGGTCGTCCGGCCTCGAGCCCGCGGTAAGCTGCATGCGCCCTCGCCCACCGAACGCCCGCCTTGACCCTCCTGTTCACCTGCCTGCTGCTCGCCGTCGTTGCCTGGATCGTGTTCGACCGGCGGCGCCACGCGCGCCTGAAGACCGCCTGCGTTGCCGCGTTCGAGCACGCCTATTCGCTCGTTTCGCCGCGACCGGGGTTCGAGATGGGCTACTCGTACGGCGAGCCCGTGTTCCAGCTGCAGTTCGCGTCACGGGCCGACATGCAGGCCGCCGCCGACGCCAACGCCGCCTTCCTGGCCGCCATCGACGCGCTGTGCAGGGATCGCGGCCGCAAGCGGCAGTTCAAGGCGCAGCGCGCGGTGTTCTTCCAGCATCCGGGCGAGGACGAACCGGTCGCCGCGCACTGCTGCGACGCGATGCGCGCGCAGATCGGCAAGGCCGTCGCGTACGAAACCGCGCGGCGCGCCTACGGGCTCAGGACGTCGATCATCGGCACGCCGGTGCTGCCCATCTCGCATTGCCCGTGGTGTGGCAGTTCGCTGCCGCCGGCGTGACGCCCGCGCGCGCGTGACATGCGCGCGCCGGCTTCAGACGAAGTCGCGGACCCGGTAGTACGTCATCCCCACCGCCTGCATCAAGCCGCCGACCGCCTCGCCGCCCGGGAACGGCGGGTTGACGATGGGGGCGAACCAGTCGAGCTCGTCGGACCTGGCGAGCATCTTGTCGGTGACGACCTTGGCGGCGACGCGCGTGGGCACCAGGCCGTGGCCGCAGAAGCCCTGCGCCCAGAACACGCGGCCGTCGCGCTGGCCCCAGTCGGGCATGCGGCGCATGGTGATGTCGATGTGGCCGCCCCAGGCATAGTCCATCTGCACGTCGCCCAGCTGCGGGAACACGCGCGAGATGTTGCGGCGCATCGCGGCGGGCAGGTTGACGGGCGTGCCGCCGAGGTAGGTGCACTTGCCGCCGAACAGCAGGCGGTGGTCGGCGGTCA
>CAIMXF010000070.1 GCA_903845345.1 uncultured beta proteobacterium
CAGGTAGCGTTTCACCAGACGGTCCTCGAGGGAGTGAAAGCTGATAACGGCAATCCGTCCGCCGATGCCAAGCGCATCGATCGCAGCACCGAGGGCACGCTCGATCAGCTCGAGCTCGCGGTTCACGTGCATGCGCAACGCCTGAAACGTGCGGGTGGCGGGGTTCTTGCCGGCCTCGCGCCTGGGGATCGCGCGCGCGACGATTTCAGCGAGCGCGGACGTCGTCGCGATGCGCGCCTGGGCACGCGCCAGCACGATCGCGGCGGCAATCCGGCGCGCAAAGCGCTCTTCACCGTATTCGAAGATCACCCGCACGATCTCCGCTTCGGGCGCGCGTGCGATGAAGTCGGCGGCACTCTCGCCGCTGCCCGGGTCCATGCGCATGTCCAGCGGACCGTCACGCAGGAAGCTGAATCCCCGCGAGCCGTCGTCGAGCTGGGGCGAGGAGACGCCGAGATCAAAGAGCACGCCGGCGACGGACCGGGGCGCGACGAATTCGCCGAGCCGATCGAACGTGGCCTGGCGGACGGTGACCCGCGAGTCCCCACCGTACGTCGCGCGCGCGTGCGCCGCGGCCTGCGGATCCCTGTCGATGACAAGCAGCGCCCCTTCTGGTCCCAGACGCTCGAGAATCGCTCTTGCATGTCCACCCCGTCCGTAGGTGGCATCCACATAGGAGCCCCCCGGCTGCACATGCAGCCCTTCGATGGCCTCGGTGAGCAGCACCGGCGCATGCACGTTGATTTGTGAACTGACCAACGAACTGCTGCCTTGATGCCCGCGCTACGCGCATCGGTGCCGCGCGACCCATAGGCCGCACGTCTGCTAAAGCGACAAAGACTCGAGTTCAGCCGACAACTGTGCGGGCAGCTCTGCATCCTGGAGCCACTCATCGCGCCGTTCGTTCCAGCGTGCCTCGTCCCACAACTCAAAGCGGGTGCCCTGCCCGATCAACATCGCCTCGCGCGTCATCCCCGCGAACTCGCGCAGCTGCGGCGGCAGCAGCAAGCGGCCATGCCCGTCGAGCTCGAGCTCGGTCGCATGGCCAACCATCAGCCGCTGCAGGCGGCGCGCCTGGACGTTGAGCGTCGGCAAGCGCATCAGCTTGCGTTCGATCTCCTCCCAGTCCGGCAGCGGGTAGAGGAGCAGGCACTGGTCCCGGTCGATCGTCACCACGAGGTGTCCCTGCGAACGCTCGGCAAGCCGCTCCCGGTACCGGGTCGGCATGACCATCCGGCCTTTCGCATCAAGGGTGACTTTGTTTGCGCCGCGGAACACGTCTGAGACTGGGACAGCGTCCCATTTCCCCCCACTTTTTCCCACTCGCAGCCACTATAGGGCGGGGACCTGCGCAGGTCAACGTCAAAAGTGAAAGTTTTTCCTGTTTCTACAGACACTTACCGAGTGGGGTGATAGTGCCACGTTGACAATCAAGAATTACGAAAATCAAATACTTAGGAGGGGGACTTTGTGCGCTTAATTAACAGTCGGCGACACGGGTGGCGCGACCGGGGCGCGGCGGCCCGGGTCCGCGGCGCGGTGGCGGGATGACGCGCGCAAGGGCCGCACCGATTCGGTGCGGAGTTGCAGCGCGGTGCCGGGCCAAGGCTTGTCGGGGATCGCGTTACGGCCGGATAACTTGTTGTTTTATATTTCTATTTCAGTCAGGTGACGGCGTATTTCCATCGCCATCCACCCGCGTATCAGCGCCGACCGGCGCCGCTCAGCCGGCGCCGTCCTCGTCAGGCAACGAAAAAGTGGGAGTCGGCCGATAAGCCGGGTTCTGTCGTGGACA
>CAIMXF010000071.1 GCA_903845345.1 uncultured beta proteobacterium
GGCGCCGTGGCCCACGGTCTCGCCCTCGACGATCACGACCTCGCGCACCCCGCGCTCGATCAGCCCGATGGCCGTGGCCAGTCCGGCGAAGCCGCCGCCGATCACGCACACCTGGGCGTCCGCGCGCCCGCGCAGCGCGGGGCGCGCAGGCGCGGGGCCGGCGCTCGCCGCGTAGTAGGTGCCCGGATTCACGCGCGCCGCGAAAGGATCAGAAGCCGGTGCGCGGCTTCAGCGTGGCGCGCAACGTCCAGGCGAGCAGCAGTGCGAGGATCACGTACAGCAGGCAGCTCCACACCGCGAACGGCACGTGCAGCACCGACACCGCGGCGTCGGCGCACGAGGAGCGGGCCTCGAACACGTTCGGCAGCAGGCTGTCGAGCTGGAGCCTGGCAATGATGCGGTCGGCCAGGCTCAGGTCGCACGACGCCTCGTTGATCGCATGCAGTTGCTGCCACAGCGCGGACGCGATGCCGCACAGCGTGCCCAGCAGCGCCAGCACGACGGCGACGCGCCGCGGCGTGCCGGTGAGCACCGCGCCGAGCAGCGCGAGCACGCCGACGACGATGTAGATCAGCCGCTGCAGCACGCACCACGGGCACGGCTCCATCCCGAATTCGTACTGCGCGAGCAGCGCCATGCCGACCGCGCCCAGCGAGAGCACGCCGATGATCGCGAGCACCTGCGCAATACGGATGCGGATCCTCACGCCGCCAGCTCCGCGATCAGTTCGATCTCGACGCATGCGCCCATCGGGATCTGCGCCACGCCGAAGGCGCTGCGCGCGTGCTTGCCGGCGTCGCCGAACACCTCGCCCAGCAGCTCGGAACAGCCGTTGGTCACCAGGTGCTGCTCGGTGAACGTGGGGGTGCTGTTGACGAGGCTCATCACCTTGACGATGCGCCTGACGCGCGCCAGGTCGCCGCCGGCCGCGGCCTGCAGCGTGCCCATCAGGTCGATGGCGATGGCGCGCGCGGCGGCCTTGCCTTCCTCGGTGGTCATCGTCAGGCCCAGCTGGCCGACCCACGGCTTGCCGTCCTTCCTGGCGATGTGGCCCGAGATGAACACGAGCGAGCCGGTCTGCACGAACGGCAGGTAGGCGGCGGCGGGAATCGCGAGCGGCGGAAGCTCGATTCCGAGGGCTTGCAGGCGGGCGGCGATCGTCATGGCGTTTCTCCGTGCGGGCCGGCACGCGCACCGTCGAAGACGCGGTGACGCCGGGTGGCCCGATGATGGGCACGGATGCTACACGCCCGTCCAATCACCTGTCCCGCTGCGGGGAGGCGGACGGCGGTTCCATGCGGACGAGCAGCGGAATGCGCGCGCGGACGGCGGATCAGACGTCCGCGGTGTTGAGCCCTGGCCGCAGGTAGTCGAGCAGCAGCAGCTCCAGCCGGCGCGCCGTGGCCTCGTCGCGGGTGACGGCCCAGCGATAGAAGATGCCCGACGGCGCCGTGCCGCGCGAGCGCTGCTGGATCTGCACCATCACGCCCACCTTGCCCGCGTGCTTCAGCGACGTGCTCAGCTCCCCGCCGCGGCCCGTGACACTCAGGGTCGCCGGGTCGACCATGTAGGCCTTCATGCGCGAACGCAGCGTCGTGGCCTTGCCGATGTAGAGCACGCCCAGCTTCATGCCCAGCGTGATCGGGCCGTCGAACAAGGTGAACGCATAGACGCCCGGCGCCTTGGGCACCACGTCGCGA
>CAIMXF010000072.1 GCA_903845345.1 uncultured beta proteobacterium
CAGCGCGCGGATCTGCACCAGCGCGCTGGCGCCGTCGCCGCAGGTGGCCACGAGCTGCAGCGACGGGATCTGCGCGACCCAGTCGGCCAGGGCCTCGGCGGCCAGCGGCTCGTCCTCGGCGATCAGGACCTTGGTGAGTTCTGTCATTGCGGTATCCAGAGATCGACGCGAAAGCCCGCGCCGGGTTGCGTGCGGATCTGCAGCCGGGCGCGGCCGTTGTAGTCGAGCGCGAAGCGGCGGCGCAGCGCCGTCAGGCCGATGCCCGATCGCGCGGGCGCGGGGTCGTCCAGCGTCGCGGGCTCGCAGCCGGCGCCATCGTCTTCCACGCTCAGTTCGAGGCCGCGGTTGATGAGGTTGCGGGCGCTGCGGATGCCCACGCGGCCACCGTCGACGCGCGGCGCGATGCCGTGCTGGATCGCGTTCTCGACCAGCGGCTGCAGGCTCAGCGGGGGGATCTCGTCGGCGAAAGTTTCGGGGTCGAGCTGCCAGTCGACGCGCAGGCGCCTGCCCAGCCGCAGGCTCTCGAGGGCCAGGTAGTCGCGCACGAACTCGATCTCGTCGCCCAGCGTGACGCGGTCGGACGCGTGGCGCTTGGTGTCGAGCACGTAGCGCAGCATGCCGGAAAAGCGCATCAGGGCCGCCTCGGCTTCCTTGGCGTCCTTGCGCGTCAGCGCGATCAGCGAATTGAGCGTGTTGAACAGGAAATGCGGATTGAGCTTGCCGCTGATCACCGCCAGCTCGGCGCGCGCCAGCGCCGATTCCGCCTGCGCGGCGGCCAGCGACGCGGCACGCGCGCGCAGTGCCTGCAGCCAGGCGGTGAAGGCGGTGGCGATCGCCGCGTAGGCGATCACGCCCCAGATCGCGCGCCACAGCACGGTCTGGGTGAGCATCACGTTGGCATAGACATGCCCATACAACAGGCTCGACACGGCGTAGTCGCATGCCTGCCAGGCCGCGCCGAACGCGATCGCGCCGACCCCGTGCAGCGCCACCTCGGCGGCCGTACCGCCCTGTCCGCCCTGGATGCGGCGCACCCACGGCAGCACCGCGACCCCCAGCACCATCGGCGGCCACAGGCTCAGCGTCGCCTGGTAGACGGCCTGCCACAGTTGCCACAGCCCGCGCTGGAACTCGGCCCCGGCCAGCACGTACAGCAGCCACGCGACCGCACAGGCACTGGCGTACGCGACCCACGGCGAACGACGGCTGCCGGCGTGGGCGGGGTCAGAGGCCAGGTTGCGGGGCATGGCGCCATGGTACGCAGGCCCCCGCGCGGCGCGTCGGCGAGGGGACGGATTGCGGGATTGAGCGACCGGAATGCGATTCACGGGCGGCATACCATCTCCCGGACGGCAGCCCATCGTGTATAAATTGGGAAAAATATTCCAAATTCAGTCGAAGCACTCTTCGCGTCAAGGTACTTCATTCCAAATTCGGCCTCCTTTAAAGAACCGGATTCTCAGTCCTCGCCGCTACGATAGTCATCCATGCCTCCCGGCATGACGGAGCCTCGCCATGGAAATCTATCTCGACGCCAACGCCACCACGCCCGTGCTGCCGCAGGCGCGCCTGGCCGCCCTCGCGGCGATGGCGGACGACTTCGGCAACCCCAGCAGCACGCACAGCACCGGGCTGCGCGCCCGTTCGCTGATCGACGACGTGCGCGCCCGGGCGCGTCGCGTCCTGGGCGCGCCGGCGGGCCGGCTGCTGTTCACCAGCGGCGCCACCGAGGGCATCCAGACGGCGGTGCTGTCGGCGCTGGTCTCGTTGCGCGACCGCCGCGATCGCGGCGAAGCGATGCCGCGCCTGCTGCTGTACGGGGCGACCGAGCACAAGGCGGTGCCGCAATCGCTGCGTCACTGGAACACGCTGCTCGAACTCGGCCTGCAGGTGCAGGCGATTCCCGTCGGCGGCGACGGTCGCCACGACCTCGGCTGGTTGCGCGAGCGCGCGCCCGCGGCGGGGCTGGTCTGCACCATGGCCGCCAACAACGAGACCGGCGTCGTCAGCGACCTCGACGGCATCGAGCGCTCCCTGGCCGGCAGCCCGGCACTGTGGCTGGTGGACGGCGTGCAGGCCCTGGGCAAGCTGTCGCTGCGCCTGGCCGACCGCCGCATCGACTACGCGCCTTTCTCGGGCCACAAGTTGTACGCGCCCAAGGGCATCGGCCTGCTGTACGTGCGCGACGGCGCGCCGTTCACGCCGCTGATGGCCGGCGGCGGCCAGGAAGCGGCGCAGCGCTCGGGCACCGAGAACATGGCCGGCGTGGCCGCGCTCGGCGCGGTGCTGGCCGCGCTGGAGGACGGCGGCACGTTCCGCGACGGCGCCACGTTGCAGGCCTGGCGCGACCGCCTCGCGCAGGCGCTGGTCGAGGCGTTCCCGGCGCTGGTCTTCAACGCGCCGCCGGCGCTGTGCCTGCCCACGACGCTCAATTTCTCCGTGCCGGGCCTCGCGTCCAAGCTGCTGCTCGACCTGTTCGACGCCGCCGACGTGCGCGTCAGCGGCGGCTCGGCCTGCAGCGCCGCGAACGCGCAACCCAGCGACGTGCTCGAGGCGATGGGCCTGCCGGCGTGGCAGACGGCTTCGGCCATTCGCCTGTCGTTCGGCCCGGCGTCCGACGACGACTTCATCGCGCAGGCCTGCGAACGCATCCGCGCCTGCGGCCAGTCGCTACGCGAATGCTGCCTGGTGCCCAGCCAGCCGCGCACGCTCGCGGCCGACGGCCTGACGCGCTTGGTCGTCGACGGCGCCTGCTGCTACCTGCTGGCCGACGCCGAAAGCCGTCGCTGCGTCGTGGTCGATCCGCTGCCCGAACTCGGCCCGCGGCTGGCCGACCTGCTGCGCTGCCAGGGCTACACGCTGGCTGCGGTGCTGGACACCCACAGCCATGGCGACCACGCGTCGTCCGCGGCGCAGCTGCGCGCGACGCTGGCCGATCGGCTGGACGACGTCGGCCCGCTCGACGCCCTCGGCTGGCCGCGCGACGCGCGCGAGATCCGGCTGGGTGCGCTGTCGCTCACGCGGCTGCCGGTGCCCGGCCACACGATCGATTCGACCGCCTACCTGCTGCACGACCCGCGCGGCCTGCGCCTGGCCTTCGTCGGCGACACGGTGATGCCCGGCGCGCTTGGACGCAGCGATTTCGCCCAGAGCGCCCCGCTCGCGTTCGGCGCGTCGCTGCTCAAGCTGGCGCAGGTGGTCGGCCCGGCCACGCTGCTGCTGCCCGGCCACGACTACGACGACCGCTTCGCCAGCACGCTGGCCACCGAGCGACGCACGCAGCCGCTGCTGGCGCGCGTGCTGGGCGGCGGACTCGACGCCGCCGCCTTCGCCGCCGCCAAGGCCGAACTCGAACGCGGCCTGGGCCTGACCGGCTACCAGACGCTCGCCTGCGGCGCACGCGTCGAGCCGCACGACCACTCGCTGTCGCAGGAGTTGACGGCCACGCAGCTGCAGGCGCTGCTGTCGGCGCATCCCGACCTGTTGTTCGTGGACGTGCGCGAGGGCTACGAGCACCGGCTGGGCCACGCCCCCGAGCTCGCGGCGCCGCGCGTGCGCCACCAGGCGATCGCGCTGTCGCAACTGCCGCAGGCCTTGCCCGACTGGCTTGCGCTGCCGGGGCCGACCCCGGTGGTGTTCTATTGCCGCAGCGGCACCCGCAGCGCGCAGGCGGCCGGCGCGCTGCGTCGCCTGGGCCACGACAACGCCTGGAGCCTGGCGGGCGGGCTGGCGCTGTGGCGGCCGCAGGCGCTGGATGCACCGGCAACCGACGAGGTGGCGGCCTTCGCCTGAGCCGTCGCCGGCGCCGCGCGGCCGGGCGTCGCAGCCAGCGCGCCGCCGCCCAGGCGCTGGCCCCGCCTCAAGCGCTAGCACAAATCCCTGCTGCCATGGCGCCACACCGCGTCGCCGCGACGGCGTATGCTCGCGCCCTTTCCCGATTTCGTGAGGATTCAACCATGGCTACCGCAGCACCCGCCAAGACTTCCGCCTTCATGAAGGCCCTCAAGCCGAGCCCCGCGCTCGCCGCCATCGTCGGCGCCGAGCCGCTGCCGCGCACCGCGGTCACCAAGGCCCTGTGGGACTACATCAAGGCCCACAACCTGCAGAACCCGGCCAACAAGCGCAACATCCTGTGCGACGCCAAGCTCAAGGCCGTGATGGGCAAGGACGAGGTCACGATGTTCGAGATGACCGGCCTGGTCGGCAAGCACCTGAGCTGATCGCCGCGTCGCGCCGCGGGCGCCCGTGCGCGGCGCGAGCACGGCTGCGGATCAACGCGCGGGCGCCCGGCCCGCGGTCAGCAGCCGGACCGTCAGCCGCTCGAAACGCGGCACGTCGACGTCCTGCACGACCTCCACCTCGCGCTCGCCGAGCCCCGGCCCGCGCCCGAGCGGCCAGCTGAGCGTGCTGCCGTAGTCGGCGCCGTCGCCGGCCGCCACGTCCTCGAGCATCTTGCTGCTGCGCCTCACCAGCGACGGATCCAGCCACACCGCCGCCGTCAGTTCGTCCCACATCGGGAAGCCCTCGCCGTAGCGCGCCACGTAACCCGCCACGGGCGTGTTCGCCCGGCCGATCTCGGCGTAGAGCTGCTTGCTGAAGAACGTCCGCGTCGTCGGATCGACCGGCACCTGCAGCACGCGCGGCCACGCCTCGTGCAGCACAGCCGAGGCGGCCTCGGCGTCCCATAGCATGTTGAACTCGCGCCGCGGCGAATGCGCGTATTCGTCGGCGAAGCTGTTGTCCGCAGCCACCGGGTTGAAGCTGCCGCCCATGAACACGAGCTCGCGCGTGGCCGCCGCGAACCCGGGATCCTGGCGCGCGGCCAGCGCGAGATCGGTCAGCGCGCCGCCCATCCACAGCGTCACCTGGCCGGGATGCGCGCGAACCGTGCGCACCATGAAGTCGATGCCGCTCTCGGCCTGCGCCTTCAGACGCGGCGCGCCGGCGGCCAGCGGCGGCACCAGGAACGGGTCGGCGTGGTACTCGGGGCGCGGCTGGCCGCCGAACGACTCCGTCCAGGCGCCTTTCCAGACCAGCGGCCCGTAGCGGCGCTCCCAGGCCTTCATCCGCGCGGCATTGTTCAACAGGGGAAACGCCGCGCCGGCGTACACGGGCACCTCGGGCCGCCCGACGATCTCCAGCATGCGCAGCGTCTGCGCGATCTCCTCCTCGCGCCAGCCGTCGCCGCTGCTGACGACGATGCCCAGCACGTCGACCTCGAGCGCCTGGAGCAGCATCAGCACGGAATTCATGTTGCTGCCGCCGGGCCCGAACATGTCCTGGTCGATGATGACCAGTCGGCGCGCGTCGGCAGCCTGGGCGGGCGCGCCGGCGGCGGCCAGCATCAAGGCCGCCAGCGCGGCGGTGAGGAAACGGATCATCGGGACAGCCTTTCTGGGCGGATGAAGACACGGGCGACGGCAAGCAAGGCCCATACCGCAGAGTATCGGGCACGCAGTTTGCTGAAAAGCCGACGCTGTGCTGCGTGCGGTATCACGGCCCCGATGACCACTGCGCGGCGTGTCGGAAAATCCATACTCGTCAGCGGTAATTCGAACGCACCGCCAGCGATCTTTCTGCGAGCTGATCCATGCTTGCGGTAGTTCGAGAACCTCTCCCCGCAATCCCGATGATCACCCTGGCCATCGTCGCCGCCTATCTCGCCTGCATATTGGCCGTGCACCTGCGCGGTCGCGTCCGCCACAGCTTCTGGGGCCAGGTGTTCGACCACTCCGGCCTGCTCGCGCCGGTCAACGTGTTCCTCTACGCGTTCTCGGCCATCCCGAACGAGCCGTACACGCCGGTAGAACGCTTTCCCGAGCTGGAGCCGCTGCGCGCGAATGCCGCCGTCATCCGTGAGGAGGGCCTCGCGCTGATGGCCCACGCCCGGATGAAGGCGCCCGACCAGAAGGACGACGCGGGCTTCAATTCGTTCGCCAAGTCGGGCTGGAAGCGCTTCTACCTGAAGTGGTACGGCGACGCGCATCCGTCGGCCGAACGGCTGTGCCCGCGCACCACAGCGCTGCTGCGCGGCATTCCGAACGTCAGCGCCGCGATGTTCGCCACGCTGCCGCCCGGTGCCGTGCTCAATCCCCACAAGGATCCGTATGCCGGGTCGATGAGATACCACCTGGGACTGGTCACGCCCAATGACGACGGCTGCTACATCGAGGTCGACGGTCAACCCTACAGCTGGCGCGACGGCCAAGGCGTGATATTCGACGAGACCTTCATCCACAAGGCCGAGAATCGCACCGACGTCGAACGGCTGATACTGTTCTGCGATGTGGCCCGGCCGATGCGATTCGGTTTCGCGCGCAGTTTCAATCGCTGGTTCGGACGCCACGTCGTGGCCGCCGCCAGCTCCCCGAACGACGCCGGCGACCGGGTCGGCGTGATCAACCGGCTGTTTTTCCTGTCCGACCGAGCCGGGCAGTACCGCCGCCGCTTCAAGGCGTGGAACCGCACCGCCTACAACCTCACCAAGGCCGGCCTGGCGGTCGGACTGGTGGCGGCGCTCGCGCTGCCCGGATCGGTCCGCACGATCCACCACGTCATGTCGGCCCATGCGGGCGCCCACGCGACCGACGACCGCGGCCGCGGTGCGGGGCCGTCGTTCAACTGAGCGCCGCGATGCAGGCCGCCCCAAGCGTGACGAGATCACGATCGGCGACCGCTCGCCGTGCGGCGGGTCCGCTACGATCGACCTCGATTCCCGCATCTCTCCTCCGCCGCGACGACCGTCTCTTGAGCTCCGAACACGCCCTTGCCGAACTGCGCCTGACGACCCGGGCCGAGCACGACCGGATCGACGCCATCCTGCGCCTCGAGGAGCCGATGCCGCTCGAGCGCTACGCCGCCATCCTGGCCGGCTTCGACGCGTTCCTGCGCGTCTGGGAGCCGCGCATCCACGCGGCGCTGCCCGAGCGGCTGCAGGGCTGGTTCCGCGCGCGCCGCCGCGGCGGCTTCGCGAGCGCCGACGTCGAATGGCTGCGGGACGTCGCGGGGATCGAACCGGCGGCACTGTCGACGCCACTGGCCGCGACGCTGCCGCTGGACGACATCGCCGCGGTGCTGGGCTCGCTGTACGTGATCGAAGGCTCGGCCCTCGGCGGCCGCGTGATCGCGCCGCAACTCAAGCGCACGCTGGGCCTGACGCAGGGCGCCGGCGCGAGCTACTTCCACGGCTTCGGCGGCGAGACGGGCGCGATGTGGAGCAACTTCCGCGTGCTCGCGGCGCTCGAGATCGGCGAGTCGTCGAACGCCACCGTCAGTGCCTGCCTGAGCGCCCGCCGCACGTTCGCCGTGCTGATCGACCTGTTCGCGCCGCTCGCGCCCCCGGACATCGAACCCGCGTTCGAACACCCGTCCGCGCCGCGCATCGCGCCGGCGCTGCTGGCCGCGCTCGGCGCGGAAGACCCCGACGCCACCCGCCCCGCACCGCTCGCCGACATCCACATCGACCTGCCGGCCGAGGACGAATCAGGCGACGACCCGACCCTGGTCGAGTTGCCCATGGACGACGGCGACGACGGCAGCGACACGGAGCGCATGCCGCTCTGATCCCGTCATGAGGCCTCTTCCTTTGCCGCTCGCGCGGGGTCGGCGCCATTTGATGTTGAAATGGGCCGATGTCGTCGTCTGCGCCACTGCCTGAGCTCAACCTCGAGAACTGCGACCGCGAGCCGATCCACATCCCGGGGTCGATCCAGCCTCATGGTGCCCTGCTCGCCTTCGACCGGCTCGGCCGGCTGAGCCACGCCAGCACCAACGCGACCGCGCTGCTGGGCCTGCCGCTCGACTTCGGCCGCACGCTGCGATCGGGCGCCTTCGGCGGCGACGCGGCGTTGGAGCGGCAGTTCCAGGACGCGCTGGCCGACGCCGGCAGCGACGAGCTCGCCACCCACTCGCTGGAGACAGCACTGCGCGGCACGACCTTCGACGTGGTGCTCAACGCGCAGGACGGCCGCTTGATCTGCGAGTTCGAACGCCGCGCGCCGGGCGCCGCCGACGTCTCGACGTTCGCGCACCTGGCCTACCGCGCCATGGACGGGCTCAAGCGCGCGCGCTCGGTCGACCGGCTGCTGGACGCGGCCGTCGTCGCCGTGCGCGAGATGACCGGCTTCGACCGCGTGATGGCCTACCGCTTCGGCCACGACGACTCGGGCGACGTCGTCGCCGAGGCCCGCAGCGACCTGCTCGAACCCTATCTTGGCCGCCGTTATCCGGCCAGCGACATCCCCGCGCAGGCGCGCCGGCTCTACATCCTCAACACGCTGCGCCTGATCGCCGACGTCGGCTACGCGCCGGTGCCGCTGCTGGCCGACGCCGCGCAGCGCGAGCCGCTGGACCTGAGCCACAGCGTGCTGCGCAGCGTCTCGCCGATCCACGTCGAGTACCTGAAGAACATGGGCGTGGGCGCGTCGATGAGCGTGTCCATCGTCATCGGCGGGCGGCTGTGGGGCATGCTGGCCTGCCACCACATGGCGCCGCGCCAGGTGCCGTACCCGATCCGCATGGCGGTCGACGTGATGGCGCAGGTGATCGCATCGAAGGTGCAGTCGCTGGCCGCGAAGGAGCGCGAAGCCGCGATCGCGCGCGCGGCGTGGCTGCGCACCGAGATCGTGCGCGCCGTCGCCGTCGGCGGCGAGGTGGGCGAGGTCGTGCTGCGCGAGTCGGTGGCGGTGCGCGACAACCTGGGCTGCGACGCGCTGCTCGTGACGCTGGACGGCGTGCCGCGCGCCGCCGAGCACGTGCATGCGCCGTGGGCCGTGGCGCTGTCGGCCTGGCTCGCCGGGCGCAACGAGGCACTGGTCCATGTGCACCACGCCGACGCGCTGCCGCCGGTGCTCCCCGGCCAACCTGAGGGCGAACGCTACTGCGGCGTGCTGGCGCTGCGCTTCGACGCGCCGCGCAACGGCTGGATCGTCGGCCTGCGGCGCGAGCTCGTCCAGACCATACGCTGGGGCGGCAAACCCGAGAAGACGATCGCGCATGGCCCGCTGGGCCCGCGCCTGACGCCGCGCGGCTCGTTCGACGAATGGCGCGAGACGGTGCGCGGCCAGGCCGAGCCGTGGGACGACGTCCGCATCGAGATCGCGTCGCAGCTTCTCGACAGCGTCGGCCGCGCCTACGCCGACCGCGTGCTGGAGATCGACCAGCTGCGCTCGCAGCTCTGGGCCGTGCTGGGGCACGACCTGCGCAGCCCGTTGCAGTCGTTGAGCATGGCCAACAGCGCGCTGCAGCGCGGCGGCGAGCCCGAACGGCTCAACTCGGTGATACGCAACTCGACACACCGCATGAAGCAGCTGCTCGGCGACGTGCTCGACATCTCGCGCCTGCACCACGGCTTCGACCTGACGATGCAGTGGGCCGAGGTCGACCTCGCCACGCTCATCCGCCAGCTGGTCGAGGACTCGCAGGTCGCCTACCCGTCGATCACGCTGGAGGTGTCGTTGCCCGAGTCGCTGGTGGCCGATGCCGACGCGGGCCGCTACACGCAGGTCGTGGCCAACCTGCTCAGCAACGCGCGCCACCACGGCCAGGGCCGCATCGCCGTGCACGCGCGCGAGGACGACGGCTTCGCCGTCCTGAGCATCACCAACGACGCGCCGCCGATTCCCGGCGAGATCCTGGCTGCGCTGTTCGATCCGTTCAAGCGCCGTTCGGCCCACAACGAGCGCAACAGCACGGGCATGGGCCTCGGCCTGTACATCGCCCACGAGGTCGTGCGCGGGCACCAGGGCACGCTGGTGCACATCGGCGGCGAAGGCAGCGTCACCTTCGAGGCGCGCATCCCGCTGCGGCGCGCGCTGGCCTGACGGCCGCGGCGGGACTTCAATTCACTTTGCCGCAGCCGGAGCCGTCGAAGGTCCAGGTGCTGACCTTGCCGTCCTCGAGCAGGAAGCGCGTCGTGCAAGCCACCGGCGCCGCCTGCCCGATCGGCGCGGCCAAGCCGACGCCGCCGCCCACCGACGTGCGGCCGCCGCCGAACCCGAAGCCGCCGATGCTGAAGCCGACCGTCGGCGGCGGCACCGCGCCGCCGTTGACGACGTAGGTCAGCCACTTCCCGTGGCCCGCCTGTTCCTCGGCGACAGGGGCGCCCCATCGCGCCCGAAGCGCGTCCTCGGGCTGGCCTTGCCATTGGGCCAGCGCCTGTTCGTAGGCGTCGCGGTTGGACGCGGGCGCGGCGCAGCCGCCGATGGCGATGGCGGCGCCGCACAGGGCGAGAAATCGGGTCGTGGCGAGCATCGCGGCCTCCTGGAGTAGACGATCCTGCGGGGATGATGCACCTTCCGGCAACCCGCCGGCCCGACCGCCGCCGGCCGTCGGGCCGACGACAGCGCACCGCAGAGGCTTATTCATGATGATTGACATCCATTAATCATGATGGGTAAACTTTATAAATCGAATCTCACGACGTAACCGACATGCCGCGCGTCTCCCGGGCCGAAGCCGAAATCCACCGCGAACAGATCACCGAGGCGTCCGCGCGACTGTTCCGCGAGCGCGGCATCAACGGCGTCAGCGTGGCCGACCTGATGGGCGCCGCCGGACTCACGCACGGCGGCTTCTACGGCCACTTCGAGTCGAAGGACGCGCTGGCCGGCGTCGCCGTGGCGCATGCGTTCGAGCAGTCGGTCGAGCGCTGGAACAGGCGCATCGCCGCCGCGCCCGACGACGCCGCGCGCCGCGCGGTGCTGGTCGACAAGTTCCTGGCGCACAGGAGCATGAAGGACGTCGGCATGGGCTGCCCGTCGGTCTCGATGGCCGGCGACGTCGCGCGCGAGCCGGCGACGGCGCCCATCCGCACGGCCTACCTGGACGGGCTCGAATCGCTGGTGCAGGTCCTGGCGAGCGTCGAGCAAGGCGCCGACGCCGCCGCGAAGCGCGCCGCCGCCCTGGCCGACTTCGCCACGCTCGCCGGCGCCCTGATGCTGGCGCGCGCCACCGAAGGCGCGCCGCTGTCGGCCGAGATCCTCGCCGCCGCGCGCGCGCGCCTCGCACCCGCGCCCGCGCCTACCCCCGCGCCCGCCCCCGCACGCCGCAAGACCAGGCAAGCCTGAGCATGTTCGCCACCCCTGTCGCCCACTGGTTCGGCCGTCGCGGCATCCACTTCTCGTGGATCGTGATGGGCATCGCCTTCCTCACGATGCTCACGTCGTCGGCCGCGCTGGGCCTGCCCGGCGCGTTCCTGCTGCCCCTCAGCAAGGAGTTCGGCTGGAGCACCGACGAGATCTCCGGCGCGATCGCGCTGCGCTTCGCGCTGTACGGGCTGATCGGCCCGTTCGCGGCGGTGCTGATGGAGCGCTACGGCCTGCGCCGCATCGTCTGCAGCGCGCTGCTGCTGATCGCCACCGGCATGGTGCTCGCGACCCGCATGACCGCGCTGTGGCAACTGGTGCTGCTGTGGGGCGTCGTGCTGGGCGTCGGCTCGGGCCTGACCGCGCTGGTGCTGGGCGCGACCGTGGCCAATCGCTGGTTCGAGCAGCGGCGCGGGCTCGTGATGGGCATGCTCACGGCCAGCTCGGCCACCGGCCAGTTGATCTTCCTGCCGATCGCGGCCTGGCTGATCCAGCACCACGGCTGGCGGATGGCGGTCATCCCGGTCTTCACGAGCTGCCTGGTCGTCGCCGGCCTGGCATTCTGCCTGCTGCGCGACCGGCCGAAGGAACTGGGCCTGCTGCCGTTCGGCGCCGATCCGGCCAGCGTCGAGCCGTTGCCCGTCGCATGGCGCCCGGGATTCATCGAGCCGATCCGCACGCTGTTCATGGCCTCGCGCAGCGGAACGTTCTGGGTGCTGTTCGGCACGTTCTTCGTGTGCGGACTGAGCACCAGCGGCCTGATCCAGACGCACTTCATCACGCTGTGCGGCGACTACGGCCTGGGCCCGGTGCCGGCCGCCTCGGTGCTGGCCACGATCGGCGCGTGCGACTTCATCGGCACGATCGCGTCGGGCTGGCTGTCCGACCGCTACGACGTGCGCAAGCTGTTGTTCTGGTATTACGGGCTGCGCGGGCTGTCGCTGATGTGGCTGCCGCACTCCACGTTCACCGTCGTCGGCCTGTCGCTGTTCGCCGTGTTCTACGGACTCGACTGGGTGGCCACCGTGCCGCCGACCGTGCGGCTGACCAGCGCCGCGTTCGACAAGCAGCGCGCCCCGATGATCTTCGGCTGGATCTTCGCGGGCCACCAGCTGGGCGGCGCGGTGGCGGCGTACGGCGCTGGGCTCGCGCGCACGGTGATGCAGTCGTACAGCCCGGCGCTGTATGCGGCGGGGGTCGCCTGCATGATCGCGGCGGTGGCGATCTTCATGATCAAGCGACCGGTGCCGGTCAAGGCCGCCTGATCGCGCGTCCTGCAGGCCTGGGTATGCAGGTTGCCGAACCTCCAGGCAACCTCAACCACCCAGACAGGAGAGCGCCATGTCCGCCACCCAGCCCGCCACGCACGCGAAGCACGCCTCGCAGTCGCCGCACCCGGACGCCCTGCAACTGCTGATGGCCGAGCATCGCGAGGTCAAGGCCATGTTCCAGCAGTACCAGACGCTCGTCGACGCCGGCGGCAAGGGCGACGAGCGCATGCTGCTCGCCAGCCAGATCTGCGTCGCGCTGACCGTGCACACGCAGATGGAGGAGGAGATCCTCTACCCGGCGGCGCGCACCGTGCTGACGAAGGACGAGGACATCGTCGACGAAGCCTACGTCGAGCACGCCGGCGCCAAGAACCTGATCGCGCAGCTCAAGACGATGACCAGCGACCAGCCGCTGTTCGACGCCAAGGTGAAGGTGCTGGGCGAGTACATCGACCACCACGTCAAGGAGGAAGAGACCGAGTTCTTCCCCAAGCTGTACAGGACCTCGCTGGACCTCGACGCCATGGCCGACCAGCTCGCCGCCCGCAAGAAGCAGCTGATGGCGATGCCGGAGCCGTCCTGAGGACGCGGCCGGCGTTGCGCGGGCATACCCAAAACACGGTACGGGGTATGTAACCGGACCGCCCGGGAAAGCGCCCGGCAGGTGCTTTCCTCATAGGAGAAATCGTTGAAACGCCCGCGACGGGCGAGATGTTGGGGACGGCCTTTCCCCATGTGATTTGTCACGATCCTCATGCTGGAATCCGGGCCGGTCGGGCGCCACGAGCGCGCGCACCGCACACCAACCCCTGGAGATTTCGAGCATGCATCCCACGTTCATTCGTTCCCTCGCCGGCGGCGCCTTCGCCGCCTTCGCCCTCGCGTCGGCCCCTGCCACGCAGGCCGCCTCGCCCGTCGAGAACTACGCCCTGGCCATCAGCTGGGAGCCGGCCTACTGCATCAGCCATGGCAGCTATCCGGAGTGCTCGAGCGAGACGCCCACCCGCCAGGACAACAAGACGTTCTCGCTGCACGGCCTGTGGCCGCAGAACGAGTCGTATTGCGGCGTGTCGGCCGCCAACAAGAAGCTCGACCAGAACGGCGACTGGTCGCAGCTGCCGCCCGTGGTGCTGAACGCGGCGACCGAGGCCGCCCTCCAGGTCGCCCAGCCCGGAACGCAGTCCGACCTCGACCGCCACGAGTGGATCGAGCACGGCACCTGCTCGGGACTGACGCAGCAGAACTACTACGCCCCGATGCTGGCGATGCTCAACAGCGTCAACGCGAGCAACCTCGGCTCGACCGTCAGCGCCAACGTCGGCGGCCATCTCACGCTGGCGCAGCTGCAGGCCGCGGCCAAGCTCGACTACGGCACCTACGCCAGCACCGACATCGAGTACCTGTGCGTCAGCTCGGGCGGCAAGTCCTACCTCGAGGAGGTGCGCCTGCACATGCACCTGCCCACCACCAACCCGCTGCCGACGAGCGTGCTGTCCTCGTACATGGCCAAGCCGGTCCAGCCCGCGTCGTCGAGCGAGCTGTGCAAGAGCGGCGTCGCGCTGTACATCAAGGCCGTGACGAACTGAGGTCGCCCCGACCGCCGGCGCTGCGAGTCCGCGCCGGCTTCCCCTACACTGAGCGCCAAAAGGGAGCCGACGCCCATCAAGGAGGCCAGGAAGTGCCAGGCGCTCAGGTACAGGACACGGGGCGCGGGAAGCGCCGCCTCTGGTTGAGGATGACGCTCGCCGCGTTGCTGGTCTCGCTGACCGGGCTGATCGTGGTGACGCTCGAATTCGTCTCCGCGGCGCAGGTCACGCTGCGCCACGTCGACGAGCAGTCCGTGCTGTCCGTACGGATGCGCGACCTGCAGGGCGTGCTGGTCGCGCTGGTCGACGCCGAGGCCTCGGAGCGCAGCTACCTGCTCACCGGCGACGCCGCGCTGCTGTCGCCCTACCACGACGCCGTCGGCCGCCTGCCGCTGCTGATGCGCGGCCTGGACGCCAGCGGCGCGAGCACGGTCGACACCGACCGCGCCGCCAGCGAGGCGCGCCTGGCGGTGTCGGACAAGCTGGCCCAGCTCGCGCAAAGCATCCGGCTGCAGGCCGAGGGGCGGCATGACGCGGCGCTGGCGCTGTCGATGAGCGACAAGAGCCGCGACGACACCGGGCGGGCACGGCGTGCGGTCAACGACGTGCTGGAGGCGGTGCGCGGCGCGCGCGACGCCATCGGGCTGCAGATCGCCGGCGGCGTCTCCAGCAGCCAGCGCCTGCTGCTGCTGGCGGTCTCCTCGCTCTTCGTCTTCATCCTGCTCGCGCTGGGACAGACGATCCAGACGCGGGGGCGCGTTCGCGCTTCGAGGCCGCATTGACCGCGAGCGAGCAGCGCCACCGCGCGCTGGTCGAGGACCAGAGCGAGCTGGTGTCGCTCGCGAGCGAGGACGGCACGCTGGTCTACGTGAACTCGGCCTACGCGCGCCACTTCGGGCAGACGGCGCAGGAGATGATCGGCCGCAACCTCTACGATCTCATCGAGGAGTCCGAACGCGACGCCGTGCGGCTGCAGGTCGCGGGCGTGATGCGCTCCGGTCGCGAGCGCAGCGGCCAGAACCGCAACGTCGACGTCGAAGGCAACGAGCGCTGGGTCGCGTGGACCAACAAGCGGCGCCAGGAACCCGATGGCGCGCTGCTGCACTCGGTGGGCCGCGACATCACCGAGCGCAAGCGCGCCGACCGCGCGTTGCGCGCCCACCAGGCCTTCCTGCACCGGACCAGCGAGGTGGCGGGCATCGGCGGCTGGGAGCTCGACCTGCGCACCCACGAGACGACGTGGTCGGAGCAGGTCCGCCGCATCCTCGAGGTCGACGAGGACCACCTGCCGCGCCACGACGACGCCATCGCGAGCTACGCACCCGAAGGCCGCGAGATCCTGCGCAAGGCGGTGGCCGACTGCATCGAGCGCGGGGTGTCCTGGGATCTCGAACTGCCGCGCATGACGGCCACCAACCGCCGCATCTGGGTACGCACCGTCGGCAGCCTCGAGCTGGAGCTGGGACAGCCGCGGCGCATCGTCGGCGCGTTGCAGGACATCACCGAGCGCAAGCTGCTCGAGCAACGTCTGGCCGACGGCGAACGCTTCCTGCGCCAGATCACCGACCACCTCGCCGTGCGCATCGCCTACTTCGACGCCCGCGCGCGCTACCGCTTCGTCAACCGGGCCCACTGCGAGCGCTACGGCCGCAGGCGCGAGGAGATCCTCGGCCGCACGCGGGCGGAGCTGTCGGGCGGCAGCGGCGACGATGTCATCGAACCGCGGGTGCGCGAGGTCCTGCGCGGCAAGCCGCAGCAGTTCGAGTACGAGGAGACGCTGCGCGGCGTGACGCGGCGCATCGATTCGCAGCTGATCCCCGACGTCGGCGAGGACGGCCGCGTGCACGGCTTCTACGCCACCGGCATCGACGTCACCGAGCGCGTGGCCAACGAACGCCAGCTGCGCGACCTGACCCAGATCGCGGAGCTGACCCCCGACTTCATCCTGCAGGCCTCGCGCCGCGGCGTGGTCGAGTACATGAATCCCGCCCTGCGGCGCGCGCTCGGCCTGGCCGCCGACGCGCCGCTGGCCGGGCGCCGCCTGGCCGACCTCGGCACGCCCGAGACCAGCGATCGCTACGTCACCGAGGTGCAGCCGGCGCTGCGTGCGCAAGGTTCGTGGCGCGGCGAGACGACGCTGATGCTGGCCGCCGGCCGCGTGATGCCGGTCAGCCACCTGATCATCGCGCACCGCGACGCCGAAGGCCGGGTGCAGCGGCTGTCTTCCGTGATGCGCGACATCTCCACCGAGGTGGCGGCGCGCAACGCGCTGCTGGTGCAGACGGCGACCCTGCAGTCGGTCACCGAGGCACTGCCGGCGATGGTGGCCGTGGTGGGCGCGGACGGCCGCTACCGCTTCGTCAACTCGGCGTTCGCGCGCTGGGCCGGGCTGGAGCGTTCGCAGTTGATGGGGCGGCTGGCGTCCGACGTCATCGAGCCCGCCGAATACGCGATGCGCGCGCCGTGGATCGCGCGCGCGCTCGCGGGCGAGAACGTCAGCTTCGAGACCAGCGATCCGGGCCGCCGCATGCGCGACCTCGCGATCACCTACATCCCGCTTCGCAACGGCGCCGAGGTCGACGGCTACGTCGGCGTCGCGCAGGACATCACGCCGCACCGCGACGAGACCGGCCGCCTGCTGCAGCTGGCGCACCGCGACGCGCTCACCGGCCTGCTGAACCGGCCCGGCCTCGAACACTGGCTGGAGCAACGCGACGCCGAAGTGCGCGCCGGCACGCTGGCGCTGCTGGTCGTCGATCTCGATCGCTTCAAGCCGGTCAACGACACCTTCGGCCATCCCGTGGGCGACCGCGTGTTGAGCGAATTCGCACATCGGCTGCAATCGGTCGTGCGGCCGGCGACGCGGTCGCGCGCATCGGCGGCGACGAGTTCGCGCTGGCGCTGTCGGGCGTGCGCGAACGCGCGCATGCGCAGGCCATCGCCGGCAAGGTGATCGCCGCGGCGGCGCAGCCGATCGAGTTCGATGCGCTGACGATCCGCATCGGCGCCAGCGTGGGCCTCGCATGGCGCGTGGCGCACGACGGCGGCGTGCAGGGCCTGCTGGCGCACGCGGACAGCATGCTCTACAAGGCCAAGGGGCTGGGACGCGGCACCTTCGCCTGACCTTGTCGGCGCGGACGGCAATCCCGGCGCACGCCAGGCAATCCCGGACGCGGCGTGGCATCGTTCACGCCTGCCGCCGGAGTGGGGCTCAAGTTCGCGACGGGAACGTCCGAAGACGCTGCAAGTCCCGACTTCCGGGGCCCGACAAGCGCGCCATGATCCCCGCCCCCATTCCGACCGACGACCGGCGGCGCCTGCAGGCGTTGCGCGAGATGCTGATCCTCGACACGCCGCCCGAGGAGCGCTTCGATCGCGTCGTGCGCTTCGCCGCCGACGAGTTCGACATGCCCATCGTGCTGGTGAGCCTGGTCGACGAGAAGCGCCAGTGGTTCAAGGCGCGGATCGGCATGGACGTCTGCGAGACGGATCGCGACATCTCGTTCTGCGGCCACGCGATCGTGCAGCCGCAGATCCTGGTCGTCGAGGATGCGTTGCAGGACCCGCGATTCCACGACAATCCGCAGGTGACGGGCGCGCCGAACGTGCGTTTCTACGCGGGTGCCCCGCTGCAGCTGCCCGGCGGCGAGATCGTCGGCACGCTGTGCATGATCGATCACCAGCCGCGCCAGCTCGACGCCATCGACCTCGCCATCTTCGGCTCGCTGCGCGAACTGGTCGTCGGCGAGCTCGTCGCGCCAGAGGTGGCCGGCTGATGGCGCTGATCCATGCTCCGCAGCCGCTGCCGCCCCACGCGCCGCAGGTTCACGCGCCCGCGGCGCCGCCGATCGACCTGCTGCTGGTCGAGCCGCAGTTCCTGCTGCGCCGCACCGTCGCCGCCGTCGCGCGCGACATGCGGCTGGCCAATCCGCGCGAGATCACCACGATCGAGCAGGCCGGGTCGCTGGTGTCGCTCCAGGCGTTCGACGCGCTGTTCCTGTCGCTGGACGAGGAAGTCGCCGCGCTCGAGCTGATGAGCCGCGTGCGCAACGGCCACACCAAGTGCTTGCCCAAGGTGCCGATCGCCGTCATGGCCGCCGCCTGCGACACGCCGCTGGCGCTGCGCCTGAAGCACCTCGAGGTGCGCCGCCTGCTGCTGCGGCCGTTCAAGGTCAAGGGTGTGCTGGATGCGATCGCGGCGCTGCGGCCGGCTCCAGCGGAGAGCCACAGGGCGGCTTGAATCCGAGGCCCGCGGCGGCTTCGTCGTCATGGCTGGTTTCCGCGCCGGGGCAGCCGCCGCCCGCCTGGCCCGTCTCGACCTGGATCGTCACGTGCCCGATCGCGTGGCGCGCGCGCAGCTCGTCGCAGATGCCGCGCAGGCAGTCGTCGCCAGGAAAGCCGGCCGGATAGACCAGGTGCGCCGTGAGCGCATTCTCGGTGGTGCTCATCGCCCAGATGTGAAGCTCGTGCACCTCGGCCACGCCGGGCAGCGCCGTCAGCCAGCGTCCGACGGCCTGCGCGTCGACCTCGCGCGGCACGCCCTGCAGCGACAGCGCGAGGGAATCCTTCAGCAGTCCCCAGGTGGCCACCAGCACGATCAGCGCGATCACCAGGCTGACCACCGGATCGAGCCACAGCCACCCGGTGCGCTGCATCGCGAAGCCGGCGACCACGACGCCGGCGGCGATCGCGGCGTCGCCGGCCATGTGGGTGAACGCGGCGCGCACGTTGAGGTCGTCCTTGCGGCCCGACATGAACAGCAGCGCCGTCGCCAGGTTGACCACGATGCCGACGGCCGCGACCGCCATCACGACGCCGCCCTCGGTGGCCGCCGGATGCGCCAGCCGCGCCACCGCCTCCCACGCGATGCCGCCCGTCACCAGCGTGAGCAAGGTGGCATTGGCCAGCGCCGCGAGGATGGACGTGCCGCGCAGGCCGTACGTGAAGCGCGAGCTGGCCGCCCGCTTGACCAGCACGCTGGCCAGCCACGCGAGCAGCAGGCCCAGCACGTCGCTCAGGTTGTGGCCGGCGTCGGCCAGCAGCGCGAGGGAGTCGATGCGCAGCCCGTAGACGACCTCGGCGACGACGAAGCCCGAATTCAGCGCGACGCCGATGGCGAAGGCGGCGCCGAAGTCCTTGGGGGCATGCGAGTGGCCGTGATGTCCGTGATGGTCGTGGCCGTGATGTCCGTGGTCGTGGGCGGCGTGTGCATCGCCCGGCGCATGGTCATGGTCGTGATGACCGTGGTCATGGTCGTGGGGGGCGTGGTCGTCGTGCGCGTCGTGGTCGTGGGCAGCCATGCCCGCACTTTAAGCTGCTTCGCGCAGCGCGTAGCGGCGGCAATGGTGAAGATAGCCTGACTCGTGGCTGGCGACGAGGTCGACGACGCTGTTCCACAGCCAGCCCGGCGCATCGAGCGTCTTCGAGCGGCCCTTGCGCAGCTCCGCGCCCCAGGCGCGCGCGGTGCCGGCGTCCATCTGGCGCGCGTGCGCCTTGCCGACCACGCCGCCGAGGAAGGCCGCGACCTCGGTGGCCTCGGCGCGGGTCAGCCGCTCGATCTCGAGCTTCAGGTCCTGCGGCAGCAGCTCGCGCAGGAACACCGGCTTGCCGAGCAGGTCGGACGCCAGCATGCGGTCGCCCAGGTGCGGCGACAGGTGGCGCGCGCCCTCGACGACGCGCATCGCATGGTCGTCGGGCATGCGCGACTTCGGGTACGCGGGCGCGGCTGCGGGGACCGCCTCCTTGATGTCGACCAGGCAGTACTGCAGGTCGTCGCTGTCCGGCGCGCCCACGCCCAGCACCACCGCGTAGCGCAGCAGGCCGAGCGAGCTGCAGCCCTTCATCCAGTAGGCGGCGTCGAGCACCGTCACCGGCGCGTCGTCGGCGCGCGAGCCGATCAGCGTGGCCAGGCGCGACACCGACTTCTTCTCGAACAGCCGCGCGATCGCGTCCTTCTCGTCGGGCGCCAGCTTCCAGAAGCGCTTGCCGATGGGCACGCTGGGCACGACGGCGTCGAAGCGGTCGCGCGCCAGGTGCTTCCACGAGCGGCGCAGCGCGTCCTTCATCACGAGGTGCACGGGCGAGGGCAGCGGCGCGTCGGGCTCGCCCTGCTCGCCGGACAGGCCGGCGCAGTAGCCGTCCATCAGCTGCTCCAGCATCACCGCGGTGGTGACGCCGGGCAGGTCGGAGCCGCGCGCGGCCATCGCCAGCGACAGGCCGAGCCGGATCAGGTCGTGTGCCGGGTTGCCGATGACGGTCTGGTCGAGGTCGCGGATCTGGATCTCGACGCCGCCGTTCATGTTGGCGATCGGCCCGAGGTTGCCCAGGTGGCAGTCGCCGCAGATCCAGATCGCGGGCCCCGCGGGCAGCGACTCGGGCGCCTGCGCCTGCAGCCATTCGTAGAACTGGCGCGTGTTGCCGCGCACGTAGGCATGGGCCGAGCGCGCCATCTTCAGGTTGCGGCTGGCTTCGAGCAACGCCGCGCGATCGGCAGGACGGACGGCCTTGGTCTTGGGAATGGTCATGGTTCCTTCAGGAAGAGGCGATGCTACCGCTGCCGCCCTCGCCGGTCTTGTCGCTGCCGCCCAGCAGCTCGCCGACCGCCTTGAGGTCGTCGACGCGGTCGCAGATCGCCTTGAGCGCCATCAGGATCGGCGTGCCCAGCAGCAGTCCCCACACGCCCCACAGCCAGCCCCAGGCGAGCACGCCCACGAAGACGACGACGGCGTTGAGCCGGCTGGTGCGGCTCGTCAGCCACGGCGTGACGATGTAGCCGGAGATCACGTGCAGGACGATGGACACCGACCCCACCGCCACCGCCATGTGCAGCGTGCCGAACTGCAGCAGCGCGACGACGGCCGAGGCGCCGCTGATCAGCGCCGTGCCGACGTACGGGATCAGGTTCATCACGCCGGCCAGCACGCCCCACACCGCGGCGTTGTTGAAGCCCAGCGCCCAGAACGCCAGCGCCGTGGCCGCGCCCACCACGACGCTCGTGAGCAGCTGCACGAGCAGGTAGCGCTGGATCTGCTCGGTGATCTCGTCGAGCGCCTGCACCGTGATCTTGCGCTTGGCGAAGTTGGGGCCGGCGATGCGGGCGAGCTTGCGGCGGAACGTGTCGCCCGCGGCGAGCAGGAAGTAGGTGATGAACGCGACCACCAGCACCTGCGCCGCCGCCTGGGCCGCGCGCATCGTGCCGGTGAACAGGTAGTCCTGGATGTTGAACGACGGCTTGACGATCTGCACCTTCTCGACGCCCGGCGTGGGCTTGGTGTCTGTGGCCTGCACCAGGGTCGCCGCGGCCTTCTGCACGTTGTCCATGGTCGACGGGCTCGGGTCGCGCCGCTGCGGATGCAGCGTGTCGCGCAGCTTCTGGGCGGCGTTGGGCAGCGACTCGATGAGGTCGTTGGCCTGGTCGCTGAGCGACCACGTGCCCCAGGCGACGCCGCCCACCAGCGCGATCATCACGACGGCCGCGCCCAGCGCGCGCGGCACGCCCAGGCGCACGAGGCGGTCGACCAGCGGGGTGAGCGCATAGCTGAACAGCAGGCCCATCAGCACCGGGATGACGATCTCGGCGGCCCAGCGCAGTGCGTACAGGCCCAGCAGAGAGGCGACGACGACCATCGACGCATTGCGCACGTCGATGGGCGTGCGCAGCAGCACGCGTTCCTTCTCGTGCGGCGGCTCGCCCGGAGCACCGACGGTGCGAACCGGCAGCTCCAGCGTCTCGTCCGAGCTGGGAATGACGTGGACGGCGCTCATCGCCGCGCCTGGTCGGGCATGCGAGGATGGCCTGCGCCGCTGTCTGCCATGGGGATCTCCGCGAAACGTTGTCGAGTCACATCGAGTGTCGGCGGCGCATCCCGCGAACGAGGTAGGTCGACTAGATGACCGGATGTAGGACAGCCGGCGGACCGCGCCCTGCCCGCTGCCATAATCCCTGCAGGTCCATCCCACGCCCTAGAACGACTCGCATGTCCAACGCTTCCAGCCCGACCGAATCTTCCGGCGCCCCGCGCGTGCTGCTGGTCGACGACAACGTCGACGCGGTGGAGTCGATGGAGATCCTGCTGCAGGCGTTCGGCTACGAGGTGTCGACGGCGGTGCATCCCGATCTCGCGCTCGCGCAGCTCGACTCCTTCGCCCCGGCGGCCGCCGTCATCGACATCGGCCTGCCCGGCATGGACGGCTACCAGCTCGCCACCGAGATCCGCCGGCGCCTTGCCGGCAAGCCGATGCGCCTGATCGCGTTCACCGGCTACGGCGGCGCCGACGACATCGCCCGCGCGACGGTCGCCGGCTTCGACGCCCACCTGGTCAAGCCGGTCGAGATCGATCGGCTGCTGGCAGCGCTCGGCGCCGGCTGAGAGTCGGCGGCGAACCAGGATTGCCGTCTGTTGGCGCTTGCAGAGGGCGTGCCATGGGCGACCGCGCGGACGTCGAATCGGCGCCTCGAACGCCCGCTGTTGCGCAGCACCGCCCACTGCAGCGCAGCGTACAGTCGCACCGATCATTTCAACGATTGACCGCGGCACGCACGCGGCGTACCGTTCGAATTGAGGAGCAGGTGCGAACCCGTACCGCACACGACTCGAAGAAGGGGTCGTCGAGCCGCAGGCCGGGGCACCCATCACGCAAGGCGTGCCGCGCTCGCTCGGATCGAGACGTTGCACCCAGGGAGAAGCAGACAAAATGGCAAGAATCTATCTGATCGACGATCACCCGATCGTCCGGGCGGGGCTGAGCGCACTGCTGCAAGGCGCGGGCCATGCGATCGTCGGCGAGAGCGAGGACATCACGCAGGCCTTGTCCGAGGTCAACCGCCTTGCGCCCGACGTGCTGATGCTCGACCTGCACCTCGATGGCCGATCTGGCTTCGAGGTGCTGGCCGAGATGCAGAGGCGGCAGATGTCGACCCGCGTCATCGTGCTGTCGATGTCGGACCAGCCGCGCAACGTCGCCGAGGCACTGCGCATGGGGGCGTTGGGCTACGTGCTCAAGGGGTCGGCGAGCGTCGAGCTCGTCGCCGCCGTCGATGCCGTCATGCAAGGCCGGCGTTATCTCGGCGAAGGCCTGACCGACATCGCCGTGCAGGGCCTGACCACCGACACCGAGCGCGGCAACACGCTGTCGCCGCGCGAACGCCAGATCCTGGTGATGGTGGCCAGCGGCAAGTCCAGCGCCGCGATCGGCGACGAGCTGCACCTGTCTCCCAAGACGGTGGACACCTACCGCAGCCGGCTGATGGCCAAGCTCGAACTGGCCGACGTGCCCGCGCTCGTGCGCTGGGCCATCCGCGAGAAGCTGATCGACCTCTGACGGCGACGCATCGAACGACCTGACGGCGGCCTCGGGAAGAGGCCGCTGCCGTTGGTAGCAGCGGGATACATCGCGCGCCGACGCAGATCGAGCGTGGGGCCTTCTCGACGCCGCCATGCGTGGCATTCCTGACGATCCGGGTGGAGACATCCCCACAGTCGGGCGCTCATACACATTCGGTCACGTCCGAAAACTTTCAGGACGGCATCGCATTCGCGCGGCCCACCGAGAGTCCAGACGACAGAGCGAAAGAGGAAACGCCATGACCAACGACAACGCATCGCCACCCCCAAGCCAGGACGCCGGCTACGCGTGGTTCCGCAACGGCAGCGTGCCGCATTCGCGCGAGGACCGCATCGCCGAAGCGCTCGCCCTGGTCGCGCTGCTGTTCTCGCTGGGCATCGGCCTGGTGATCGCGCTGCTGCCGGTGACGGGCCAGGCGGCCGAACCGGCTGCTCCATCGCTGGAGCTGTCGGCCTTCAAGATCGTCCCCGCGACGCCGGGCCACGCCGAGCAGCTGGTCACCGCCACCCAGGCCCGCGCCGGCGACCGGCTCGAATACCAGGCGGTCTACCGCAACCCGACCACGGCGGTCATGCACCACGTGATGGTGACGGTACCGGTGCCGCCGACCGGCGTCGAATACCTGCTCGACACCGCGGCCCCGCACGCCGACCTGGCGAGCACCGACGGCAAGCAGTTCGCGCCGTTGCCGCTGATGCGCGTGGAGACCGCGCCCGACGGCCGCCAGGTGAGCAAGCCGGTGCCTGGCGCCGACTACCGCTCACTGCGCTGGGACCTGGGCGACGTCCCGGCAGGCGCCACGCGCACCGTGCGCACCCGCGTGCAGCTGCTCGCCCCGACCGCCGCCGCCCGCTAGGGCATCCCTCGCTCACTCACGCGCCCGCGCGGACTCCGACGGAAGCCCTGAAGGGCCCGGTCGGAGCCGCCGCATGTCCGTCCCGTCGCAGGAACTTCCATGACCACTGCCCTCGCCTCCCGCCTTCGCGCGCTCGCCCTGTCGACGCTGCTGTCGTGCGGCCTGTTCGCCGCTCCCGCCGCGCACGCGCTCACGGCCGCCCCGGCCGGCGCCGTGATCGGCAACCAGGCCTCGGCCACGTACTCGGACGCGTCGGCGGTCAGCCGCACGGTGACGTCCAACACGGTCGTGACGACGGTGCAGCAGGTGGGCAGCCTGACGCTGGCCGCGCCCGGCGCCAGGACGATATCGCCGGGCGGCCAGGTCTACTACCCGCAGACGCTCGTCAACACCGGCAACGGCAACGACAGCTTCCTGCTGGCAGCCGCGCAGTCGGGCGCCGCGACGATGAGCTCGGTGCTGTTCTACGCGGACGCCAACGGCGACGGCATCCCCGACAACGCCACGCCGATCACCACCACCGGCACGCTGGCGCCGGGCCAGGCCTTCAAGTTCGTCGTCGCCGGCGTGATGCCGTCGACGGCCGTGGTCGGCACCGCCAACACGACCACCGTCACCGCGACCAGCGTGTTCGCGCCCACGGTCAGCGCGAACGTCGCCGACGTCACCACCGTGTCAGGGCAGGCGGTGATCAACGTGACGCAGGCGATCGACGTGACGACCGGTCCGTCGCCGTCGACCGGCCGCACGATCACCCTCACATACACCAACACCGGCAACGCGACGGCCAGCGGCTTGACGCTGAACGACCTGATCCCCTCGGGCTTCACCTACGTAGCCAACAGCGCGCGCTGGAGCGTCACGGGCTCGGGCGTCACGCTGACGGACGCCAGCAACACCGACAGCCAGAGCGGCATCATCTGGGACTACGGCGTCACCGCCTCCGGCAAGCCGACCGCGGTGATCGCCTCGATCGCCCCGGGCGCCAGCGGCACCGTCACGTACCAGGTCAACGTCAACGCGGGCCTCGCGCCGGGCGCCAACGCCGCCACCGCGATGACGGGCACGTTCGCCTACAACGACGGCGCGAGCCAGGTCTCGGCCAGCAACGCCAACACGATCCAGTACACGGTCAACCAGAACGCCGCGCTGACCTTCGCCGGAGCCACCGTCGCCAGCGCGCCGCAGGGAGGCACCGTCGCGTTCACCGACGTCCTGACCAACACCGGCAACGGCGCGGACAGCTTCGATATCACGATCGGCACGTCCACCTTCCCGACGGGCACCACGTTCCAGCTGTTCCAGGCCGACGGCCTCACGCCGCTGCAGGACACCAACGGCAACGGCATCCCCGACTCCGGACCGATGAGCGCGGCGGCGGTGCAGAACATCGTCGTCAAGGCCGTGCTGCCACCGGGCTCGACCGGCGGCCCGTACACGGTGCAGGCGATCGCGACGTCCAAGGCCGACGCGACCAAGATCGCGACGGCCACCGACACGCTCACCGCCATCGCCGGCAACACCGTCGACCTGACCAACAACACCGCCGTGCCGGGCGCCACCGGCACCGGCGCCGGACCCGAGGCCTCGGCCGTGCTGACGCTCGCGGTCAACCCGGGCGCGACGATCCGCGTGCCGCTGTTCGTGTCCAACAGCAGCGCCGTGGCCGACTCGTTCGACCTCGCCGCCGCCACCGATGCCGCGCTCTCGGCCGGCCTGCCCGCGGGCTGGTCGGTGACGTTCCGCGACGCCAACAACGCGATCATCACCAACACCGGCACGCTGCTGTCGGGCGTGTCCAGGCCGGTCTACGCCGACGTCGCCGTGCCCGCCAGCTTCGCGGCCGGCACCAGCCAGCTGTATTTCCGCGCGCTGTCGCCCGCCACCGGCGCGTCCGACCGCCTGCACGACGCGATCACCGTCAACACGGTGCGCAGCCTGGTCATCACGCCCAACCACACGGGCCAGACGACCGCCGGCGGCATCGTCACCTACGTCCACACGATCACCAACACCGGCAACGTGCTCGAGGGCGACGGCGTCGCCAGCACGGTGGCGCTGGTCGCGGCCGACGCGCAAGCCGGCTTCACGACGGTCGTCTACTGGGACAAGAACAACAACGGCGTGCTCGACGCCGGCGACCCGGTCGTCACCTCGCTGGCCCAGCTGACGGGCGGCACCAACGGCGCCAACACCGCCGCGGGCCTCGCCCCGGGCGCGAGCGCGACGCTGATCGTCAAGGTCACCGCGCCGGCCGGCGCCAGCGCGGGCCTGGCCGACTCGACGACGCTGACCGCCACCACGACGGGCATGATCTCCGGCATCGCTGCGCCGGCCGCCGCCATCGCGACCGACGCCAGCACCGTCGTCGGCTCGCAGGTGACGCTGGTCACCACCCAGGCGCTCGATGCGAACTGCGACGGCGTGGCCGACACCGCGTTCTCGGTCAACGCGATCACTTCCGGCGCGCTGCCCGGCGGCTGCATTCGCTACACCGTGACCGCCACGAACGCCGGCCCCGCGGCGGTCACCGGCCTGGTCATCACCAACGCGACGCCTCCGCTGACGACGTACCACGCCATGGTGCCGGCGGCCACGTCGATCGGCACCGTCACGGCGCCGGCCTCCGGCGCGAGCGGCAGCGTGCAGGCCACCGTCGGCACGCTCGCCGCCGGGCAGTCCGAGGTGCTGACCTTCGGCGTGCGCATCACGCCCTGACCGCGTCGGCATCGCCGTCCCTTCTCGCGCTGCTGCTCCCATGCATCCGTCGTTCGCCCGGCCCGCACGCCTGCTGCGCCTCGCGACCGGGATGGCGCTGGCCAGCCTCGCCGCGCTGGCGCATGCCGGCAACGCGGTCTCGCTGCAGGCCGAGGCAAGCTGGCTGGACGGCAACGGCCAGGCGATGGCGCTCGAGTCCAACGTCGTGACGGCCACGATATCCGACACGCCCGCGACGATCGCGTTCTACACCGACGCGACCTATTCGCACACGGCCACCGCGGCCGCGTTCGCCAGGACGCTTTACGTGGGCGTCAGCGCGACGGGCTGCAACGAGCAGTCCGGTGTCGTCGAGACGATGGTGGTCGACATCTGGTCGCAGAAGCTGCAGCAGACGCTGCAGGTGACGGCCACCGAGAGCGGCCCCGACAGCGGCCTGTTCCAGTTCAAGCTGATGACCGGCGCCAACAGCGGCGGCTTCCAAGCGCAGGTGAAGTCCACCGCGACGTTCACGCCGCTGGTGCCGGCCGCGTCCAACGACATCGTCACCGCGCGGGTCGAGAGCTGCGGCGGCGGCACGATCCAGGCGCAGATCCTGATCGACCCGAGCGGCGTCGTGTTCGACAGCTCCACCGAGCTGCCGGTGGCCGGCGCGGTCGTCTCGATCGTCGACGTCACCGGCGACGGCAACGGCGGCATGGCCGGCCGGAGCGCGAAGGTGTTCGGCTACGACGGCGTGACGCCCGCGCCCGCGCAGGTGACGACCGGCAGCGACGGCAGCTACACGTTCCCGGTCGTGGCGCCCGGCCAGTACCGCATCGACGTGACGCCGCCGGCGCAGTGGCATTACCCGTCCACGCACGCGCCCGCATCGATGCCGACCGAGCGCCGCATCAACATGCCGGGCTCGTTCGACGGCACGTTCGCGGTCAACATGGCGATCGGCAACATGCTGATCGACCTGCCGATCGACCAGGTGCCACAGGCGATGTCGGTGACCAAGACGGCCTCGCGCGCGACGGCCGAGATCGCCGAATCGGTCGGCTACACGGTGGTCGTGCGCAACGTCGGCGGCGCCAGCCTCGACGGCGTCACGCTGCAGGACACGATGCCCACCGGCTTCGCCTACATGAAGTCCAGCACGACGCTCGACGGCCAGCCCGCCGACGATCCGGTCGGCCGGCGCGGCGGCGTGCTGAGCTTCGCGGTGCCCGCGATCGCCGCCGGCCAGACGCGCACGCTGCGCTATCGCGCCACCATCGGCCCGCTCGCGCTGCAGGGCGATGGCGTCAACCGCGCTCAGGCCACCGCGGCGCTGCCGTTTCCGACCGTCAGCAACGTGGCGGCCGCGACCGTGCAGGTGCAGCAAGGCGTGTTCACCGACCGCGCGATGGTGCTGGGCAAGGTGTTCGCCGACTGCAACGGCAACGGCATCCAGGACGCCGGCGAACCGGGCGTGCCCGGCGTGCGCCTGTTCATGGAGGACGGCAGCTTCGTCGTCACCGACGGCAAGGGCCGGTACAGCTTCTACGGCATCGCCCCGCGCACCCACGTCCTCAAGCTCGACGCCACCACCCTGCCGCCGGGCATGACGCCGCTGGCGACGTCGTCGCGCAACGCCGGCGACGGCGCGAGCCGCTTCGTCGACCCGCACAACGGCGAGCTGCACCGCGCCGACTTCGCGCTGGGCGGCTGCTCGAAGACGACCGACGCGCTGATCGCGCTGCGCGTCGACGCCAACGAGGAACTCGGCGCCGCGCTGAAGATGGACTTCCGCGCCGACGGCGGCGTGCCGCCGGCCGGCGACGTGCGCGCGCAGCCCGCGGCCGGCGTGGTCGGCGCGGCGCAGGCCGCCGACGGCGCGCGCGGCCTGAGAGTGAGCACCGCGGCCAGGGCGGCGTCCGTCCCCGACGCCGCGGCCGTCGTCGAGCCGACGCTGCAGGAACGCGTCGCCGCGCTGGACAACACGCTGGGCTTCCTCGACCTGCGCGACGGCCAGTCGTTGACATCGACCCAGGCGACGGTGCGTGTGAAGGGCTCGTCGCAGGTCGTGCTGACGCTGGCCGTCGACGGCAAGGACATCGGCGACGAGCGCGTGGGCACCCGCGTGCAGGACGAGGCGCGCCGGATCCAGGCGCGCGACTATGTCGGCGTGCCGCTGCCGGCCGGCGACCACGAGCTCGCGCTCGTCGCCAAGGACACGTTCGGCAACGTGCGCGGCCGCGTCGCGATCCAGGTGCGCGCGCCGGGCGACCTGGCCCGCATCGCGTTCGAGCTTCCGAAGGACGGCATCCCCGCCGACGGCGAGACGCTGGTGCCCGTGAAGATCACGCTGGCCGACGCGCGCGGCGTGCCGGTGATGGCGCGCACGCCGATCACGCTCGACGCGTCGGCCGGCGAGTTCGACGTCGACGACCTCGACCCGCGCACGCCCGGCATCCAGACCTTCGTCGAGGGCGGCCAGGCCGTGCTGCCGCTGCGCGCCGCGCGCGCGCCCGGCGCCGCGGAGCTGCGCGCGACCAGCGGCAACGTGTCGGCCAGGGGCCGCGTCTCGTTCGTGCCGGCGCTGCGGCCCATGATCGCGGCCGGCATCGTCGAGGGCGCGTTCAACTTGCGCAAGCTGAGCGCGAATTCCATCGTGTCGGCCGGCTCCGGCGACGCCTTCGAGACGCAGCTCAACGCCTTCGCGACCAACGGCACCGGCGACAACTCCGGCAACGGCAGCGCAGCCGTGTTCCTCAAGGGCAAGGTGCTGGGCAGCTCGCTGCTGACGATCGGCTACGACTCCAGCAAGGAGAGCAACCAGCGGCTGTTCCGCGACATCCAGCCCGACCAGTTCTACCCGGTCTACGGCGACGCCTCCGTCAAGGGCTTCGACGCGCAGTCCACCTCGCACCTGTACGTGCGCCTGGAGCACGACAAGTCCTATCTCCTGTACGGCGATTTCACGACGCAGTCGGACGACCCGGCGCGCCAGCTCGGCGCCTACCAGCGCAGCCTGACCGGCGCCAAGGTGCACGTCGACGACGGCCCGGTCGACGCGACCGCGTGGGTCAGCCAGGCCGCGAGCCGGTTGCTGGTCGACGAGATCGCCGCCAACGGCACGTCGGGCCCGTTCATGCTGGCCAGCGTGCCGCTGGACAACAGCGCCAAGGTGGAAGTCATCGCGCGCGACCGCAACCAGCCGGCGCTGGTCGTCAAGAGCACGGCGCTCGTCGCCTTCACCGACTACGACATCGACGCCCTCACCGGCCGCCTGCTGCTGCACGCGCCGGTCGCCAGCTTGGATCCGGACCTCGATCCGCAATTCATCCGCGTGAGCTACGAGTCGGCCACCGGCGGCCCGTCGTTCGTCGTGGCCGGCGCCGATGCCAAGGTCAGGCTGGGCGACAAGCTGGCCGTGGGCATGGCGCTGGTGATGGACAAGGATCCGCTCGACACGATGCAGATGCGCAGCGTCAACGCGACCTTCAAGCCCGACGAGCACACCACGCTGACCGTCGAAGGCGCGCACACGGCGCACGACCTCACCGGCGACCGCGGCGACGCGCAGCGCATCGAGTTCAAGCACGACGACGACAAGCTGAAGATCCAGGCGCAGGCCGCGCACACCGACGCGACGTTCGAGAACGCGTCGTCGACGATCGCCCAGGGCCGCAACGAGGCCAACCTGAAGGCCTCGTACCAGGTCGGCGACAAGACGCGCGTGGTCGTCGACGCCGCCAGCTCCGGCGACGCGACGACCGGCGACCGCCGCAACGGTCTGATGGTGGGCGTCGAGCGCAGCCTGGAAGGCGGCGTCAAGCTGGAGGTGGGCGCGCGCCACGTGCAGGATCGCCCGGGCGCCTCGACGGCCGTCGACGATGCCTCGACGTCGACGGCGACGCCCCCCAACGGCGACACCTCCACCGTGCGCGCCAAGGTCAGCGCCCCGGTGCCGGGCGTCGACCGGGCCACCGCGTTCGTCGAAGGCGAGCAGGACGTGCACGACGCCGAGAAACACCTGCTGGCCGTCGGCGGCGACTATCGCCTGAGCCCGGGCTCGCGCCTGTACGCGCGCCAGGAGATCGTCTCGTCGCTGACCGGCGAGCTCGACCTCGACGCCGCCCAGCATCGCAACACCACGCTCGTGGGCATCGACGCCGACGTGACGCACGACTCGCACGTGTTCAGCGAATACCGCGTGCGCGACGCGATCGACGGCCGCGAGGCCCAGGCCGCGATGGGCCTGCGCAATCAATACAGGCTGGCCGACGGCCTGCGCCTGAACACCAGCTTCGAGCGCGTGCGCGCGCTGGCCGGCGAGGACTCCGACGACAACCTGGCCGTCACCGCGGCGATCGAATACACGGCCAGCGCGCTGACCAAGGCCAGCGGCCGCATCGAGCTGCGCGACTCCACCGGCAGCCGCGGCGCGCTGTCGACGCTGGGCGTCGCCCACAAGATCGACGACGACTGGACGCTGCTGGGCCGCAACGCCTACGCGCTGACCGAATCGAAGACCGGCGGCACCAGCCTGCTGCAGGAACGCTTCCAGCTGGGCGTGGCCTATCGCGACACGGTCGCCAACCGCGTGAACGGCCTCGCGCGCTACGAGTTCAAGCGCGACGACGGCGGCACCGACTTCGAGCGCAGCGCCGTCCACGTCGTCTCGTCGCACGCCGACTACCAGGTGTCGCGCGGCTTCATGCTCACTGGCGAGTACGCGGCCAAGCACGAGGTGCAGCTGGTCGACGGCCGCTGGGTCGCCGGCAACGCGCAGCTCGCCAGCGTGCGCGTCACGCGCGACCTGGGCGAGCGCTGGGACGTCGGCCTGGCCGCGCGCGTGCTGGGCAACGCGTCGCTGTCGCAGCGCACGGCCAGCATCGGCGCCGAGCTCGGCTACCGCGTCATCGACAACCTGTGGCTGTCGGCCGGCTACAACCTGAGCGGCTTCCGCGACCGCGACCTCGTCGACGACAACACCACCGCCGCCGGCGCCTACATCCGCATGCGCTTCAAGTTCGACGAGTCGCTGTTCGGCGCCAGGCCCGGCGCCGGCGCGAAGGCCTCGCCATGAGCATCGTCGCGGCGCTGCGTCGATTCGCGCTGGCAGTCGTGCTGCCGGTGCTGCTGCTCGCCGCGCCCGCTGCGAATGCGTGCACCGGCGGCGGCTGCGTCGTCGCCGGCCCGCGGCTGGCCAGCATCAGCTCGTCGCAGGGCACGCTGCTCAACGCGCTGCTCGGTTCGCTGACCAATTCCACGGTCAACGTGAGCGTGCTGGACTGGAACGCCGTGGCCGGCGGCAACGTGTCGCTGCTCGGCACGATCAACGCGCTGCAGGCGACGCTGGCCGTGTCCACGCCTGCGACCGCGCTCAACACGCCGATCACGCTCGGCCAGCTGACCGGCGCGATCGGCACCGCCGCCTCGCAGGCCGGCAACACGAGCCTGGCAGCCAGCCTCGGCAACGTCGCGGCGAACCTGAACCTTCCCGGCACGATCACGCTGGGCAGCCTGCTCAGCAGCGACGGCATCGTCGGCACCACGCAGATCAACGCGCTGGCGCTGATCGACGGCGCGGTGCAGCTGTACAACACGCAGAACGTGGCGACGACGCCGACGCCCATCACGATCACCGGCGCGCAGCTGGGCCAGTCCTCGCTGGCCAGCATCGCGCTGCAGGTGCAGGCGGTCGAGCCGCCGGTCTACGTGTGCGGGCCGGCCGGCACGACCTTCCATTCGTCGGCGCTGCGCGTCAAGCTGGGCATCACGGCGGCATCGCTGTCGCTCAACACCAGCGCGCTGAGCGCTGCACTCGGCAGCACCACGCTGACGCTGTCCACGTTCACGGTCTATGTCGAGGTCGCCCACGCCACGGGCGTCATCAGCGCGGTCAACGCGATCACCAACGCGATGACGGTGCAGGCGACGCCGGGCATCGCGTCGATATACCTCGGCACGATCTCCGACCTCAACTTCTTCAACCGCTCGCGCGCGATCAACGTCGCGACCGACCTGACGCCCGGCACGATCGCCTCGCTGGTGAGCGGCACGAGCACCATCGGCGTCTATGCGAAGGCCGCCGTCACCGGCGTCGCGCCGACGCCGACCACCCTCAACTTCAGCGGGACGGGCGTGCAGACGCAGACGGCCAGCACCTCCGGCCTCACCGCCACGACGCTGCTGACCTCACTGGCAGGCAACCTGCAGGTCACCATTTCACCCAGCCTCGGCAACGTCCTCGACGCGGTCGTGCTGCCGTTGCTCGGCACCATCATCTCGACCGCGGTGACGCCGATCCTCGAGACGGCATTGCCCACCGTGCTGGACCCGTTGATGTCGATGCTGGGCATACAGATCGGCCAGGTGACTGTCTCGAGCGGCGGCACGTACTTCGAGTGCGCCGTCGCGGGCTGCGTCTACAACGACGCGAACCACAACGCGCGCCAGGACAGCGGCGAGACCGGCACCGGCGCCACGCTTTACGCGAAGCTCGTCAACCCGGCCACGCCGACGCTCGCCTCGGTGGTCGCCACGGTCGACCCGACGACCGGCAACTACGCGTTCCCGACGCTCAACCCGGGGACGTACACCGTCGTCATCAGCACGTCGGGCTCGCCCTCGTCCATCACGCCGATCGCCCCGACCGGCTGGATCGGCACACAGTCGCCGACGCTGTCGAAGAGCATCACGGTGGCCGCAGCGGACCTCGCGGCGCAGAGCTTCGGCCTGTACCACGGCAGCTCGCTGGCCGGCGCGGTGTTCAAGGACAACGGCAGCGGCGGCGGAGTCGCCAACAACGGCGTGCGCGACGGCGGCGAGGTGGCGCTGGGCGACGTCACCGTCAACGTCACCGATTCGACCGGTGCCACGCTGTGGGACAGCGAGAAGACCGACCCGACCGGCGCGTACGTCGCGTGGATCCCGTCCACGGCCGGCACCGGCGTGCTGAAGGTGTCGCAGGCGGCCGACGCGACGATGGTGGGCGTCTCGGGCAACGCGGGCACGACCGGCGGCGCGTTCGCGCAGGCCGGGGCCACCACCAGCTTCACGCACGTGATCGGCAGCACCTACGCCGGCGTCAACTTCGGCGACGTGCCGATCAACCGGCTCGACACCGACGGCCAGCAGTCGGTCGCCCCCGGCACCACCGCGCTCTACGCGCATGTCTTCCACGTCGGCAGCGCGGGCCAGCTGAGCTTCGCGGTGGCGCCGCTGGCCACGCCGCCGGTCGGCTGGAGCGCCACGATCTACCTCGACGCCAACTGCAACGGCCAACTCGATTCGGGCGAGACGCGGCTGGCCGCGGCCACGTCCGTCGTCGCCGACCAGGCGGTGTGCGTGATCGTCAAGGTTTTCGCGCCGGCTACCGCGGCCACCGATACCCGCACCACCTTCACGCTCACCGCCTCGTTCGCCTACGCCAACAACGCCTTGACGAGCCAGGCCACGCGCGGCGACCTCACCATCGTCGGCGCGGCCGACGGCCTGCGGCTGGTCAAGACGGTGGACCGCACGGTCGCCACGTCCGGCAACGTCATCACCTACACGATCACCTACACGAACCAGGGCGCGTCGGCGGTCAGCGCCGTCAAGGTGCGCGACGAGACGCCCGCCTGGACTCTGCTCGCCGCGGCCAGTTGCGGGGCGTTGCCCACCGGCATCAGCGCCTGCAACGTGACGGCGCAGCCGGCGGTCGGGGCGGCGGGCAGCGTCGAGTGGACGTTGACCGGATCGCTGCCCAGCGGCGGCACGGGCACGGTGGTCTTCAGCGTCACGGTGCAGTGACCGGCGGCGGCGGCGCGCTCGCGCGCACGCGGTCGACGATGGACTGCGCCAGCGCCGCGTAGAGCGGATGCGCGATCCAGCGCGACACCAGGCTCGCGCCCAGCGCCGCCGCCATCAGGCTGAGCACCATCGCGTGGCCGCCCACCATCTCCATGACGATGATGAAGGACGTCATCGGCGCCTGCGTCACGGCCGCGAGGAACGCCGCCATGCCGAGCGCGATCAGCGCGGACGAGTCGGCCTGCGCGCCGCACAGCGCGGCGATGTCGTGGCCCACCCCTGCGCCGATCGCCAGGCACGGCGCGAAGATGCCGCCCGGCACGCCCGACCACACGGCGATCCAGGTGGCCACCACGCGCAGCGTGACGTACAGCAGCGGGACGTCGACATGGCCTTCGAGCAGGCCGCGCGTGTAGCCGTAGCCGCTGCCGAAGGTCGCGCCGTGGCTCGCGATGCCGATCGCCCCGGCCGCGAACCCGCACGCGCCCGCGAACGCCACCGGGTGCGCGGCGCGCCAGCGGCCCAGGCGATCGCCGGAGCCCGTGATCGATGCGTGCAGCAGGCGCGCGAACATGCCGCCCAGGCCGCCGGTGGCCAGCACCAGCAGCAGCGCGGGCCACCACATCGAGTAGTGCAGCGTGGGCACCTCGATCACGCCGAAGTAGGTGGCGTTGCCGAAGAAGGACACGCCCATCAGCCCGGACAGCACGATGGCCGCGATGATCAGGCCGCTGCTGCGCTGCTCCAGCCGCGACGCGAGCTCCTCGATCGCGAACATCACGCCCGCCAGCGGCGCATTGAACGCCGCCGCGATGCCGGCAGCGCCACCGGCCACCAGCAGCCCGTGCTCCGAGATGCCCGGATGCGGCGGAAGCCAGCGCCGCGCGTGCTGCAACACGCCGGCCGCGATCTGCACCGACGGGCCTTCGCGACCGCTGGCGAGTCCGCCCAGCAGCGAGCCCGCGGTCAGCACCGCCTTGGCGACGCTGAGCCGCAGCGACACGAACGTCGCCCGCGCCGCGGCCGGCACCGCCGGATCGAGCGTCGCCATCACCTGCGGAATGCCCGAGCCCGCGGCGCCCGGCGCGAAGCGACGCGTGAGCCACACGACGCCCGCGGTGCATGCGGTCGTCCACACCAGCGGCGTCCACGGATGCAGCGCCAGCACGCTCGAGAACCCGCGTTGCGCCAGGTCGCACAGCTTCGAGAACGCCACCACCGACAGGCCGGCGGCGGCGGCGTAGGCCAGCACGATCAGCCGCGCCAGCCATTGGCGCCAGTCGGCCAGGTCGCCGCGCATCGCGGCGGCGACGTCGGGTTGCGGCGGGCTGGTCGGCTCAGGCGGGAGCATGCGGACATCGAACCATATTTGTGCCAATGTACTACGTCCCCGCTTGCGGCACCTTGAACTCAGTAATGCGGCGGCACGTCCTCGCGCGGATCGCGCGTGGCGCCGCCGCCGGTGTCGGGCGCGCGATCCTTCAGCTTGCCGACCTCGCGGATCAGCAGGGCGATCTGCTCCTGCTGGCGCGCGACGAGGTCGTTCAGGTGGTCGACCAGGTCCTCGCTGAAGCTGGCCTTGACCTCGAGGTCGGTGAGGCGCTTGTCGACGGACGGGTCGATGTCGTTGGGCGTGGGCATGGGGCGATTGTCCGACATCGGTTGACGCGCGATACATCTCCTTGCCGCATTGCTGTCGCGTCAAGCGCGTGCATCTCCAGGTGATGTTGGTGCACCGGTGTCGTCACGCCTTCGTTGTATCGCCACGAACACACCACCCCGTTCGCGACCGACACACTCACACACCAGCAGGAGCAAGACCATGAACCGCAATCTTCTCGTGACCGCCCTGATCGCCACCGCCGCCTTCGGCAGCAGCTTCGCGGCCTCGGCGCAGACCAGCGCCGGCAACACCACCCAGCGCGACGTCAACCAGGAGCAGCGCATCGAGAACGGCCTGCAGAGCGGCGCGATCACGACGCGCGAGAACTCCGAGCTGCAGCGCGACGAGGCCCACGTCGACAAGCTCCAGGCGCAGGACATGAAGAACGGCCCGATGACGACGGCCGAGAAGACCCGGCTGACCGCCGCGCAGAACAAGACGAGCAGCGACATCCATCAAGCCAAGACCAATGGCATCAACGGCAACCCGCTGTCGGCGTCGTCGCAGCGCGCGCAGGCCGACACGCAGCGCAACATCGACCAGCAGCAGCGCATCAACAACGGCGTCAAGAGCGGCGCGCTGACCAACCACGAGGCGGCCAGCCTCGAACGCGGCCAGGCGCATGTCGACAAGCGCGAGGCCCGCGCGGGCGCGAACGGCAACGTGGGCGCCGGCGAGCAGCGCCGCATCGCGCGTGCCGACAACCGCCAGAGCAAGCGCATCTACAACAAGAAGCACAACGCCGCGGTGAAGGGCTGACCGGCCGCGGGACGCCGGGACATTCGCTACCGACGTGTCGTCCAGACGAAAAAAGGGCCGCAATCGCGGCCCCTGAAATTTCACCCCGGAACATCACCTCAGGAAGTACTCCGGGCACCTGGCGTCGTGAGACGTCCGGTGCACGATCGCATCCGACCCTGCCCTCCAGCGCGTCGGAAAGCGAATGTTCCAGGAGCGATTGTTTCCGACGACGGGCGCCGCGCGCGGCGGTGTTTTCCCTTTGTGTCGATTCGGTGACATGGGGTTTTCTCGCCCCACGTCGCCGTTCGCGATCCGACCGTCAAAGGGGCCGATAACGCTCGTCGTTCAGCGCGTTCGCCACCGCCGTCTCCAGGTCTTCCGGCGAGAACGGCTTGACCAGCACGGCTGCAGCGTCCACGCCTGCCTTGGCGGGGCCGCCGGGATCGCCCGTGGCGAAGATCACGGCCAGGCGCGGCTTGCGCGCGAGCGCGTCGCGCGCGAGCTCGATGCCCGACACCTTGGGCAGCCCGACATCGGTCACCATCACGTCCACGGGATGCGCGGCCATCGCGGCGAGCGCCGACGGCGCGTCACAGGCCTGCAGCACGAGGTGGCCGGACACGGCCAGTAGCTCGGCCAGCGTCTCGCGGATGAACTCGTCGTCCTCCACCAGCAGCACCGTGCCGACGCGCGACGGGCCGGACTCGACCGCCGCCTCGGACGCCCGTGCATCGACGCGAGCCAGGCTCTCGATGTCGCTCAGCACGCGCTGCTGCTCCTGGTTGGCCAGCACGTGGCGGATCTTGCGCGCCAGCGCCTCGCGGGTGTACGGCTTGGACAGCAGCTCCACGCCGCGATCGAGCCGTCCGCCGTGCACGATCGCGTTCTCGGTGTAGCCCGAGGTGAACAGCACCGCCAGGCCGGGCAGCCGCTCCTTGGCCTTGCGCGCCAGCTCGGGGCTGCGCAGCGGGCCGGGCATCACGACGTCCGTGAACAGCACGTCGATGGGCACGCCGCTGTCGATGACGCTCAGCGCGCCCATCGCCTCGCGCGCCTTCAGCACGCGGTAGCCGAGGTCGGAGAGCAGGCCCACGGCGGTCTCGCGCACCTCGTCGTCGTCCTCGACCACCAGGATGGTCTCGGTGCCGCCGCGCACCGGCGCCGCGGTCTCGTCTGCCAGCGCATCCTCGGCCTGGTGCACGCGCGGCAGGTAGAGCTTGATGGTCGTGCCCTGGCCCACCTCGCTGTAGATCTTCACGTGGCCGCCCGACTGCTTGACGAAGCCGTAGACCATCGACAGCCCGAGCCCGGTGCCCTTGCCTTCCGGCTTGGTGCTGAAGAAGGGCTCGAACACGCGTTCGATCAGTTCGGCCGGGATACCGGACCCCGTATCGGTCACGCCCACCATCACGTATTGGCCGGGCTGCACGTCCTCGTGCATGCGCGCGTATTCGTCGTCCAGCATCGCGTTGCCGGCCTCGATCGTCAGCTTGCCGCCGTCGGGCATCGCGTCGCGCGCGTTGATGCCGAGGTTGAGGATCGCGTTCTCGATCTGGCCCGGATCGACCAGCGCGTTCCACAGCCCGCCCGAGATCACCGTCTCCAGCTCGATCTCCTCGCCGAGCGCGCGCCGCAGCATGTCGTCCATGCCCTTGATGAAGCGGCCGATGTTGAGCACCTTGGGCTCCAGGGGCTGGCGGCGGCCGAAGGCGAGCAGCTGCGACGCGAGCTTCGCGCCGCGCGTGACGCCGCCGATGGCGCTCTGCACGCGCTTCTCGGCGCGCTCGTTGCCGGCCACCTCGCGCCGCAGCAGCTGCAGGTTGCCGCTGATGACCTGCAGCAGGTTGTTGAAGTCGTGCGCCACCCCGCCGGTGAGCTGGCCCAGCGACTCCATGCGCTGCGCCTGGCGCAGCGCGGTCTGCGCGGCCTCGCGTTCAGCCGACTCGTGCTGCAGCTTGCGCAGCGCGTCGCCCAGTTCGGCGGTGCGCTGGATCACGCGCTGCTCCAGCGTCTCGTTGAGCGCCTGCAGCGCCGACTCGGCGCGGTGCTGGTGCGTGACGTCGAAACCATTGACGAAGATGCCCTCGACCGTGCCCTCGGAACTGAGGATGGGCTGGTAGACGAGGTTGATGAAGCGCTCCTCGAGCGGCGCCGCCGGCGCGCGCTGCAGCTGCACCTTCATGTTGGCGCCGACGAACGGCGTCACCTCGTCGAAGACGCCGTCCAGCAGTTCGAAGAAGCCCTGGCCCTGGACCTCGGGCAGCGCGTCGCGCACCGCCAGGCCGACGACGTCGCGATGGCCGATCAGTTGCAGGTAGGCCTTGTTGGCGAATGCGAAGCGGTGCTCGCGGCCCTGCAGCAGGGGCCATGAAGCTGGGCGACTGCTCGAACAGCCGCTGCATGCGGTCGCGCTCATGCGTGCGCAACGCCACCTCGCTGGTGAGCTGGCGATTCGCCTGGGCCAGCGCGTCGGCCGCGGCCTCGCGCAGCGCGACGGCCTCGGCGAGCGTCTTCACGCGCAGGCGTTCCGCGTCGTACGCGCGCGCGCCGGCGAGGCTCGACGAGATCTGGCCTGCCAGCAACCCGAGGTAGGACAGGTAGTCGGCATCGCCATGGCGATACGGGTTGAGGCCGACCAGCATCGCGCCCAGCGGATGGTCGGACCCCTGGCCGACGATCGGCACGATGGCCGCGCGCGTCGGCGGGATGTCCCACGCGCCCATCGGGTAGTCGAGGTTGGGCACGAGGTCGACCTCGATCGGCTGCGCGTCGCGCCAGATCGAGCCGACGTCGAACAGCGCGTCGCGCGTGGCCACGGCGCGGCGTGCGAGCTCGCTGCCCTCGGCGACGTTGGTCATGCCGGCGACGTGGGCCGCGCCGTCGGCGTCGAACAGGTAGGTGACCGTGAACGGCAGGTCGCGGCCGTTGCCCTCCAGGCCGCGCGCGGCGGCGCGCAGCACGGCGGCTTCGCCCTCGGCCGCGGACAGGGTTCCCGCCAGCGCCCCCAGCGACGCGAGCCGGCGCTCGCTGATGACGCGTTCGGTCTCCTCGGACACCGCGCAGAAGATGCCTTCGACGCGGCCGCCGTCGCCGCGCAGCGGGCTGTACGAGAACGTGTGGTACGTCTCCTCGAGAAAGCCGCGCCGGTTGATCAGCAGCAGCAGCGCGCGATCCCAGGTCGAGGCGCCTTCGCTGTAGACGCTGTGGAAGCGGCCCTTGAGGGCGTCCCAGATCTCGGGGTAGATCGCGCGAACCGGCTGGCCGAGCGCCTGTGGATGCTTGCTCCCGAGCGTGGGCCGATACGCGTCGTTGTAGAAGAAATGGATGTCGTCGCCCTACCCCAGCCACATCTCGAAGCGCGACGTGAGCAGCAGGCCGAGCGCGAGCTTCAGCGAGGCGGACCAGCCCGACACCGGACCGAGCGGCGTGGACGCCCAGTCGTGCGCGCGCATCTGTCGCGCCATGTCGCTGTCGCCGACGAAGACGTCGTCATGTGCGCCCGTCGGCGACGTGGTTACGGAACTCATTTGCCTCCTCGTTGACCGGCCGCACCGGCGACCGCGTCGATTTTCGACGGCCGCGCCTGCCCGCGCGGCGAAATTGCCGCGTGATGGCAAACCACATGCCCACGCAAGACACGCGCAAGCCTGCGCCCGCGGGCGTGCCATTCTCGGTGAACGCCGGGGCCCTGAGAAGCGCCCAGCCGATGAGCGAGGCAGCCGGCGCCCAGCGGGGATGCGAGGATGAGCCAGGCATCCGGCCTGCATCGGCCGGCCCCGGACAATGGCATGCGCTTTCGGATACGCTGCCGCATCCCCATGAAGGCCGCCGACAACATCCCCCGCCCCCACTCCGAAGCCGATCGCGACGCCGAGGACGATCGCGACGTCGCCGTCCTGATCGAGCGCGCGCAGCATCACGCGTTCTACTACTTCGAGGCGACGACGGATCCGGCGAGCGGCCTCGTGCTCGACTCGACTCAGCCCGACAGCCCGTGCAGCATCACCGGGGTCGGCATGGCGTTGACCACCTACCCGCTCGCCGTCGAGCGCGGCTGGATGACGCGGCCGCAGGCCGTGGGGGTCACGCTGCGGACGCTGCGCTTCTTCGCCAATGCCGACATGTCGGGCTCGCCGCAGTCCACCGGACATCGCGGCTTCTACTTCCACTTCCTCGACATGCGCACCGGCACGCGCACCTGGAAGAGCGAGCTCTCGAGCATCGACACCTCGTTCCTGATCGCCGGCGTGCTGGCCGCCGCCGCCTATTTCGACCACGAGACCGAGCACGAAGCCGAGATCCGCGCCACCGCCAGGCTGCTCGTGGACCGCGTCGAGTGGGACTGGATGGGCAACTGCGACGGCGCGATCTGCCACGGCTGGAAGCCCGAGCGCGGCTTCCTGCGCTACCACTGGCGCGGCTACAGCGAGGGCCTGCTGATGATGGCGCTGGCGCTCGGCTCCGAGCACCACAAGGTGCCGATGTCGACCTGGGACGAGTGGCTCAAGGGCTACCGATGGCGCAAGATCTATGGCCACGAGCACCTCGTCGCCGGCCCGCTGTTCATCCACCAGTACTCGCACATGTGGATCGACTTCCGCGGCATCCAGGACGCGTTCATGCGCGACAAGGGCATCGACTATTTCGAGAACAGCCGCCG
>CAIMXF010000073.1 GCA_903845345.1 uncultured beta proteobacterium
ATCATCGGCGTCATCGACGGCATCGCGTTCCAGACCAACATCCTCGCGCTGAACGCCGCGGTGGAAGCCGCGCGCGCCGGCGAGCAGGGCCGCGGCTTCGCGGTCGTGGCCGCCGAGGTGCGCAGCCTGGCGCAACGCTCGGCCAACGCGGCGCGCGAGATCAAGACGCTGATCGGCGACAGCGTCGACAAGGTCGAGGCCGGCTCTCACCTGGTCGGCGAGGCGGGCACGACGATGGACGACGTCGTCACCCAGGTGCGCCGCATGACCGACCTGATGGGCGAGATCAACGCGTCGTCCAGCGAGCAGTCGTCGGGCATCGTGCAGGTCAACACGGCGGTCGCCGCGATCGACCGCGGCACGCAGCAGAACGCCGCGCTGGTCGAGGAGAGCGCCGCCGCCGCCGAAAGCCTGAAGCAGCAGGCGGCCGGGTTGCTGAGCCTCGTCGCCGCGTTCAGGACCGCCGACGTGCACGCCGCCGCATTCGCCTGAATCCACCCGAACGGAGCACGAACATGCACGCCATCGCCTATGTCAGCGCCGCGTCCTGGAGCCTGCTGGAGGAACAGATCCAGCGCATCGTTTCCGAGTCGCGCCGGCTCAACGCCCTCCACGGCATCACGGGCGTCCTCATGTACTGCGACGGCAACTTCCTGCAGTACCTCGAGGGCGAGGAAGACGCCGTGATGGAGACCTTCGCGCGCGTCCGCGCGAGCGAGAGCCATTACCAGGTCAGCGAGCTGATGAACCAGACCATCCTCGAGCGCGAATTCTCGGACTGGTCGATGGGCTTCTCGCGCCCGGATCCGCAAGAGTTCGTCGACCTCGCCTCCGCGCGCTGGAAGGGCAGCGCGCAGACCGGTCCCGGCGCGTCCTTGCTGCGCCTGTTCTGGGCCAACTGCCGCACCCAGCTCGCCCGAGAGACGCCGCCCTGCCCTTGATCGAGGGCCCTGCCGAATCGATGCGCGTGAATCGGCGCGGCGTTTGCGTCGCGACGACTCTCGCCCGAGCCCGCTTGCCAGCTGGCTGGCGGCGGGCCTGGGCGCTGGCGCGGTTGACAGCGTCGCTGCCGCGCACTAGAAAGGTGACCGCGGGCGCGCATGCCCGCACCGGCACCAGATCAAAAGAAATCAGGGAAGGATTCGCATGCTCAGGATCAAGTCGGCGCTTCTCACGCTCGCGCTGGTGTCGCTCGCCTCGTGCGGCGGCGATTCGTCCAACGACGCATACGAGCAGGCGCTCGACCAGGCCAACACCGCGCAGGCGCAGGCCATCGCGCTGGCCGTGCCCTCGCCCTGCAACGCGGCCGCGCAGTGCGGCGTGCTGACGCTGACCTCGGTGTCCGGCCACTGCGGCGTGGCCGACTATCACGTGTACTCGCTGGTCTCCCCGACGGCTGACGCCGCCAGCGCCGCCGCCGCCAACGAGCGCATGCTCGCCGATCGGGCCGTGAGCCTGGCGCCGCCGACGTCGTGCGTCGACGCGGTCCAAGCGCCGCCGACGCCCGCCTGCGTGGCCAATGCCTGCGTGGCCGCGTCGCCGGCGAACTGATCCGGACACGGCCGTCGCCGGCCGTCCGGCGGAGCACGTAGAATCGGCTCCGCTGCGGGTGTAGTTCAATGGTAGAACAGCAGCTTCCCAAGCTTCATACGTGGGTTCGATTCCCATCACCCGCTCCAGATCCCACGCAACGCCCGCACCTGCCGGGCGTTTTGCATTGCGCCGAACAGACGCGCTTTCGGCCCGCTGTTGACGGGATGCTTCAGTGTTTCCATGCCTGTGCACCGCAGCAAAGCTGGGGCATCATCGTGACCACTTCAACGTGGGTCCCCATGGGAAATCCCTACCAGGTCATCTGCCTCAGCGCGGTCGCGCCGGATCTGTTCACGTCGTCCTACGGGCCGTTCGTGGTCAACGCGTGCCGCAGCCTGGCCGACATCGCCGACGCGCTGCACGACAGCCCGTGCGATGCCCTGCTGGTCGAGGTCAAGACGCCTGCCGACTACGACAAGCTGCTCGCCTGGCCCGGCCTCGCGCATGCGGTGATGGATGCGGCCGTGGTGGTCGTGGCGCCCGAGCCGACGCCCGTGCAGTGCATCAAGCTGCTGCAGATGGGCGTGCAGGACGTGCTGGCCAAGCGCCACGCGAGCGACGATTCGCTGGGCCGCGTGCTGCGCGTGGCGATCGAGCGCAAGCGCATGGACGCCAGCGCCAAGCGCGCCTTCAGCACCGACCTCACCACCGGCCTGCCCACGCATGCGCAGTTGCTGGAGCACATGACCCACCTGCTGGCGCTGCGCGAACGCGAGCCCGCGGCGATGGCCCTGATCGTGCTGCGCCTCGAGGGCTTCCGCGCGGCCGAGATGGCGCTCGGTGCCGAGGCCGCCAACGTGCTGCGCCGCAAGGCCGCGGTGCGCCTGCGCGCGGCGCTGCGCGCGAGCGACGTGGTGGCCTCGCTGGGGTCCGACATGTACGGCGTGCTGCTGGCCTGGATCGATGCCGAATCGGACGCCGAGGGCGTCGCCCGCAAGCTGCTGTCGTCGCTGAAGCAGCCGTTCAACGTCGCCGGGCAGGATCTTCCGGTGATGGGCACTGTCGGCATCGGCCAGTACCCGGCGCACGGCAAGGACGCGGCGTCGCTGATGCGGCGCGCGGTGGGCCAGGCGTCCAACGGCAACGTGTCCGAGCTGGGCCAGGTGATCGCCGGCGCCGCCAACGACGAGTGAAGCCGTCGCCGCGCGTTCAGTAGCCCGGCGGCTTGCGCAGCACCGTCGGCGGTCGACGCGAACGAATCGCGATCACGGCGGCCACTGCCGCGACCAGCATAACGACCGCGGTGGCGATCCACGACCACGGCAGGCCGTCGTCGGCGGTCCTGGCGGCCGGCGCCGATGCCGCGACCGCGGCGAACGGATTGAAGCCGCCTTCGCCCGGATCGCTCGCCGCGCTGGCCACCGCCGCGCCCGCGGCGCGACCGGTGAGCAACGCCGGCGGCACGATGCCGGTGGCGCCGCCGCCGGTGCCGAGCACCCAGTGGTCGGTCACCCAGTCGACGCGCAGGTCCTCGCCGTCGCTGGCGGGGTCGGCGGGCTGGCGCTGGATCACCGCGGGCGCGACGTCGGTCATGGCCCACAGCTCCGAGCCGGGCTTCGCGCCGCGCACCGACACGGCCACCGCGGCCTGTCCGTCGGTGCTGGCGGCGAGGCTGGTGGCGACGGACGCGTCGCCGTCCGCGCCGGGCCGCTGCCACACGCCGCCGCTGCCGAAGCTCCGATCGAGCGCACCGTCGGCGTTCAGGTGGAAGACGACGGCGCGCGGGACGACGACGCCGGTGAGCTCACCGGCGACCAGCACCGAGCCGTCGGCCAGCGGCAGCAGGTCGTTGGGCTTGACCGCGACGCCGGCCGGCGAGAGCTGCACCTTGCCCTGCACGCCCCAGTGCAGGTCGACGTTGCCGTCGGCCAGGAAGCGCGCGATGACCGGCTGCGGCTCGTTGCCTGCGAGGCTGGCGCCCACCATCCACGTGCGGCGCGTGGCATCGACCCGCACGCTGGCCGGCGGGTCGTTGTTGGCGCCGAGAGTGAACGGCGTCTGGCCGTTGCGGCCGAAGCGCTCGTCGGGGCCGCTGCCGTTGACGAATCGCTTGAGCAGGAAGTCGTTGGCGTCGGCCTGCGGGTCTTCGTTGACGGTCCAGCCGTCGTTGCCCGCCCGCACGGTGAGCGAGCCCGCGTGCGCGGGCAGGCACGCGATCGCGCCGGCGAGCCCGAGCCCGGCGAGGGCGGCAGCCCTCATTTGTTGATGTCGCCGAGGCAGAGGTACTTGACCTCGACGTAGTCCTCGATGCCCTGGTGCGAGCCTTCGCGGCCGAGTCCCGATTGCTTGACGCCGCCGAACGGCACTTCCGCGACGGAGATCAGCCCCGTGTTGATGCCCACCATGCCGTACTCCAGCGCCTCGCCGACGCGGAAGATGCGCCCGACGTCGCGACTGTAGAAGTAGCTGGCCAGCCCGAACTCGGTGGCGTTGGCCAGTGCGACGGCCTCGGCCTCGGTCTTGAACTTCATCACCGGCGCGAGCGGGCCGAAGGTCTCCTCCTTCGTGCACAGCATCTCGGAGGTGACGTCGGCGATGACGGTCGGCGTGAAGAAGCGGTCGTCGATGCGCGCGCCGCCGACCACCACGCGGGCGCCCTTGTCCAGCGCGTCGGCGATGTGCGCCTCGACCTTGGCGACGGCGTTGCCGTCGATCATCGGCCCCTGGTGGATGCCGGGCTCGAAGCCGTTGCCCACCTTGATGCCGCGCGCCTTCTCGGCCAGCCGCGCGATGAAGGTCTCGTACACGCCTTCCTGCACGTAGAAACGGTTGGCGCACACGCAGGTCTGGCCGGCGTTGCGGTACTTGGAGACCATCGCGCCTTCGACCGCGGAGTCGATGTCGGCGTCGTCGAAGACGATGAACGGCGCGTTGCCGCCCAGCTCCAGCGACAGCTTCTTGACGGTGGGCGCGCACTGGCGCATCAGGATGCGGCCGACCTCGGTGGAGCCGGTGAACGACAGGTGGCGCACGGTGTCGCTCTCGCACAGCGCCTTGCCCACCAGCACCGAGTGCGCGCCGTCGGCGGTGACGACATTGAGCACGCCCGCGGGCATGCCGGCGCGCTGCGCGAGTTCGGCCAGCGCGAGCGCGGACAGCGGCGTCTGTTCGGCCGGCTTGATGACGACGGGGCAGCCCGCGGCCAGCGCCGGCGCGACCTTGCGCGTGATCATCGCGATGGGAAAGTTCCACGGCGTGATGGCCGCGCACACGCCCACCGGCTGCTTCAGCACGATGTAGCGCTTGCCGTTGTCGGTGGTCGGGATCGTCTCGCCGCAGACGCGCCTGGCCTCTTCGGCGAACCACTCGATGAAGCTGGCGCCGTAGACCACCTCGCCGCGCGCCTCGGCCAGCGGCTTGCCTTGTTCGGCGGTGAGGATGCGCGCGAGATCGTCGGCGTTGGCCATGATCAGCGCGAACCACTTCATCAGCACCGCGTGGCGTTCCTTGGCGGTCTTGGCGCGCCAGGCCGGCCAGGCCTTGTCGGCGGCGGCGATGGCGTCGAGCGTCTCAGGCGTGCCGAGGTTGGGCACGGCGGCCAGCTTCAGGCCGGTGGCCGGATCGTTGACGTCGAAGCGCGCGGCGCCTGCGACCCACTCGCCGCCGATCAGCGCGTCCGTCTTCAGCAGGCTCGCGTCGTTGAGCGTCGCGATGGGGGAAGTCTTCATGTCCATGGGAAAGTCTCCTGGGCCGTGGCGCGGCGGTGCACGAGAGCGCCGATGGTGGCCCGCGATGGTGACAACTCTACCCGCTGCGGCCGGGGCTCCGGCGCGCCAGGGAAGGGGAATGCCCGAGTCAATGCAACCAAAAGAAAAGCCGCCTCGGCGCACCGGGAACGTGCGCCGCCGGGCGGCTTGCGGAGGCGGCGCTGGCTCGCAGGCGCCAGCCGGTCAGGCCAGCGCCTTGAAGCAGTCGGCCATGATGCCGAGGCCTTCGTCGACGAGCGCATCCGACGCCACCAGCGGCACCAGCACGCGGATCACGTTGCCATGGCTGCCGCACGACAGCAGCACCAGGCCGCGCTTGAGCGCTTCGGCGCAGATGCGCTTGGTGAGATCGGCGTCGGGGCGGGCAAGGTCGCCGTCCGCGAACAGCTCGATGGCGATCATCGAGCCGAGGCCGCGAACCTCGCGGATGGCCTGGTGATCGCGCGCCATGGCCTGCAGTCCGGCAACCAGGCGGGCACCGATCGCGTTCGAGCGCTCGAGCAGCTTCTCTTCCTCGAAGATGTCGAGCACGGCCAGTCCGGCCACGCACGCCAGCGGGTTGCCCGCGTACGTGCCGCCGAGGCCGCCGGGGGCCGGCTTGTCCATGACCTCGGCGCGACCGATGACCGCGGAGATCGGGAATCCACCGGCCATGGACTTGGCCATCGTGACGATGTCGGCCGCCACCCCCCACTGCTCGCTGGCCAGCCAGGTGCCGGTGCGGCCCGCGCCCGTCTGCACCTCGTCGGCGATGAGCAGGATGCCGTGCTTGTCGCACAGCGCGCGCAGCGCCTGGGCGAATTCGGGCGGGCAGACGTGGAAGCCGCCTTCGCCCTGCACCGGCTCGACGATGATCGCCGCGACGCGCTCGGCTTCGACGTCGTACTTGAAGATCGCCTCGATCGAGGCCAGCGCGTCGGCCACGCTCACGCCCTGCAGCGCGTTCGGGAACTTCGCGTGGAACACCTCGGCCGGGAACGGCCCGAAGCCGGTCTTGTAGGGTGCCACCTTGCCGGTCAGCGCCATCGTCATGAGCGTGCGACCGTGGTAGCCGCCGCCGAACGCGATGACGGCCGCGCGCCTGGTGGCGCAACGCGCGATCTTGATGGCGTTCTCGACGGCCTCGGCTCCGGTGGACAGGAACAGCGCCTTCTTCGGGAAGTCGCCCGGCGTCTTCGCGATGAGGCGTTCCGCCAGCTCGATGTAGGGCTCGTACGCCAGCACCTGGAAGCAGGTGTGGTGCACCTTGTCGAGCTGCGCCTTCACGGCTTCGAGAATCTTCGGATGGCAGTGACCGGTGTTGAGCACCGCGATCCCGCCCGCGAAGTCGATGTAGCGGCGGCCTTCGACGTCCCAGATCTCGGCGCCCAGCGCGCGTTCGGCGAAGACCTCGTAGGTCTGGCCGAGCCCGAGGGGCAGGGCGGCGCGGCGGCGCGCCATCAGGGCGGCGTTGTTCAGGTGGGCGTCTCGTTGCATGGGAAAACTCCGACGCCCTCGAGGAGCGCGTTGCAGAACTGAAGGGCGCGGCAATGTCTCGACACTGCCGGACCGGGTGCGTCGACTTTAGTGCCGGCCGACCAATACAGCCATGTACAGTTGGGGCGATTGGCCTGCATACTGTGCAGGTCTCAATCCCTGTACAGATGATGGATGCGGGTGCCGGTCCTTCCCAGGTGCGAGGCACCGCACGGATCGCCCCCATGTTCACGCTGCAAACCGCTTCCCCCACGCCGCTGGTCACGCAGATCGTCGACGGCCTGCGACGGCTGATCGTCGACGGCAGCCTGCGCACGGGCGCGAAGATCCCGTCGATCCGCCACTTCGCCAAGACGCACCAGGTGAGCGTGTTCACGGTGGTCGAGGCCTACGACCGGCTCGTCGCGCAGGGCTACCTCGTGTCGCGGCCCCATTCCGGCTTCTTCGTGCGCCGCCGCGCGCCGGCCGAGACCGCCGCCGTGCCCGGCTTCGCGTCGACCGCCAGCTTCGACGCCCAGTGGTACCTGCGCAGCATCTTCGAGAACCGCCACCTGGCCGTGAAGGCCGGCTGCGGCTGGCTGCCGCAGTCGTGGCTGTTCGAGGACGGGGTGCGCCGCAGCCTGCGCGGACTCGCCGCCGAGAACGTCGAGCTCGATGGCTACGGCGACCCGCGCGGCCACCTGCCGCTGCGCGAATGGATCCGCGACGCCCTCGCCGAGCAGGAGATCTCGCTGCAGCCCGACCAGGTGCTGCTGACGCACGGCTCCAGCCACGCGCTCGACCTGGCCATCCGCCGCCTCGTGCGCGCGGGCGACGCGGTGCTCGTCGACGATCCCGGCTACTCCAACCTGCTGTTCGCGCTGCGCGTGGCCGGCGCGCGGCTGATCCCGGTGCCGCGCACGCCGCAGGGCTACGACCTCGCCGCGCTGGAAGACGCCATCGTCACGCACCACCCGCGCGTGTTCTTCACCCAGCCGCGCCTGCAGAGCCCGACCGCCTCGACCGCCACGCTGGCGCACCTGCACCGCGTGCTGCAGCTGGCCGACAAGCACGGCCTGACCGTCGTCGAGAACGACCTCTACGTGGACCTCGACCCCGACCCGCGCCCGTCGCTCGCGAGCCTCGACCAGCTCGCGCGCGTGCTCTACGTCGGCAGCTACTCGAAGACGATCTCGCCCAACCTGCGCGTGGGCTACATCGCCGCGCATCCCGCGCTGATCGACGATCTCGCGCAGCTGAAGATGATCTCGGGGCTGACGTCGTCGGCCTTCAGCGAGCGGCTGATCCTGGGCGCGTTGACCGAAGGGCGCTGGCGCAAGCACCTGAAGAGCCTGCGCACGCGCCTGGCCGACGCCCACGAGGCCTGTGGCCAACGGCTGGTCGCGCTCGGCTTCGAGCTGTTCCACGAACCCAAGGCCGGCATGTTCCTGTGGGCGCGGCATCCGCGGCTGGCCGATCCGGTGGCGCTGTCCAACCGGGCGGCGCAGCACGACGTGATGCTGGGGCCCGGCAACCTGTTTTCCGCGACCCTGCAGGCGACGGACTGGATGCGCTTCAACGTGGCGTTCGCGAACGATCCGCGCTTGACGGCCTTCCTCGAGGCAGAGCTAGCTGCCCAGGTGTGACTGGATCCCGAAGATCAGCCCGAACACCACCGCCAGCACGGTGATCGCCAGCCAGATGCGCTGCAGCGTCTCGGTGGCCTTCTTCTCCTTCAGCGCGGCGGCGAGCTGCTGCTGCAGCGCCTCGATCTGCTGGCGCAGCACCGGCATCTCCATCTGCGCGCTGACCGCCTCGGCGAGCGCCGGAGTCGTCAGCTCGGTGGCCTTGTCGGCGTTCCAGCCGGTCTTGAGATCCTTGACCGACCGCGCGAAGAAGGTGCCGCCGCCGCCCGACGTCGGCTTGACGGTGAAGCCCGAGCGCGCGAAGAACTGGTCGCGCAGCTCGATCTCTTCCTTGGTCGGCACGTCCACCTGGTACAGCGAGCCGGTGAGCACGGAGGCGTCGGGATGGCGTTCCATCACCCATTCGACCAGCAGCCCGCGCAGCAGGCTCATCACGCCGGTGCCCGGCGGATCCGCATGGATCTGGCCCTTGGGCCCGAGGCGCGCCACGCTGACGCGCTGGCCGTCGGCGGAGCTCATTTCCAGCACGCGGAACTGCAGCGCGTTGATGGGGCGACCCGTGTTGGCGCGCTCGGCGTAGCGCTGGGTCTGGCCGTCGCGCGGGTCGAACTCGGCCAGCCAGCTCAGTTGCACCCGGTACAGGTGCTCGACGCGCGTGTCGGCCTTGCTCGCGACCGTGGCCTGGTAATAGGTGACGCCCGCCACGCGCACGTGCCCGGTCTTCATGCGCACGCGGAACACGCGCGTGCGCCCGGGGCGCGCGGCCGTCTCCATCTCGTGCTGCGTGCTCACCCACGGCGCGACCGCCGGCGGGGCGTCGGCGGGGATTTCGGGCGCGGAGGGCGATTCGGTCATGGCGGGACAAAGGCAGGTGCCAATTGTCCCGCTGCGCAGCGCGACGGCAAGAGGAGATTGCCCTCGGCAGGGTGACGTTGTACCGATTCCCGGCCCGCGAGGCCGCGCCGACCCCGCCTCTTATAATCAAGGGCTCCGCGCGACCTCGTCGCACGCCCCATCGCCCGCCCGGAACGCCGCGGCGCGGCCCCCAGAAAGTGCCGGAATGAAAGCCGCAGAAATCCGTTCGACCTTCCTGAAGTTCTTCGAATCGAAGGGCCACACCATCGTCGCGTCCTCGCCGGTGGTGCCCGGCGACGATCCGACGCTGCTGTTCACGAACGCCGGCATGAACCAGTTCAAGGACGTGTTCCTGGGCTTCGACAAGCGTTCGTACACGCGCGCCACCACGTCGCAGAAGTGCATCCGCGCCGGCGGCAAGCACAACGACCTCGACAACGTGGGCTACACCGCGCGCCACCACACGTTCTTCGAGATGCTGGGCAACTTCTCGTTCGGCGACTACTTCAAGCACGACGCGATCAGCTACGCCTGGGAGCTGCTGACGGTGCACTTCAAGCTGCCCGCCGACAAGCTGTGGGTGACGGTCTACGCCGAGGACGACGAGGCCTACGACATCTGGAACAAGACGGTGGGCGTGCCCGCCGAACGCATCATCCGCATCGGCGACAACAAGGGCGCGCGCTACGCGTCCGACAACTTCTGGATGATGGGCGACACCGGCCCGTGCGGGCCGTGCACCGAGATCTTCTACGACCACGGCGAGGACATCCCCGGCGGCCCGCCGGGCTCGCCGAACGAGGACGGCGACCGCTACATCGAGATCTGGAACAACGTCTTCATGCAGTTCAACCGCACCGAAGACGGCGTGATGCAC
>CAIMXF010000074.1 GCA_903845345.1 uncultured beta proteobacterium
GGCAGCGTGGCGCCCACGCTGATGCCGCGCGTGACGCCCGCGTGCGCGCCGGCGCCCGGCGGCACCATCGCCGCCGGTTCCGCGCCGAGCAGCCGGTTGAGCCAGCCGTCAGGCGTGCCCTTGCGGCCGGGCGTGCCGGACTCCATGTAGTCCTGCGCGTCGAAGTGCGAGCGCGTCGGGTCGGGCGAGCCCGAAGCCTGCACGAACGCGAGCTTGCCGGCCTGCCACAGCGGCATCAGCGGCGCGAGGTTGGGGTTGAGTCCGAAGTGGCCGTCGAGATCGAGCACGCCGCCGTCCTGGCCGGGACGCGCCAGCGCGATCGACGAGCGCGCCTGGTAGTACGCGCCTTCGCTGTACGGCGTGACGACGCTGAGCCCGTCGACGGCACCGCGCAGGAACACGACGATCAGCCGCTTGTTGCCGGGCAGCTGCTGGCCGGACTGGGTGGCGGTGGCGGCGAACGCGGTGCGCCCGACCGCGGTCCAGGCGAGGCCGGCGACGGCGGCGGCTTGCAGGAGTTGTCTGCGTTGCATGGGGGTGTCTCCTTCAGCGACGCATGAAGTCGGGGCTGCCCAGCACCAGGGCGGCGCGCAGGGCGGGTTGCGCGGCGCCGACGGCGTCGCGGGTCTTGTCCGAGATGGCCGGGCCCAGCGTCGCGAGCAGCGCGTTCGCGTCGAGCGGCGGCGTCGAGCCTTCGACCGGCGCGTTGCCGTTCATCGCGCGATCGGCCTGGCGTTCCATCGCCCTCTTGCCGGTGGGATCGTCGGGAGAGTCGGCGCGTTGCAGCGGCAGCTTGCCCGACGCCAGCGCGGTGGCAAAGTTCACGCGCTGCGTGATCGCGTTCGGATTGAGCCAGTCGGCCTCGGTGTCGTGGAAGCCGTCGGGCGTCTGGCAGCCGTACAGCGGCTCGCCCAGCTGCGACAGCACCGCCATCAGCGGCTTGACGTTGGAGGTGACGATGCCGCTCGCGCGCACCGCCGACATCACGTACTGGTACGGCGACTTGAACTTCACCGGCCGCGGATCGCGGAAGTCGGGGCTGTCGACCAGCGCCTGCATCACGGCGCGCAGGTCGCCGTCCGTGTCGAGGAAGCGCTGCGCGAGGCGGTCGACCAGCGCGGGCGACGGGTCGTCCGCGACGAAGCGGCGTGCGAGCTTGAACGCGATGTGCCTGGCGGTGGCCGGATGGCGCGCCAGCACGTCCAGCGCGAATTCGCCTTCCGACAGCCCGCTGGGCGCGACGGTGTGGCCCAGCCACGTCTTCGTGCCGGTGTCGTGGCGCTCGGGGTCGAAGCCGAAGATCGAGTCGCCCTGGTGCGGCGGCGTGTAGGTCGGGGCGCCTTCCATGTCGATGCGGCGTCGACGCCGTTGCTGCAGCGGCTGCATCGTCCAGCCGGTGAGGATGCGCGCGAGCTCGGTGACGTCCTGCTGGGTGTAGCCGCCGTCCACGCCCAGGGTGTGCAGCTCCATCACCTCGCGGGCGTAGTTCTCGTTGAGGCCGCTGGCCTTGCCGGCGGCGCCTCCGGGGCGCCGCGGTTGATAGCCCGGCGCGACCGACAGCCAGTTGTCCAGGTAGAACAGCATCGCCGGATGCTTGGCCGTCGCGCCCAGCATCGTGCGGAACCGGCCCAGCACGTTCGGGCGGATCGCCTCGCGCTCGTAGCTCTCGACCAGCACGCGGTCGAGGCCCTTGCCCTGGAACACGTTGAAGTGGTTGAACCAGAAGTCGACCAGCACCTCCTGCAGCTGGCGCGGGCTGTTGAGCGCCTGCAGCAGGCGCTCGTCGCCGGCCTCCACGGTGATCCGTGCGACCTTCTGGCGCCGCTCCGCGCCTTCCTCGGTCTGCGGCTTCTTGCCGTCGGGCGACGCGGTCTCGGCCTGCTTGGCGTCCTTCGCCTCCTTGGCCATCTGCTTGTATTCCTGGATCAGCTCGCGCTGCGACTCGGTGGGCGTGTGCAGCGACGCCAGCTGGTCGGCGAGAAAGGAGGGCAGCGCGAGGCGCTCGGGATGCAGCTGCTCCGCGATCCACGCGGTCGCGCCCATGCGCGTCACGCGCTCGAGGTCGCCGGGCGTCGGTCCGAACGCCAGCCGGTTCAGCACGTGCAACGCCTCGGCCTGGCCCGGATCGGCGTCGGCCAGCGCGAACGCGGGGCGCCAGGCCACCGCGGCCAAGGCGGCGGCGAGCGCGCTGCGACGCGTCATCGAAAGAGCGGTGGGCAAGGTCATCGAGGTCGATTCGGTCAAGCAGGCATGAAGGGGCGTGCCTATTCAACGGCAGCCGGTTATCAATGTTGACACCTGGACCGTTGCTGGAAGGCAAAGACCCGTTGCCGCACGCCCAAGCTGAAGCCGCGCTGTTGAGCGCCTCAGGGATTACGCGAGTCGCAAGGACTCACATCCGGCTCAGCCGGATCGGGATCGCCTTGTACGCCGGCACCTGGCTGCCGACCGCGTGGTGCCACAGCGGCACCAGCGGATTGAGCTCGGGGAAGTAGCCCGCGACGCAGCCGCGCGGGATGTCGTAGCGCACGATGCGCAGGCCGCCGACCTCGCGCGGCGCGCCGTCGGTCGATGCCGTCGTCGCGCGCACCACCTGGCCGTCGGCGAAGCCCAGGCGCACGATGTCCTCGTCGTTCATCATCAGCACGTGGCGCGTGCCGTGGATGCCGCGGAAGCGGTCGTGGTTGCCGTAGACCGTGGTGTTGAACTGGTCGAAGCTGCGCAGCGTCGTCAGGCGGATCACGTCGGGGCCGTGCGCGGCCATGTCGTCGTCCTCGTCCAGCGACGGCGGGCAGATGAAGTTGGCCTTGCCGGTGGGCGTCTTCCATTCGCGATGGCAGGCGGGCAGCGGGCGATGGAAGCCGCCGGGCTGCCACATGCGCTTCTCGAAGTCCTTGAAGATGTCCGGGTACGTCTGCTCGATGGCCAGGCGCACCTTCGCGTAGTCGGCCACCCAGTCGTCCCACGGCACCTTGTTCGCGCCCAGCGTCGCCTGCGCGATGCCCGCGACGATCGCCGGCTCCGACAGCAACTGGTCGCTGGCCGGCTCCGCCATGCCGCGCGAGCCGTGCATGCAGCCGGTCGAATCCTCCATCGAGACGGCCTGCTCGCCGCTGGCCTGCCGGTCGATCTCGATGCGGCCCAGGCACGGCAGCAGGTAGGCCGCCTCGGCGTGGACGACGTGGCTGCGGTTCAGCTTCGTCGCGATCTGCACCGACAGCCCGGCCTTGCGCCAGCCCGCCTCGACGCGCGGGCCGTCGGGCACCGCGCGCAGCAGGTTGCCGCCGAGGCTGACGATCGCCTTCACCGAGCCGTCGATGAGGCCCTGGCAGGTCTCGACGGTCGTCAGGCCTTTTTCCTTCGGGATGTCGAAGCCGAACAGCGCCTTCAGCTTGTCGGCCGGCACCATCTCCGGCTTCTCGGTGATGCCCACGGTGCGCTGGCCCTGCACGTTCGAATGCCCGCGCACCGGCAGGATGCCCGCGCCCGGTTTGCCGATGTTGCCGCCCAGCAGCAGCAGGTTGGCCACCATCTGCACGTTGGCCACGCCGGTCCTGTGTTGCGTCAGGCCCATGCCGTAGATGCCGATCACGCGCTGGCTGCGCGCGATCACCGTGCCCGCCGATTCGATCGCCGCGCGCGTGAGGCCGCTGGCCTCCTCGATCGCGGGCCATTCGACCTGGCGCAGGTGCAGGCAGAAGGCCTCGAAGCCGTGCGTGTGCGCGGCGATGAAGGCGTGGTCGATGACGGCGTCGTCGCCGTCCTCGCGCGCCTGGTCGTCGAGCGCGACGATCGCCTTGCACAGCCCGGTCAGCGCCGCGAGGTCGCCGCCGGCCTTGAGCTGGTGGTACTGCGTGTTCATCGCGGTGTCGGCCCGCGTGAGCATCTGCAGCGGCGACTGCGGGTTGGCGAAGCGCACCAGGCCCGGCTCCTTCAGCGGATTGAACACGATGACGGGCACGCCGCGCTCGCGGCAATCCTGCAGGTCGTGCAGCATGCGCGGCGCGTTGGTGCCGATGTTGTGGCCCATGATGAAGATGCAGTCGCACTGCGGGAAGTCTTCCAGCTGCACGGTGCCCACCGGCACGCCGATGCTCCTGGGCAGCCCGAACGAGGTGCTCTCGTGGCACATGTTGGAGCTGTCGGGCAGGTTGTTGTTGCCGTACAGGCGGGCCATCAGCGCGTACATGTACGAGGTCTCGAGCGACGCGCGGCCCGACGCGTAGAACACGGCCTCCTTCGGGTCCAGCGCCTTCAGCCGCCGTCCGATGTCCTCGAAGGCCGCCTGCCACGAGACCTCGACGTACTGGTCGCTGGCCGCGTCCCAGCGCATCGGCGCCGTGAGCCGGCCGGTGGACTCGAGCGCCAGATCCGTCCAGCCTTCGAGCTCGGTCAAGGTGTGCTGCGCGAAGAATTCCGGCGTGCAGCGATCCGTGGTCAGCTCCCACGCCGTCGCCTTGGCGCCGTGCTCGCAGAACTCGGCCGGGTGAGGATCGGCCGGCTTGGCCCACGAACAGCTGACGCACTGGAAGCCGTCCGGCTTGTTCTGCTTGAGAAGGATGCGCGCGCCGTCGAGCCGGATGTTCGCCTCGCTCAACGCGTGAGCCACTTCCTTGACCGAGGTCCAGCCGCCCGCGGCATGGATGAATGGTTCGATGCGGATGTCTTCGTCCAGGGCCATGGAGGTCTCGGTCAGCGGCAATGCCGTCGAGCGGCAAGACGCGTGCCCCGCCATCGTCGAAGGCAGATGCAGGACCCGCGCAGTCGTGCGACAGTGGCGGCTTGCGCACATGCGATGCGCGTCGCCTTGCCTGGAGCCGCCCGTGGACCACCCGCCCAACACCTCCGCGCCCGCACCGGGCCAGCAGCCCGACCCGAGCCGCGCGCACCAGACCTTCCCCGTGCTGAGCGCCGCCGACATGGCGCGTATCCGCCGCTTCGGCGAGCCGCACCACGCCCACGACGGCGGCTACCTGATCAAGGCCGGGCAGAAGTCGCGCGGCATGTTCCTGCTGGTCAAGGGCCGCGTCAACGTCACGCAGCGCGACGGCCTGGGCAACGTCCGTCCGTACCACGACTACTTTCCCGGCGAGTTCCTGGCCGAGGCCGGCACGATCTACGGCGGGTCGTCGCTGATCGACGCGCAGTGCGTCGGCGAGGTGGAGGGCATCCTCGTCGTGCCCGACCAGCTGCGCGCGCTGATCATCGCGGAGGCCGATCTCGGCGAGCGCATCATGCGCGCGCTGATCCTGCGCCGCGTCTCGCTGATCCAGGCCGGCGCGAGCGGCGCCACCCTCATCGGCGCGGCCGGCTCGGCGTCGGTGCTGCGCCTGCAGAACTTCCTGCAGCGCAACGGCCAGCCGCACCACGTAGTCACCGGCGACGAGGATCCGGTGGCCGCGCAGCTGCTGGTGCAGTACGGCGCCGCCAAGGCCGAGGCCGTGGCCGTCACGCCCAACGGCACGGTGCTGGTCGACCCGAGCGAGACGCGGCTCGCCACCGCGCTGGGCATGATCGACGACCGCGTCTGCGAAGGCATCTTCGACGTGCTGATCGTGGGCGCCGGGCCGGCCGGCCTGTCGTCGGCGGTGTACGCGGCTTCGGAAGGCCTGCGCGTGGCGGTGCTCGACTGCCGGTCGTTCGGCGGCCAGGCGGGCGCGAGCGCGCGCATCGAGAACTACCTGGGCTTTCCCACCGGCATCTCGGGCCAGGCGCTGGCCGGCCGCGCGTTCATCCAGGCGCAGAAATTCGGCGCCAAGGTGATCATTCCCGCGGAAGTGGTGCGGCTCGACTGCTCGCAGGCCGAGACCGAAGGCGTCTTCGCGATCCACCTGGCCGACGGTCGCCGACTGCGCGGGCGCAGCCTGGTGTGCGCCAGCGGCGCGCGCTACCGGCGCCCGGCGCTGGAGCGCATCGAGGAGTTCGAGGGCCACGGCGTCTGGTACTGGGCGTCGGGCCTCGAGGCCAAGATGTGCGCGGGCTGCGAGGTGGTGCTCGTGGGCGGCGGCAATTCGGCCGGACAGGCGGCGGTGTTCCTGTCGGCGCACGCGGCCAAGGTGCACATGATGATTCGCGGGCCGGGGCTGGCGGCGAGCATGTCGCGCTACCTGATCGACCGCATCGAGGCGTCGCCCAACATCCAGCTGTGGACGAACACCGAGCTGGTCGAACTCGAAGGCGAGCTTCCGTCGGGCCTCGGCCGCGTGAAGTGGCGCGAGGGCGGCCCTGACGGCGTGGTCCACCAGCGCGAGCTGCGCAACGTGTTCCTGTTCGTCGGCGCCGACCCGGAGACGCGCTGGCTCGAGGGCTGCGGCGTGGCCGTCGACCAGCACGGCTTCGTGCTGACCGGCATCGACGCCGTCACCGGCCTCGACGGCAAGGTGCTGCCGGGCCGCGTGCCCAGCCCGTTCGAGACCAGCGTGCGCGGCGCGTTCGCGGTGGGCGACGTGCGCGCCGGCTCGGTCAAGCGCGTGGGCGGCGCGATCGGCGACGGTGCCGCGGCGGTGGCGCTCATCCACCAGCATCTCGCGTCGCTGGACACGCGCCCCACCGCCTGACACAGAACAGGAAATCGCGCCAAGACCCCATGCGTGAAAACGTCACGCGGCCTGACCATACTGAGTCGACCCTTCCTCATCGCAACGCACAGGACGACATCGCATGGCCACGCATCCCAGGACCTTCCGCATCGGCGGCGAACTCGAAATCAACCGCCTTGGCTTCGGCGCGATGCGCATCACCGGCAAGGGCATCTGGGGCCCGCCGGCCGACCGCGAAGGCGCGCTCGCCACGCTGCGCCGCCTGCCCGAACTGGGCATCGACTTCATCGATACCGCCAACTCCTACGGCCCCGAAATCTCCGAGGAGCTGATCAAGGAGGCGCTGTTTCCGTACACCAAGGTGGTGGTCGCCACCAAGGGCGGGCTCGAGCGTCCCGGCCCGGACAGCTGGGTGCCCAACGGCAATCCGAGCCACCTGGTGAGCGAGGCGCACGCCAGCCGCGAGCGGCTGGGCGTCGACCAGATCGCGCTGTGGCAACTGCACCGCATCGACGCGAAGGTGCCGCGCGACGAGCAGTTCGACGCGGTCAAGTTGCTGCTGGACGACAGCGTCATCGCCCACGCGGGGCTGAGCGAGGTGTCGGTCGCGGACATCGAGGCCGCGCGGAGGGTCTTCCCGGTGGCCACCGTGCAGAACCGCTACAACTTCGCCGACCGCGGCAGCGAGGACGTGCTGAACTACTGCGAGGCCCACGGCATCGGCTTCATCCCCTGGTTCCCGCTCGCCGCCGGCGAACTCACGCGCGCGGGCTCGGCCCTCGACGCGATCGCCAAGGCCCACGGTGCCACGCCCGGCCAGATCGCCGTCGCGTGGCTGCTGCAGCGCAGCCCGGTCATCATCCCGATCCCGGGCACGTCGAAGGTGGCGCACCTGGAGGAGAACGTGAAGGCCGGGGACATCGAGCTGACGCAGGCGGAGTTCGATCAGCTGGACGAGGCCGGGCTGGAGCGCTGAGGCCCGTCACCCCCGCGGGCTGAACGTGCGCGGGAAGAACACCGGCGTGCCGCGGTCCTTCAGCCGATAGCCCATCGGCGGCCGGTTCGAGTCGCTCTCGACGACGCCCGCTTCGGCGAGGAAGTCGGCGGCCATCATGCGCGTGCGGAAGCCGCTCTTGTCGACCGGGCGGCCCAGCACGACCTCGTAGGTGCGCTGCAGCTGCGGCAGCGTGAACGGCTCGGGCAGCAGGTAGGCCGGCAGCGATGTGTATTCGACCTTGCTGCGCAGCCGCTCGACGCCCGCGCGCAGGATGGCGGCGTGGTCGAACGCCAGTTTCTTCTTCGCGAGCAGCGGCTGGTCGACCGTGAACCACGCGACGTCGGCCGCGTTCGCGCCCTTGGCGAGCGTGACGCCGTCCGACGCGATCAGCGCGAAGTACGCATGCGTGGCCGACCAGCCGCGCGGGTCGCGCGCGGCGCTGCCCCAGCTGCCCAGCTGCTCCAGGTACGGACTTGCGACGCCGGTCTTCTCGCGCAGCTTGCGGCGCGCGCAGGCCTCGAGGTCGGCGTCGAGGTCGACGTTCACGAAGCCGCCCGGCAACGCCCACGCGCCGGGATGCGGCTCGCCGGTGTCGGACGGGCGCTGCACCAGCAGCACCTTCAGCGCGTCGTCGATCACCGTGAAGATCAGCACGTCGACGGTCGTGAACGGGCGCGGGAAGTCGTTCTTCGTGGATGCTGTCTTGCGGGTGGCCATGGTGCGGTGGGCTTGACTTCCGGGTTGATGGGTTGTACTGTACACCTTTCTGGGTCGACGCCGCATTCCTGCGGGGCGCGCGCGTCAGCCCGCCGGGCCGCCGAAGATCGCGTCCGCCGACAGGACGGGGACGAACACCGAGCCCGAGCGCGCGAGCTGCGCGATCAGCCTGGTGATGTCGCCCTTGCCGGTGAGGCCGCGCTCCTCGGTGAGCTTCATGTCGGCGACCGGGCCCAGTTCCGATACCAGCAGCCCGAACCACTGCGCGCCGGCCTTGAGCACCAGCGCGTGGCGTTGCGCGGCGCCGGCGGCGTTGACGTCGGCGGCGATGTCCACCAGCGGCAGCGCCATGTCGTTCCACGTGACGAAGCCGACATGGCGCTGCGCGAAGCCGCCGCGCCACACGCGCACGGCCGCCTGCACCTCGATGCATTCGATGACGTCGCCGGCCGGCACGCCCAGCAGGTGCTCGCCGATCAGGAAGGTGGCGATCTCGGCGCCGCCCGGCACGTTGGCGACCTGCGGCGCGGCGGCGACGCGGCGATCCACCGGCCTGCCGCACGGGATCACGACGACGCCGATCACGGGCTCGTCGTAGCCGTCGCTGGTCTTGAACTCGCGGTAGCCGCTGCCCGCGGTGGCGCCCACGACGAAGGACTGGCCGCCCTCGTCCAGCACGCCCGACCACGACTGCCCGGCCGTGAGCGACAGCACGCTCTTGGGCAACGTGACGGGCAGCTCGCCGGTGCGGCTGATCACCGCGCCGTCGCGGCGGCAGAACGCGGCGATCGAGCCCGCCGTCTTCGGCAGCGCGGCGCGCAGCATCGCCTCGAACTGCGGCGTGCTGTCGAAGACGAGCGCGACCCCGCCGACGGCGCTGCCGTCGACGAGCACCGGCGCGGCGTAGACATAGGTGCCGGCGCCGCCGTACAGGTCGCTGGGCTCGAACGCAGAGACGGCGTAGCGCATCGGGTCGCGCAGCTTGAGGCAGTCGGCGACCCACGCGTTCGTCAGCTGGCGGCCTTCGACGCTGGTGTCGCGGCTCGCCGCGATGACCACGCCGTGCGCGTCGAACAGCAGCAGGTTCGCGTAGACCGTGTACAGGCCGTTGATGTGCGCCAGCGTCTTGCGCGCGGCGTGGGCGTCCATCGTCGCGAGCACGGGCGACGTCGCCCACCAGCGGCAGTCGTTGGCGCGTTCGTAGAGGTTGCGGTCGAGCACGTCCACCGACAAATCCGCCAGGAAGCGCGCCTCGCCCAGCAGGCCGGAGGCGACGGTGGTCAGCAGTTCCGACGACGCGCGCTCGAACACGTCCTTGGTCTTGCGGCCGGTCGCGGCGATCTCCTCGAGCAGCGAACGGGAGAATGCGTTGGACTCCGCGGCCTGGTGGATGCGGCCGTTCCACACCATGCGGTCCAGGCGGCGCTGGATCTCGCGCGCGCGCACGGGCACGTCGAGCAGGCGTTGCGAGAACACGTTCTCGCCGGAGAACTCGACCGGCACGCTGGCGTCGGCATCGGCGCCGAAGGCGAGCTCCACCGGCGCGAGTGCCACCGTCGACCAGCCCGGGCCCGGATAGCCCTGGTACGGCTGCCCGCGGCGCTGCGTGGCCAGGTGCGTGACGCCGCCCAGCCGCAGCGATGCGGCGCCGTCTCTCAGTCCCACGCGATGGCCCGGCGGCAGGCGCGCGGCGTCGTTGGAGACGACCACGCGGCCGTGGCCGTCGACGAAGGCCAGCACCTCGTCGCGCGTGGCGAGCCGTTCGAAGATCAGGCGCGCCTCGCGCTCGAGATCGAACACCAGCGCCAGCACGCCGACCGCGCGGCCGCCCTGCTCGACGCGCCACGCGTAGGTCAGCGCGCGTTCGCCGCCGCAGAAATCGGCGGGCTCGTACGTCTCGACGTAGCTGCCCGGGTGGCCCAGCGCGCGGCCGACGATGGGCGACGACGACCGGCCGGCGAAGCCGTCGACCAGCCGCGTGAGCACCCGGCCGTCGGGCGCCATCAGCACGATGTCGCGGTAGACGGTGTAGCGCGCGGCATAGGCGCGCAGGTGCTCGCGCAACGCGGGCAGGACGGCCGGGTCGGCGGCCACGCAGGCGTCGACGACGGCCGAATCGGTGGCCAGGAAGCCGATGTCGGCGGTGCGCTCGAACAGGTTGCGCGTGAGCACGTCGACGGCGATCTGCGCCTGGTGGCCCAGCGTCTCGTCGGCCAGCTTGAGCAACTCCTCGGCCAGGCAGACGAGCAGTTCGCCGGTGAGCTGGCCGAAGCTCGCGCGCACCTCGCTCATGTCGGCCTTGAGGTTGGACAGGTGCGCCAGCAGCGCGAGCGTGTCCCAGGTGCCGCTCAACGTGGCGAGCGCCTCGCGGTGGTCGTCGACCGATTGCATGTGGCGCGCGAGCGGTGCCACGTGGTCGGGGAAGGTGATGCCTTTGTACGTGGCCATGGACGGGAGGTTGCGGTGCGGGAGCGGACATCCAGCCGCTGACGGCGCTGGCCAAAAGCCATGTTAGCGCCCGGCCCATGGCGATTCATCGACCGATTGCAAAGCCCTTCACGATGCCGGCGGCGAATGCGCCGGCCGTTGTGGCCGCGCGTCGCACCTCAAGCGTGCGTGATGCCCAGGAAATGGTCGAGCATGTGGAAATGGTCGTCGAAGAAACGGTCTTCCATCGCGGCGATGCGCTCGATCGGCACCCATTCGACCGCGGCCGCGTCGTCGTCCGCGCGCACTTCGGGCGGCTCGCGGTCGCCGAGGTCGAAGTGATGCGCATGCGTGATCGTGCGGCCGCGTTGGCTGCGGTCGGGATGATCGAACACGGCCACCGAGCGCAGGCTGCGGCACATCGTCTCTTCCAGCAGCTTCAGGTGCGTCTCCTCGTCGAGCTCGCGCAGGCACGATTGCCAGGCGGTCTCGCGTTGCTCGATGAAGCCGCCCGGCACCGCGTACAGGCCGCGGCCGGGCGCCTTGCCGCGGCGGATCAGCAGCACCTGGCCCTCGCATTGCACCACCGCGTCGACGGTGACGAAGGTCGGCGCGTACGGCGCCGCGCGCCACGCTTCCTTGTAGCGCCTGAGCATGCGCCACTCGACGGCCAGCTCGGCGAAGAACGGCAGCGCCGTCCACGCGCGCAGGAAGGCGATGGTCGATGCGGGCGCCTGGTCGACGAAGGCGGCGAGCGCGGCGTCGAGCGCGACCGCCGCATGCGCGTCCTCGGGCAGCGCGGCGAACAGCGCGTCGCGCAGCTGCGTGCCGTCGGCGCCGGGCAGGCGCTCGACCGGGTCCAGCGTCCAGCCGGGGAAGGCCGCGAGGTAGCCGCTGGTGGCGTCCTTGAAGTGGCCGACCAGCGCGATGCGCGGCGATTCTTCATCGGCGACCAGCCCCGCGACGGCCTCGCGCACGCAGGCCACCCAGCGCGTCTCGTCGTAGTAGTCCCGCATCGGCACGATGGCGACGCGGTCGCGGCAGTCCTCGGGCAGCGCGTGGCGGATCATCTCGGCGCGCTCCGTCCACGTGAACGGATTCTTGGGCGTGCGCGCCTGGAACGCCGAGCCGACGACGACCACGCAGCGCGGCGCGATCGCCAGCGCGCGCGTCAGCAGCGCGAGGTGGGCGTCGTGGAACGGCTGGAAGCGGCCGACGAGGACGGCGATGTCGGAGGTCGTGGTCATGGAGTCTGCCTTCAAGCGACCTTGGCCGCGATGGGCATCTGCCGCCCGCTGCCGAACGCGCGCGAACGCACGCGGATGATGGGCGGCGCCTGGCGGCGCTTGTATTCGTTGCGCGCGATGATGCCGCGCACGCGCGTCACCAGCGCGTCGCCGCCGGGCTGCGCGCGCAGCGCCGCCACGAACCCGGTCGCGTGCGCCAGCTCGGCCGGCGCGAGGCGGCCGCCTTCGATCAGCAGCTTGAGGATCTCGTCGAGCACCGGGTACGGCGGCAGGCTGTCGGTATCGCGCTGGTCGGGCGCGAGCTCGGCGGACGGTTCCTTGTCGATGATGGCGACCGGGATCAGCTCGCGCCCCGCGGCCTCGTTGACGTGCCGCGCCAGCGCGAACACCTCGGTCTTGTAGAGGTCGCCGATCAGCCCGAGGCCGCCGTTGGTGTCGCCGTACAGCGTGCAGTAGCCCACCGAGATCTCCGACTTGTTGCCGGTGGTCAGCAGCAGGTGGCCGAACGCGTTGGAGAACTCCATCAGCGTCGTGCCGCGCACGCGCGCCTGCAGGTTTTCGAGCGGCAGGCCCTTCAGCGGCTGGCCGAACGAGGCCTCGAACTGCTTGGCGAACGCGGCCACGGTCTCGGCGATCGGGTGCGTGATCAGCTCTACGCCGAGGTTGCGGCACAAGGTGACCGAGTCGTCCACCGAACCGGCCGACGAGTAGACCGACGGCATCGTGATGCCGACGACGTTGTCCGCGCCCAGCGCATCGACCGCGAGCGCCATCGTCAACGCGCTGTCGATGCCGCCCGACGAGCCGATCACCGCCTTCGAGAAGCCGCAGCGCCGCGCGTAGTCGCGCAGGCCCAGCACGATCTGCGCGCGGTAGAACGCCATTGTCGAGATTCCCTTCGGATCGACCGGCGCCAGCGGCGCGCCGGTGCCCGATGCGAAGCGGCCGTCGTCGAACGACAGCGTCGTCACGTCCTCGACGAAGCGCTGCGCCTCGTAGCAGACGGCGCCGCGCGCATCGACCGCGAACGACGCGCCGTCGAACACGACGGTGTCCTGACCGCCGACCTGGTTGACGTACAGCAGCGGGAAGCCGTGGCGCCTGCATGCGTCGCCGAAGACCTGGTGCCGCATCTCGCGCTTGCCGATGTCGGACGGGCTCGCGTTGATCGACACCACGAGGTCGGGCGCGGCATCGGCCAGGCGCGAGAACGGGTTGACGGCGTAGTCGGCGCCGGCGTCGTTCCAGCCGTCCTCGCAGATCATCAGCCCGACCTGGGTGGAGCCGATGCGCAGCACGCGCGCGACGTCGGGGCCGGGCGCGAAGTGGCGCAGCTCGTCGAAGATGTCGTACGTGGGCAGCAGCTGCTTGGCGTAGCGCAGCACGATCTCGCCGGCCTTCAAGACGACCAGCGCGTTCTGCAGGTGCTTGCCGATGCCTTCGCGCGCGAGCGGCGCGCCGACGATCCAGTGCAGCTTGGGGAACTCGGTCGACGCGGCCTGCAGGTCGGCCAGCCCCTGCGCGGTGCGCGCGAGGAAGTCGGGCTCGTCGAGCAGGTCGCCCGGGTAGTAGCCGGTCAATGAAAGCTCCGAGAAGACGACCAGGTCGGCTTGCGCGGCGGCGGCGTCGCGCGCGGCCGCGATCATCTTCGCGACGTTGCCGGCGATGTCGCCGACCATGTAGTTCAGCTGGGCAACCGTGATCTTGAGCATCGCGTCGTCCTCAGGCCGCGGGCGACGCGTGATGGAACACCTGCCGCAGGTAGGCGAGGAAGGTCTCGTCCTGGCAGAGCGTCTTGCCCGGCGAGTCCGACAGCTTGGCCACCGGCTGGCCGTTGCACTGCGTCAGCTTCATCACGATGTTGAGCGGCACCAGGCCGACGTCGTTCGTGAGGTGGGTGCCGATGCCGAAGCCCGTCTGGGTGCGGTCGGCGAAGTGGCGATGGATCGCGAACGACGTCGGCAGGTCCAGGCCGTCCGAGAACGTCAGGCGCTTGGTGTGCGCGTCGATGCGCAGCTTCGCGTAGTGCGCGAGCGCCTTCTCGCCCCAGTCGATCGGGTCGCCCGAATCGTGGCGCAGGCCGTCGAACAGCTTGGCGAAGTAGAGGTCGAAGTCGGCCAGGAAGGCGTCCATGCCGACGACGTCGGTCAGCGCCACGCCGAGGTCGCCGCGGTATTCCTGCACCCAGTTCTCGAGCGCCATCTTCTGGAAGTCGCGCAGGCGAACGTCGAAGGCTTGATACGACTGCAGGTATTCGTGCGCCATCGTGCCGATCGCGATCAACCCGAACTTCTTGGCCAAGAAGACGTTGGACGTGCCCTTGAAGAACTCGGGTACCTCGTCCTTCAGCGTGCGGACGACTTCCTCCTGCCACGCGCCCGAGAAGCGGCGGCGCACGCCGAAGTCGAAGAACTCGAACGGATGCGCGCGCGCGGGTTCGTTCGCGCCGAACGCGCGCAGCGAGGCGATCTTGGCGCGCAGCCGTGCGCGGCCTTCGGCCAGCGCGGCGGCCGGGTCGCCGCGGCGGAAGTACAGCTCGTTGACGATGGCCAGCACGTAGATCTCGAAGCCCATCACGTGCACTTGCGGACCGTCGGCGACGATCTCCAGCGTCTGGCCGTCTTCCGCGACCGACGCCCGCACGAATCGGCGCTGGAACCTGAAGATGCGCAGGAAGTCGACGAAGTCGTTCTTGATGTAGCGCAGCGCGCCGAGGTAGACGAGCTCGTCCTCGGTGAACGACAGCGAGCACAGGTGGTCGAGCTGCTCGTTCACCTCGGCCAGCAGCTCGGCCAGCGGGAACGCCGGCGTGTTGCGGCACACGAACCGGTACTCGGCCTGCGCCTGAGGATGTCGATGCAGCATCGTCTGCCACATCGTGAACTTGTAGAGGTCGGTCTCGAGCAGGCTGTTCAGGATCGGTGTCATGGCTTGATTCTCGTTGTTCACGCGCGCAGCAGCGACAGCGCTTCGGCCGACGTCATCAGCCGCACGCCTTTCGCGCGCATCTCGCCCAGGAACGCCGAGTGCTGCGCCTCGAAGCCGCCGACCGGGCTCATGCAGTCGGTCAGCAGCACGACGCGCTCGGGCCGGCCGCCGGGCAGGTTGGCGACGATGTGCTCGGTGGTGGCGCGCACGCAGTGGCTGCTGGCCTCGCCGGCGATCAGCAGCAGGCCGGCGCGGTCGAGGTCGGCGAGGAACGCGGTGTTCATCTGCGTGTGCTCGTCGGCGGCGTCGGGCACCTCGGCCTGGATCGCGCTGTAGTGCTCCGTCCAAGGGTTCTCGCCCTTGGTGAGCTTGCGCACGCCGCGCAGCTGCGACTCCTCCCACTGGTTGTAGGCGGCGCGCACGTCGGCGTGGACGCCATGGCCCCAGGTACCGATCTCGCAGTGCACCGGCCACACCATCAGCGTGTAGCGGCCGCGCGATTCGAGTTCGTCGAGATAGGCCAGCGTGCGGGGCAGGGCGGCCGGGTCGCGCGGCTGGAACTGGCCGCCGCGAACCTGCGCGGCGGTGATCGTCGTGAACGGGCCCACCGCGCCGCCGTCGGCCTGGCGCCAGAACGTCGGGTGGGCGATGTCGACGCGGTGGTGCGAATCGAGCGTGACGGTGATGTCGTCGAGCGCCGCGCCCGCGGCGCGGATCAGCGCGGCGATGCGCTGCATGTCGGCGTGCGCGCCGGCCACCGGCAGCGCGGGCGCGACGGCGACGCCGGTGAGCGGATCGACGGGACGATAGCGGGCCGGGACGTCGCAGAAATCGTTCTGCGGGTCGATGATCAGGAGCTGGGTTGCGGTCTTCATGATGGCATTCCTCTTGCGTCGGTGAGTCCACTATACACCAACAAGTTGTACAAAACAACTAACAAGACGGCGATGAGACTGTTCGGGGATGACGCGGGCATCCGTGGGATCCAGCGCCGGGCGACAGCCGGATCGGGTATCCTATCCTCCCCCACAGGATAAAAACCATGTCCGTCCACCCGTCCCATCCCGACATCATCAAGCGCCTGAAGCGCGCCGAGGGCCACCTGCGCAGCATCGTCGCGATGCTGGAGGACGGCCGCGACTGCCTCGAGATCGCCCAGCAGATGCAGGCGGTGGAAAGCGCCGTTGCCAACGCCAAGAAGACGCTGGTGCACGACCACCTCGATCACTGCCTCGAACATGCCGTCGAGGGCGTCGGCGCCCGCGACGCGATCAGCCAGTTCAAGGCGATCACGAAATACCTATGACCGATTTCCACACTCTGCTGGCCGGCGGCAACGCCTGGCTGTTCATCCCCAGCGCGATCCTGCTGGGCGCGCTGCACGGCCTGGAGCCGGGGCATTCGAAGACGATGATGGCGGCGTTCATCGTCGCCGTGCGCGGCACGCTGATGCAGGCGGTGCTGCTGGGCCTCGCGGCGACCGTGTCGCACACGGCCATCGTCTGGCTGATCGCGCTCGGCGGCCTGTACTTCGGCCAGCACTGGAGCGCCGAGGCCAGCGAGCCGTGGATGCAGCTGATCTCGGCGGCGCTGATCATCGGCGTCGCGGCGTGGATGCTGTGGCGGACATCGCAGAACAAGGCAGCGTGCTTCCATGATCATGGCAGCGACGACGGGCACGACCACGACCCTCACGGGCATGACCGCGGTCACGCGCATGCGCGCGTGGCGCACGCCCACGCGCACGCCGCGCAGGGGCATGCGCATGACGACCGCGCACATGCACCGACTCACGCCCATGCGCACGCTCATCACGACCACGCGCACCACGATAGCGGCCGCGCGCATGCGCATGATCATCACGATCACGCGCACGACGAACACGGCCATGCCCACGGCGCCGCCGGCAGCCGCCATCCCGGTCCCGCGCACGCGCATGCGGTCGCTCCGGCCGCCATCGGCGATGCAGCCGCCGGCGACGCCCACGCCCGCGAGCACGCCGACCAGATCCAGCGCCGTTTCGCAGGCCGCGAGGTGACGACCGGCCAGATCATCCTGTTCGGGCTCACCGGCGGCCTGATCCCGTGCCCGGCGTCGATCACCGTGCTGCTGCTGTGCCTGCAGCTGAAGAA
>CAIMXF010000075.1 GCA_903845345.1 uncultured beta proteobacterium
CCTCCTTGGGGCGGCCCGGCGCACGGCCCGCGTGGGTGACGACCCCTCCCGCGCCGGGTACGGCGCTCCGTCCCCCGAGGGGACCGCGGGCCTCCTTGGGGCGGCCCGGCGCACGGCCCGCGTGGGTGACGACCCCTCCCGCGCCGGGTACGGCGCTCCGTCCCGCGAGGGGCGCGCGGCCCGCGAGCAGGCCGCAACGGCATGGATCACTTCGAGGATGCTCATGGCTGCACGTCCTTCAACAGTTCGCGGGCGATGATCAGTTGCTGCACCTCGCTCGCGCCTTCGTAGATGCGCAGCGCGCGGATGTCGCGGTACAGGCGCTCGACGACCTGGCCGCTCTGCACGCCCGCGCCGCCCCACAGCTGCAGCGCGGCGTCGATGACGCGCTGCGCGCCTTCCGTGGCGGCGAGCTTGGCCATCGCGGCCTCGCGCGTCACCGTGTGGCCCTGGTCGCGGCGCCACGCCGCGCGGTAGGTGAGCAGCGCGGCGGAGTCGACCGTCGACGCCATGTCGGCCAGCCTCGCTTGCGTCAGCGGCAGGTCGGACAGCTTCTGGCCGAACAGCGAGCGCGTGGTCGCGCGTGCGAGGCCTTCGGCCAGCGCGCGGCGCGCGAAGCCGAGCGCGGCCGCGGCCACCGAGGTGCGGAAGACGTCCAGCGTGCGCATCGCCAGCTTGAAGCCGGCGCCGGCCTCGGCCAGGCATTGCGACGCGGGGACGCGGCAACCGTCGAACGCGAGGCGCGCGAGCGGGTGCGGCGCCATCGTGTCGAGGCGTTCGGCGATGCGCAGGCCCGGCGTGTCGGCATCGACGACGAAGGCGGCGATCGTCTTCGTGCCGCGCGTCTCGGGCGTCGCGCCGGGCTCGACCTGGCGCGCGAACACGACGTAGAAATCGGCGATGCCGCCGTTCGAGATCCACGTCTTCTCGCCGGCGATCACCCAGTGGTCGCCGTCGCGGCGCGCGGTGGTCGACAGCGCGGCGACGTCCGACCCGGCCTCGGGCTCCGACAGCGCGAACGCCGCGATTGCCTCGCCGCGCGCGACGCGCGGCAGGTAACGGCGCTTCAATTCGGGCGAGCCGTCCAGCGTGATCGCGCCGCTGCCCAGGCCCTGCATCGCGAACGCGAAGTCGGCGAGCCCGTCGTGCGCGGCGAGCGTCTCGCGCAGGATGCACAGCGTGCGGGTGTCGAGCGCCTCGCTGTCGCCGCCATAGGCCTTGCCGCCGACGGCCAGGCTCAGCCAGCCGTTGGCGCCCAGCGCGCGCACCCAGTCGCGGCAGTGGGCGTCGACGTCGTCGCGCGACGCCTGCGGCGGCAGCGCGTGCGGAAATCCGCTGGCGCCGTCGGCGAGGCAGGCCGTCAGCCGTGCGTGCAGCCCGCGATGATCGTCGTCGAAGAAGGGCCACTCCAGCGACTGCGCGGTCGCGGCGGTGACCTGCGCGATGGCGGACGTCGCCATGTCAGCGTCCCTCGAACTGCGGCCTGGACTTCGCCGCGAACGCGCGATACGCATGGCCGAAGTCCTCGGTCAGCATGCACAGCGCCTGGGCCGTCGCTTCGGCATCGATGGCGGTGTCGATGTCCATGCTCCATTCCTGGTGCAGCATCGACTTCGTCAGCGAGTGCGCGAACGCCGGGCCGTCGGCCAGCTGTCGCGCGAACGCGGTGGCCTCGGCGACGAGCGCTTCGGGCTCGACGACGCGGTTGAAGAACCCCCAGCGCTCGGCCTCGTCGCCGCCCACCGACCGGCCCGAGTAGATCCACTCGGCCGCGCGGCCCTGGCCGACGATGCGCGGCAGCATCGCGCAGGCGCCCATGTCGCAGCCGGCCAGGCCGACGCGCGCGAACAGGAAGGCCGTCTTGCTGCGCGCCGTGCCGTAGCGCAGGTCGCTGGCCATCGCGAGGATCGCGCCCGCGCCGGCGCACACGCCGTCCACCGCGGCGACGATGGGCTGCGGGCAGTGGCGCATCGCCTTGACCAGGTCGCCGGTCATGCGCGTGAACATCAGCAGCTCGGGGGCCGGCAGGGCTATCAGCGGGCCGATGATCTCGTGCACGTCGCCGCCCGAGCAGAAGTTGTCGCCGGCGCCGGTGATGACGACGGCGCGCACGTCGTGCGCATGGCGCAGCGCGGTGAACAGGTCGCGCAGTTCGGCGTAGCTTTCGAAGCTCAGCGGGTTCTTGCGCTCCGGGCGGTTCAGCGTGATCCGCGCGACGCGGTCGCTGCACTCCCACAGGAAGTGCGTCGCCTGGTAGCCGGCCAGCGGGCGGCGGTTGCCGGCGGCCAGCCCCGCGGCCAGGGTCTTGTCTTGCGTCATCGTTGGCCTTTCAGCGTGTCTTGTCGTCCTGCAGCCGGCGCGTCAGCGACAGGCGCAGATGCCCCAGCAGCGCGTGCAGCTGCTCGCCTTCGTCGGCGTTCAGGCCTTCGAGCAGCTCGATCACCCAGCGCTCGTGCTCCGCGGCCACGCGCTCGAACGCGCGCTTGCCGCGCGGCGTCAACGCGATGCGGAACGAGCGCCGATCCTCGGGGTCGACCGCGCGCGTGACGTAGCCGCTCTTCTCGAGCTCGTCGGTGAGGCTCGTGACGTTGCCGCCCGTCACCATCAGGTAGCGCGACAGCGCGTTCATGCGCAGGCCTTCGGGCTGCTCCTCGCGGAAGCGGTGCAACTGCGCGAGGTAGTCGAAGCGCGGCAGCGTCATGTCGAAATGCGTGCGCAGCCGGCGCCGGATCTCCGTCTCGATCTGCGTGGTGCACGACAGCAGCCGCAGCCACGTCTTGACGGCGGCGTGGTTGGTCGTCGCGGCGCGGCCTTCGTGGCCGATGCGCGAATCGCCCAGCAGCTCGTCGAGGCGGTCGGTGCTGCGCGGATCGCGCGACGCGGTCATCGGCTTGCCTTTCATGTCGGCGTGCCCCGACGCCAGGCACCGACCCGGCGCCTCGGAAACCGTCGCATCGCGTTCAATTCGTCACCTCGCCGCCGCTGACCGACATCGCCTGCCCGGTGTAGGCGAGCGGCGCGTCGGCGCACAGCCAGCGCACGGCCGCGGCGACCTCGTCGGGCTCGACCAGCCGTTGCAGCGGACTCGCCTTCGAGAACGTCGCCAGCGCGTCGGCCTCGGCGCGCCCGGTGGCGGCCACGATCCTGGCGACGCCGTCGCGCACGATGGCCGTGTCGGTGTAGCCGGGGCACACGGCGTTGACGGCGATGCCGTGCGCGGCGACTTCCAGCGCCAGCGAGCGCGTCAGCCCCAGCACGCCGTGCTTGGCCGCGGCATACGCCGTGCAGTAGGCGTAGCCCTTCTGGCCGGCGGTGCTCGCGACGTTGACGATGCGGCCCGCGCGCGCCGCGATCATCGGCGGCAGCGCGGCCTGCGTGCACAGGAACACGCCGGTGAGGTTGACGGCCAGCATGCGGTCCCACGAGTCCTGCCTGAGTCGAACCAGCGGGCTCGTCTCGACCGCGCCGGCGTTGTTGACCAGCGCCTGCAGCGCGCCGCCCTTCGCATGCACCTGGGCGAACGCGCGCGACACGCTCGCCGCGTCGGCGACGTCGAGCTCGACCCAGTCGTGCGTCAGGCCTTCGGTGATCGGCAGCGTGACCAGCACTTCCTCGAGCGCGGCGCGCGTGCGTCCCGCGAGCGTGACGTGCCAGCCTGCGGCCGCGAGCGACTGCGCGATGGCCGCGCCGATGCCGCGCGTCGCGCCGGTCACCAGCACGCGGCGCGGCGTCGGGCGCAGCGACAGCGGCACGGCGGCCGCGATCGGTTCGGCGAGCAGGTCGGCGGTCTGGGTCGGCAGCTCGATGGCGCCGATCGCGGCGACGGCCTCGCTCTGGTCGCCGTTGCGGATCTCGTTGGTCATGCGGTGCCTCCGGCCGCGCGTTCACGCTGGAAGACGGCTTCGAGCTGCGGCTTGGCCGGGCGGTACGGCGCCGGCCAGTTCACCTGCTTCCAGCCGATGCGCGCGGCCTCGGTGAGCGTCCACGCCGGGTTGGCCAGGTGCGGGCGCGCGACCGCGCACAGGTCGGCGCGGCCGGCCGCGACGATGCTGTTGACGTGGTCGGCCTCGCTGATCGCGCCGACCGCGATCGTCGCGATGCCGGCCTCGTTGCGCACGCGGTCGGCGAACGGCGTCTGGAACATGCGGCCGTAGACGGGCTTCTCGTCCTTGCTGACCTGGCCCGACGAGCAATCGATCATGTCGGCGCCCGCGGCCTTGAACGCGCGCGCGATTTCCACGGCGTCGGCCGGCGTGATGCCGCCCTCGACCCAGTCGTGCGTGGAGATGCGCACCGACATCGGCAGCTGCGCCGGCCACGCCGCGCGCACCGCGGCGAAGACCTCGAGCGGATAGCGCAGCCGGTTCTCCAGCGAACCGCCGTAGGCGTCCTCGCGCTTGTTCGTGAGCGGCGAGATGAACGACGACAGCAGGTAGCCGTGCGCGCAATGCAGCTCCAGCCAGTCGAAGCCGGCCTCGGCCGCGCGGCGCGTGCAGAGGACGAAGTTGTGCAGCACGCGATCCATGTCGGCGCGCGTCATCGCGCGCGACCAGTCGCTCACGTCGGGCAGGTATTGCTGCGCCGACGCGGAGATCAGCGGCCAGCCGCCGGAGTCCAGCGGCTGGTCGATGCCTTCCCAGCCGAGATGCGTCGCGCCCTTGGCGCCGGCGTGGCCCAGCTGCATGCCGATATGGGCGTCGCTGTGCGTGTGTACCCAGTCGACGATGCGCGCCCACGCGTCGCCCTGCGCCTCGGTGTACAGGCCGGGGCAGCCTTTCGTGATGCGCGCGTCGGCGCTGACGCAGGTCATCTCGGCCATCACCAGCGCCGCGCCGCCCATCGCGCGGGCGCCCAGGTGCACGAGGTGGTAGTCGCCGACGACGCCGTCGATGGCCGAGTACTGCGCCATCGGCGAGACGACGACGCGGTTCTTCAGCGTGATCGATCGCACGGTGAACGGCGTGAACATCGGCGGGATCGGCTGCGTCGGCGCCACCACCCAGCGTGGCACGACGGCGTCCGCCGGCGAGAGGGTGGTGGCCAGCGCCGCGCCGCGCTGCGCGAACCAGCGCTCGTAGCCCTCGAGCCAGCCGGCGTCGCGCAGCCGCAGGTTCTCGTGGCTGATGCGCTGGCTGCGCGTCAGCAGCGAGTACATGAACTGCTCGGGCTCCAGCGGGTCGCAGTAGCGCGTGCCGCACACCTCGAACCATTCCATCGCGTTCCAGGCGGCGTTCTGCAGGCGCAGCACTTCGACGGCGCGCAGCGCCTGGTAGCGATCGAGCAGCGCCGGCAACGCGGATGGCGCGATGTCGTCGCCCGCTTGCCTGAACTGGTTCGCCAGCTCGATCGCATCCTCCAGCGCCAGCTTGGTGCCCGAGCCGATCGCGAAGTGCGCGGTGTGCACGGCGTCGCCCATCAGCACGACGGGCGCGTGGCCGGCGTCGCGGCGGTCGGCCCCGACCCACCACTGCGCGCACTTGATGCGCTGGAAGTTGAGCCACGCCGAGCCGCGCAGGTGGCGCGCGTTGGTCATCAGCGCGGCGCCCTGCAGGTGGCGCGCGAACACCCGCTCGCAGAACGCGACCGACTGCTCCGCGTCGAGCTTGTCGAGCCCGTGCGCGAGCCAGACGTGCTCCGGGCATTCGACGATGAACGTCGATGTCTGCTCATCGAACCTGTAGACATGCGCCTGGAACCAGCCGTGCTCGGTGCGCTCGAACACGAACGTGAACGCGTCGTACAGCTTCTTCGTGCCCAGCCAGATGAAGCGGTTGGGGCGCGTGACGATGTCCGGCTTGAACACGTCCGCGTACTTCTGCCGTACCACCGAGTTGATGCCGTCGCTGGCGACGACCAGGTCGGCGTCGGGAAAGTCGGCGTCGTCGCGCACCTCGCGGTCGAACTCGAGCCTGACGCCCAGCGTCTCGCATCGCGCCTGAAGGATGTTGAGCAGCCGCTTGCGGCCGATGCCGACGAAGCCGTGGCCGCCCGAGCGGATCGTCCGGCCCTTGAACTCGAGGACGATGTCGTCCCAGTGCGCGAACGCGGCCTCGATCGCGCCGGCTGTCTCTTCGTCCCAGCGGCGCAGGTGGGCCATCGTGGCGTCGGAGAAGACCACGCCCCAGCCGAAGGTGTCGTACGGACGGTTGCGCTCGACCACCGTGATGTCGTGCCCCGGATCGAGCTTCTTCATCAGGAGGGCGAACGTGAGGCCGGCGGGGCCGCCGCCGATGCAGACGATGCGCATGCTGTCCTCGGCTATCCTGGAACGACTTCCGGGCGGTGCGCCGGAAGATGCTTGAGGTGTAAATAGTTTAATACTAAACTAATCACTTCCCGTCCCGCAAGGGGGATGGCGGCCTTCAGGAGCGACCGGATGTTCTCGAGAGACGACTGCGCGCGACGCGACGCGGCGGACGCGCTGGCCCCGCTGCGCGAGCAGTTCATGCTGCCAGAAGGCGTGATCTATGTCGACGGCAATTCCCTGGGCGCGTTGCCGCGCGACACGCCCGCGCGCGTGGCCGCCGCGGTGCGGCAGGAATGGGGCGACGGCCTGATCCGCAGCTGGAACGACGCCGGCTGGATCGCGCTGCCGCAGCGCGTGGGCGACCGCATCGGCGCGCTGGTCGGCGCGAAGCCGGGCGAGTGCGTGGCGGCGGATTCGACGTCGGTCAACCTGTTCAAGGTGCTCAGCGCGGCCTCGCGCATCGTCAAGGCCGATTCGCAAGCTCGCCGGGTGATCGTGAGCGAGCGCCAGAACTTCCCGACGGATCTGTACATCGCCGAGGGCCTGTGCCGCGATCTCGGCTGGTCGCTGGAACTGCTGGAGCCGGCGGCGATCGTCGAGCGCCTGTCGGACGGCCGCGGCGCCGACGTCGCTGTTCTGATGCTGACGCAGGTCAACTACCGCACCGGCGCGCTGCACGACATGGCCGCGATGACCGCGCTGGCGCACGCCGCCGGCGCGCTGGCCGTGTGGGACCTGGCGCACAGCGCCGGTGCGCTGCCGGTCGATCTCAACGGCGCCAACGCCGACTTCGCGATCGGCTGCGGCTACAAGTTCCTCAACGGCGGCCCCGGCGCGCCCGCCTTCGTGTGGGCGCATCCGCGCCACGCCGAGCGCTTCTGGCAACCGCTGTCGGGCTGGATGGGCCACGCCGCGCCGTTCACGTTCAAACCAAACTACGAGCCGGCACCGGGCATCGCGCGCTTCCTGTGCGGCACGCCGGCGGTGCTGTCGCTGACGGCGCTCGAATGCGGTGTCGACACCCTGCACGCGGCCGACCCGCTGGGCGGCATGCCCGCGCTGCGCGAGAAATCGATCGCCTTGACGGAGCTGTTCATCGCGCTCGTCGACGAGCGCTGCGCGCCGCTGGGCTTCGCGTGCGCCAGCCCGCGCGACGCGCGCGCGCGCGGCAGCCAGGTCAGCCTGGTCCACACGGGCGACGACGGCGCCGCGCACGGCTACGCCATCGTGCAGGCGCTGATCGCGCGCGGCGTGATCGGCGACTTTCGCGCCGGCACCGCCGCCGACGCCCACGGCCCCGCGCTGCCCGACATCCTGCGCTTCGGCTTCACGCCGCTGTACCTGCGCTTCGTCGACGTCTACGACGCCGTCGACCACCTCGTGCAGGTGATGCGCACCGGCGAGTACCGCGAGGCACGCTTCAACAGGCGCTCGGCCGTCACCTGAAGCCCGACAATCTCGCCATGAGCACGACGAACAACGACGACTCCGGCGCGGGCGGCTGCCCGATGGGCCACGGCGCGGCATCCTCGCCCGCGCCGGCCGACGCGCGCGGCGAACGCATCGTCGCGGAGGAGGGCGCGCAGCTCGACTTCGAGCGGGACATGAGCTACGGCGACTACCTGCATCTCGACCAGGTGCTCACCGCGCAGCATCCGCTCTCGCCCGACCACAACGAGATGCTGTTCATCGTGCAGCACCAGACGTCCGAGCTGTGGATGAAGCTGATGCTGCACGAGCTGCGCGCGGCCGTCGCCAACATCGCCGCCGACGAGCTGGGCGGTGCGTTCAAGATGCTGGCCCGCGTCAGCCGCATCATGGAACAGCTGGTGCACGCCTGGGACGTGCTGGCCACGATGACGCCGCCCGAATACTCGGCGATCCGGCCGTACCTGTCGGCCAGCAGCGGCTTCCAGAGCTACCAGTACCGCTGCATCGAGTTCGCGATGGGCAACAAGAACGGGGCGATGCTCAAGCCGCACGCCCATCGCCCCGACCTGCTCGCGCAGGTGGAGGCGGCTTGGCGCGCGCCCTCGCTCTACGACGAGAGCCTGCGCCTGCTGGCGCGGCGCGGCATCGCCGTGCCCGCGTCGCACCTGGAGCGCGACTGGACGCAGCCCTACGTCGAAAGCGACGCGGTGCGCGCGGCCTGGCTGGAGGTCTACCGCGATCCGGCACGCCACTGGGACCTGTACCAGCTCGGCGAGGAGCTCACCGACCTCGAGGACACGTTTCGCCTGTGGCGCTTCCGCCATGTGACGACGGTGCAACGCATCATCGGCTTCAAGCGCGGCACCGGGGGCACGGGCGGCGTCAGCTACCTGCGCAAGATGCTCGACACCGAGCTGTTCCCCGAGGTCTGGTCGCTGCGCACCGAGCTCTGAAAGCAAGCGCCCATGCGGTGTCGGTGCTCGACGGGAGCTCGAAATTGCTGTCGAGTTGATGCGAGATGCCGCACTTTGCTGTCGAGCAGATCGGTGTAACTGACGGCTTTTATTGCCGCAAACCCTGCATGCTCACCTTAAGATTGGCCCATACCATGTAGGACAAGGGCGCGAAATCGTGCCCGACCGAGGCAGTCTTTGCCTTGTCACCCAAGCGGAATCGGGAACGTCGCGATGAATTTCTGGGGCAAGCTGGCAGTCGTCGCCGCGGTCGCGTGGAACTCCTCCACCGCATTCGCGCTCACCGACCCGACCACTCGCCCCGGCGAGCCCCTGTCCGAACTGCAGACCGTCGACGCCTCCGGCGACGCGCGCTACGTCGAGCACTGGATCCGCGAAAAGGGCGACGACCACGGACGCCCTTTCGTGATCGTCGACAAGAAGGCGGCGCGCATCTTCGTGTTCGGCGCCGGCGGCAGGTTCGCGGGCGCGTCGTCCACCCTCCTTGGCCAGTCGCGCGGTGACGTGCCGGTGCCCGGCGCCGGGCAGAAGGATCCGTCGCAACTGCTGGTCAACGAGCGCAGGACGCCGGCCGGCCGCTTCGAGTCGATCCCCGGCAAGAACCTGCACGGCGAACCGGTGGTCTGGGTCGACTACGACACCGGCATCGCCATCCATCGCGTGCGCCCCGGCATCTCGCAGATGAAGCGCGACGCCAGCCTGGCCACCGACGACCCGGGCAACAAGCGGCTGTCGCTGGGTTGCGTGGTCGTGCCGGAGGCCTTCTTCTGGTCGGTCGTGATCCCCACGATGGGCCATGTGCGCGGCATGGTCTACGTGCTGCCGGAAGACGGCCCGGTGCAGGCGATGTTCGCCGACCCGAAGGCCGACACCGCCGTCGCCAGCACGCGCCGCGTGAGCGTCAGCGCGCGCTGAGGCCGGTCGCCGCGTCGGCGGCGGACGCGTGCAGCGTCTTCAGCGAGCAATCGAATTCGTGCCGCACCCAGTCGCGTAGCGCGATCAGGGGCGGCCAGTTCCTGAGCGCGGGCGGATAGACGAGGCTGTACGGCTGCACGCGGTCCAGGATCAGCGAGACGTCGAACAGCCGGGCGAGCCGGCCGTCGCGCAACGCGTCGGCCGCCAGCAGCTCGCGCACCACGGCCAGGCCCAGGCCCTGTTGCGCAGCCTGCAGCATCAGCCCGACGTCGTTGAACGACGCCACCGGCGTCACGCGCACGCGCGCGCCGGCGGTCGCGAACCAGCTTTCCCAGACGTCGGCGTCGCCCAGCAGCGGCTCGCGCGCCAGGTCGGCGGGCGCGCCCTGGTTCAGCCGCTCCGCGGCCTGCGGCGCGGCGACGGCGATCATCGGCGTGGGCGTGTCGTAGAGCCGCTCGTGCAGCAGGCCCGGCCACGGCCCCGCACCGGTGCGGATCGCGGCGTGGAAGCCGTCGCGCTGCAGGTCGACGAGGTTGAACGAAGCCTCGATCTCGATCGTGATGTCGGGGTGGCGTTCGCGCCACCGCCCCAGCCGCGGCAGGAACCAGTGCTGCGCGAACGACGGCAGCATCGTCACGCGCAGGCCCTGCGTCGCCCCGGCCGCCGCGGCCGCGGCCTGCACGCCGTCGTCCACCAGCGCGAGCGCCGGCGCGGCCTGGCGCAGCAAGGCCTGCCCGGCCGCGTTCAGGTGGATGCGCCGGCCGCGCCGGTCGAACAGCGGAAAGCCCAGCCGGTGCTCGATCTCGCCGATCTGCTGGCTGACGGCGCTGTGCGTGAGGTGCAGCGCCTCGGCGGCGGCGCGCAGGTTCTCGAGCTGCGCCACGGCGACGAAGGCCGGCAGGAAGTTGAGCTGGATGCGGGTCATTGGTCAGTTCAGCTTACCAATTTCGCCAGGATTCGTCGATATACCGGCCTCTCGAGCGGTATTACGCTTACCAGCATCGACGTCCACCGGAGAAGCCCCATGACCCCCTGCACCGCCACCCCGACCCTGGCCGCCCCGCTTGGAACGCGCTTCCTCGAGGCGCTCTTCCGCTACTTCGGCCGCTCGGTGGTCACGCGCGAAGCCGTCGACCAGGCCTGGATCGACACGGGCCTCGGGCGCCTCGATGCCGCGACCCTGCAGGACATCGGCGTGCCGCCGCACGTGGGCGACCGGCAGCGCCTGCTCGACGCCTGGAAGCTGGCCGCCGCGCTCGACGCGACGCGCCACCTGTGATCAGCGCGGGGACGCCGCGGCAAGTTGCTCGCGGAAGCGGACGTAGTCCTCGGCCGACTGCTGCGGCCGCTCGATCATCGGCGCGTGGCCGACGTGCGGCATGACGACGGCCTGCGCGTTGGGCAGCAGCGCCTGGAGCACCGGCACCGTGCCCACCGACAGCGCACGATCCTCGGCGCCCCAGGTGATCAGCGTGGGCGTGGCCAGGCCCCTGACCGCGTCGTCGACGGAGTCGGTCGCGATCTGCCGGAACACCTGCGCCTCGAGCGCCTGGTTGGCGATGCGCTCGCGCGCGAGCACGTCCATCACCGCGTCCGGGATGTAGGGCGGATCGCTCATGACGAAGTGCAGGAATGCCGGGAAGTCGCTCTCCCTGGTGATCATCAGCGGGTTGACGCCCGTCGTCGCGATGATCTTCGCGAGCTCGCTGGGCGGCGCCGCCGCGATGCCGGCGCAGTCGATCAGCCACAGGCTCGCGACCTCCTGCGGATGCTGCGCAGCCAGGCCCATGGCGATGCCGCCGCCCATCGAATTGCCGCCGAGGTCGAAGCGCGACAGGCCCAGCGCCTGCGTGAATTCGTGCAGGCGCGCGGCCTGCGCGGCGTAGTGGTAGTCGACGTCGGTACGGTGCGAGGATTCGCCGAAGCCGACGAGATCGGGCACGATCACCCGGTAGTGCGGCGTCAGGTTGCGCGCCACGCGCGTGAAGTTGTCCTTGTCGGCGCCGAAGCCGTGCACCAGCACCAGCGGCGCGCCGGCGCCGCCTTCGAGGTAGACG
>CAIMXF010000076.1 GCA_903845345.1 uncultured beta proteobacterium
CCGCTGCTGGTCAAGGGCGAGCCCGGCACCGGCAAGACGATGCTGGCCGAGGAGGCCGCCGCGTCGCTGGGCCTGCCGCTGCTGGAGTGGCACATCAAGAGCACCACCAAGGCACAGCAGGGCCTGTACGAATACGACGCGGTGAGCCGGCTGCGCGACAGCCAGCTGGGCGACCCGCGCGTCAAGGACATCCACAACTACATCGTCAAGGGCGTGCTGTGGCAGGCCTTCACCAGCGAGACGCCGGTGGCGCTGCTGATCGACGAGATCGACAAGGCCGACATCGAGTTCCCGAACGACCTGCTGCGCGAACTCGATCGCATGGAGTTCCACGTCTACGAGACCAAGGAGACGATCCGCGCGATCCAGCGCCCGGTCGTCTTCATCACGAGCAACAACGAGAAGGAGCTGCCCGACGCGTTCCTGCGCCGCTGCTTCTTCCACTACATCAAGTTCCCCGAGGCCTCGACGATGCAGCAGATCGTCGACGTGCACTTCCCCGGCATCAGGCAGGAACTCGTGGCCGCCGCGCTCAAGAGCTTCTACGACGTGCGCAACCTGCCGGGCCTGAAGAAGAAGCCGTCGACGTCGGAACTGCTCGACTGGCTCAAGCTGCTGCTGGCCGAGGACATCCCGGTCGCGGCGCTGCAATCGAAGGACGACAAGGTCTCGATCCCGCCGCTGATCGGCGCGCTTCTGAAGAACGAGCAGGACGTCACGCTGTTCGAGAAGCTGATCTTCATGCAACGCAACAACAGATAAGGCGATGCTCAACGTCCAACCCGTCACCCTCACCGACGGGCGAGTCCGTCTGGTCCCGATGTCGCTGGATCACGTCGACGCCCTCCAGGCCGCGGCGGCCGACGGCGAGCTGTGGAAGCTGCGCGTCACGTCGGTGCCCGATCCCGACGACACGCGCGGCTACGTCGAGCGCGCGCTCGCGATGCGCGACCAAGGCAGCCGCCTGCCCTTCGTCGTCATCGATCTCGAGAACGACGAGCGCGTCATCGGCTCGACGAGCTACCACGACATCGTGCCCGCGATCGACCGCCTCGAGATCGGCTGGACCTGGTACGCGAAGAGCACGCAGCGCTCGCACGTCAATACCTGCGCCAAGCTGCTGCTGCTGGTGCACGCGTTCGAGACGCTGCAAGCGAAGCTGGTGGGCTGGCGCACCGACAACGACAACTTGGCGAGCCAGAAGGCGATCGAGCGCCTCGGCGCCAGGAAGGACGGCGTGCTGCGCCACCACGCGGTGCGCCGCGACGGCACGGTGCGCGACACGGTGATGTACAGCCTGGCGGCGGCCGAGTGGCCGGAGGTCAAGGCGCATCTGCTGTACCAGCAGAACAAGCCGCGCTGATCGCGACGTGACCGAGAAGAACCAGGACTTTCCGTCCGCCCTCCAGGCCCTGCTGCTGGTCGTCGCGCTGTTCGTCGTCGAATTCATCGTCGACGTCTTGCTGCGCGACGCGCAAGGCGTGCTGGACCTCACCGATTCGCAATGCTGGGCGCTGGAGGCCGTGATCGCCAACGGCTGCGTGTTCGCGACCGTGATGCAGATCAAGGGCCTCACCTACCGCGAGCTGTTCCATCCGGCTGGCACGTCGATGCGCGCGACGGCGGCCACCGTCGTGCCGTGGGTGCTGCTGCTCGTGCCCGCGCTGGTGCTCGTGATCTCGATCCTGATCGACATCGAGACGCAGGCGTATCCGTTGTCCGACAGCGAACGCGCGCTGTTCGACCGCCTCGGCGCCGGCGATCTGGCCACCACGCTGGTGGGCTGCGTGATCGCGCCGGTGGTCGAGGAGATGCTGTTCCGCGGCATCGTGCTGCGCGGCTTCCTGCATCGGTACGGCCGCGCGCAGGCGATCTGGGGCTCGGCGGCGCTGTTCGGCGTGGCGCACCTCAACATCTACCAGTTCGTCGCGGCGCTGCTGATCGGCGCGCTGAGCGGCTGGCTCTACGAGCGCGGTCGCTCGCTGGTGCCGTGCATCGCGCTGCACGCGGGCTACAACACGGCGCTCACGCTGCTCGCGCAGCTGCCATCGGACGCCGACGGCAACGCGACGCTGCCGCCCAGCGTCGGCTTCGCGAGCCTGCTGCTCGCGGCCATCGGCGTCGTGTTCCTGCGGCGCATCTTCGACGCTCAGGACGCCGCCCGCAACGGCCCCTGACTCAGCGCTCGCGCGCGCAACTGCCCTCGATCTGCGCGTCGCGCGCCGCGATCGCGACGCGGTGGTCGGCGCCGTCCAGCGCGACTCGGCAGTCGTCGAAGCGCACGCCGCGCGCGTCGCGCACGAAGAACGCCCAGCCGGGCAGCGCGTACTCGACGACCTCGGCCTTCGCGGCGGGCGTGGCGAAGACGAACTTGGCGTCGGGATAGCCGCCGGCGTAGAACGGGAAGCGGGCGATGTCGGCGGGGCTGCTGCCGAACACGTGCGGGCCGGCGGCGTCGCCCGCGCCCTTCCACGTGATCGCCACGTCCCTGAACGTGATGCCTTGCAGGTCGTGGCGGCCGGCCGCGTCGGCGGGGGCGCCGGTGAGCAGCGCGCCCCACGGATAGCGCAGCCGGTCGGCGCGGATCGTCTCGAAGCGGATGTCGTGGATCGCGCCGACGGCCGCCTTGCCGCGCGCGCCCAGCAGCATGAAGACCGGCGTGCCGACGTCGGCCACGGTGATGCGCCGGAACGTCACGTCCGACACCTCGCCGCCGTCGACCGATTCGACCGCCATCGCGGCGGCCTGCGCGTTCTCGATCGCGATGTCCTCGAACAGCAGGTGGCGCATCGGGCCGACGGTGGCGGTGCCCAGCTTGAGGCCGTTGGCCACGCCCGCGCCGCGCACATGGTCGTGGCGCACGACGACGTCGCGCAGGCCCGTGGCGCTGCCGCTCTTCAGGCAGATGCCATCGTCGCCGGCGTCGACGACGTCGTCCTCGATCAGCACATCGCGGCCGTCGACCACGTCGATGCCGTCGTGCGTCGGGCCGTGCGGCGAGTCCACCGTGATGCCGCGGATGACCAGGTGCTCGACCTCGAGGTTGACCACGGCCCAGGTCGCGGCGTCGCGCACGGTGACGCCCTCGATCGCGACGTTGGACGACAGCGCCGTGAAGATCGCCATCGGCCGCGTGCCTTCGGGCTGCGCCATGCCGCGCCACCTGTCGACGTCGGCGTTGCCGTCGATGGTGCCGCGGCCCTCGATGCGCACATCGGTGACGCCGACGGCGTAGACCAGCGCGTGCCGGCAGTTGGCGAGTTCGGTGTTGGCGACGGGCGGCTGCAGCAGCGGATAGTCGGCATCGTCGCGGCTGCCGCGCAAGGTGGCGCCGGCGTCGATCCGCAGCGTGACGTGGCTGTGCAGCACGAGCGTTCCCGACAGGAACGTGCCGCCAGCCAGCAGCACGGTGCCGCCCGCGCCTTCGGAACAGGCCTCGATCGCGCGCTGCAGGGCGAGCGTGTCCTTGGCCTGGCCGTCGCCGATCGCGCCGAAGGCGTGGGCGTCGCAGGTGCGTGGCGCGGGTGCGGACTTGTCGGACGACGTCGTCGTTTCGGTGCGCGTCGCGCAACCCGCGATCGCGAGGACCGCCACTGCGGCCAACGTCGATCGGCAAGTGGGCGACGACATGGCCAAGCTCAGTCCTGCATCAGCACGTCGAGCCGCTCCTGCAGCCGGTCGGAGATGCAGGCCGCGTCGCCGCCACAGGCGTCGCGCGTGGCGAGCCAGGCGCGCTGGGCCTGCTCGAAAGCCGCCTTGTCGTCAGCGTGGCGCTTCAGGGCGCGGCGCCAGGCCGCGGCGAGGCTGCGGTCGTAGCCGGCCAGCGCGCGCGAGCCGCAGATCGCCTTCTCGGTCGGCGTGCGCGCGGCGCTGCAGGCGAACGAGGCAACCGGGGCCGCGCCGCGCGCGACCCTGGCCAGCACCAGCAACAGGTCGCCGTCGTAGGCGACGACCATCTTGTCCACGCCGAGCGACGCGAACCAGGCGCGGTTCCAGCGCGCCGGCGGCGCGCCGGGGCAGTCGGCGTCGAGCGCCACGACCTGGCGGTCGTCCAGCGGGAGCCCGAAGTCGGCCAGCGCGGGCAGCCGCGGCAGGTCGGCGCCGGGCGGCCGCGGAAAGGTCCTGCCGACGAGGTCCGACAGCTTCGCGGGCGGCCGCGCCACCCAGTCGACGCTCGGGCAAGGCGACTTGCCGAAATCGAACGACAGCTCGCCGTGCGCGCCGATCGTCAGCGCGCGGCCGACCAGCCGCGGATCGCCGGGCTCGTAGCGCCAGTGCGGCTGGTCGTTCTCGTCGACGCCCACCTGCGCGACCTCCCAGTCGCCTTGAAGCGCAGCGGGCGGCGGCGCCGCCGCGCAGGCCTGCATGGCGGCGACCGCCACGCCGAGGGCGGCGAGCCGGGCGAGAGCGAAGCGCGTCGACATCAGCCGAGATCCCGGCATTCGTAGAGCAGGTCCTCGAACTTCTCGGCCAGCGCGGCGATCTCGGCGGCGTGGTCGTGCCCGTTGACCATGCGGCGCGCGCCGACGTAGTCGCGATGCGCGCCCGAGAAGTAGTCGGCCAGCTTGTGGCCGTTGGCGAAGCCCTGGCCGGTGCGCATGCCGTGGGACATCAGCGCATAGGCCGTCTCGGGCTCCATCACCTTGTCCGGATCCTTCAGCAGGTCGAGGCCGCGGTCCAGCGCGGCGCCGGCCTTCGCGTAGTTGGCCCACCAGGTGAGCTGGACGTAGCCGCGGCCGTAGTAGGCGAGCTCGCTGCCGCCGGCGTCGGCGTAGGCCTTGGTGGCCTTGGCGGCGGGGTCGGAGCCCATCGTCATGCCGCGCTTGACAGGCGTGTTCGTGCCGTTGGGCTTGACCGTGAACTGGTCGCCGTCCTGCTCCGTCACGAGCGTGTCGCCATTGGCCCGCACCTGCACCTTCACCGGCAGGTTGTAGTTGCGCCCCGCGCCGTGACCCATCTCGTCGGTGGGCTTCATGTTGATCCAGTGGCTGACCTTGCGCGTGACGAGCTTGCCCTTCTTGTCCTTCACGGTGGTGTCGCGCTTCTCGATGTGGCTGGTCTCCCAGTAGGCGGTGGCCAGCATGTAGGCCATCCAGCGCAGGTCGACGATGTCGTCGTCGTCCTCGAGGAAGCCCAGCAGCGTCAGCAGGTTGGGGATGGACAGCGCGTCGTAGTGCGCCGTGCGGCTGAACTTGTCGGTGAAGCCGGTCTCGACGCAGTCGTGGTCGAAGCAGCCGGCCCACAGGTCGCTGCGCTCGCCGGCGCGCCTGGGCACCGTGGTCACGGGCAGGCCGCACAGCGACAGCGCCGGCAGGAAGCCGCCCGCCATGAACGGCAGCGTCGAATCGCCGAGATCGCGCAGGCCCAGCGTGCCCGGGCTATCGCCCAGCAGGCTGAAGCAGTTCGGATCGCCCTGGTCGTTCACGCCCAGCGTGCCGGGACTGCGCCCCGGCGCACGGAACGGGCTGCGGGGATCGCAAAACGCCAGCAAGGGGCCTGGCAGACACGAGTTGGCCATGGTCGGCTCCGCGCTGGCAACATGGGAGAGAACATCGACTCTACCCGACTGCGCGCTTGCACGACACCCACGAAAATTTCTGCCGCGCCATTCGACCGCGGTGCCTTCGTCGCCATCGGCAAGCCCCGGCGGCACCTGAGGTCGGCGCCGACCCGGGGCAGCCATCGGTGATACCCTTCACCCATCCGGCGCCAGCGCGCGCGCTTCATTCGGCGCGCCCGGCCGCACCAGCCCGTCCTCCGCCATGCTGATCCCCTTTTTCTACACGCTGCGCGAAGCCAAGCTGCCCGTCTCGGTCAAGGAATACCTCACGCTGCTGGAAGCCCTGAAGGCCGGCGTGATCGGCCCGTCGATCGACGACTTCTACGTCCTCGCCCGCACGACGCTCGTGAAGGACGAGGCGCACTTCGACCGCTTCGACAAGGCCTTCGGCGCGTACTTCAACGGCGTGGCCAGGCTGACCGAATCGAAGGAGATCCCCGAGGACTGGCTGCGCCAGCTCATCGAGCGCGAGCTCACGCCCGAGCAGAAGGCCGCCATCGCGGCCATGGGCTGGGACGAGCTGATGAAGACGCTGCAGCAGCGCCTGGACGAGCAGAAGGGCCGCCACGAAGGCGGCAGCAAGTGGATCGGCACCGGCGGCACGTCGCCGTTCGGCCATGGCGGCTACAACCCGCAGGGCGTGCGCATCGGGGGCGCCGGCAAGAACCGCAGCGCGGTCAAGGTGTGGGAGCAGCGCGCCTACCGCGACTACGACGACACGCTGGAGCTCGGCACGCGCAACATCAAGGTCGCGCTGCGCCGGCTGCGCCGCTTCGCGCGCGAAGGCGCCGCGCAGGAACTGGCGCTCGACGACACCATCCACGCGACGGCCGCCGCCGCGGGGATGCTCGACATCCGGATGCAGCCCGAGCGCCACAACAAGGTGAAGGTGCTGCTGCTGATGGACGTCGGCGGCACGATGGACGACCACGTCCACCGCGTGGAGGAGCTGTTCTCCGCCGCCAAGGGCGAGTTCAAGCACCTCGAGTTCTACTACTTCCACAACTGCGTCTACGACTTCGTGTGGAAGAACAACCGCCGCCGCTTCTCCGAGAAGCACGCCACCTGGGACGTCATCCGCAAGTACAACAAGGACTACCGACTGATCTTCATCGGCGACGCCACGATGAGTCCGTACGAGATCGTGCAGCCGGGCGGCAGCGTCGAATACAACAACGCCGAGGCCGGCGCCGAATGGATCCAGCGCCTCACGCACGCGTTCCCCAAGCACTGCTGGATCAATCCCGAGCCGCAAGGCGTCTGGCAGTACCGGCAAAGCATCTCGCTGATCGAGCAGCTCGTCAGCCACCGCATGTTCCCGCTGACCCTGCAAGGGCTCGAGGGTGCGATGCGTCTCCTGACGAAATGACGGCCACGGGCGATCCGCGCGTCTTCGTCCAGCGAAAGTCGGCCACCCGGCCACGCGCATTGCGCGGGCTCGCGCTGGCGCTCGCGTGCGTCTCGAGCGCGCACGCGGCCACGCGCGAGCTGAGCGTCGAGGCGCCCTCGCCGCTCAAGTCTCTGCTCGAGAAATACCTCGACATCGAACGCGCCGCACGACTGCCCGAGGACGACAGCCCCGACGACACCGAATGGGCGCGCCTGGTCGCCGCCGCGCCCGCGCAGGGCCGCGCGCTGGCGCAGACCGAGGGCTATTTCCGAGCCGAAGTGACGGTCGCGAAGGATCCGAAGGACGCGCACCGCATCCTCATCAAGCTCGTGCCCGGCGAACCCGCGACCGTCGGCCGCTTCACGCTGGAATTCGACGGCGAGCTCGCTCGCCAGGCCGAGACCGGCGACGCCAAGGCGATGGACCTCGAGGCGAAGCTGCGCGGCGAATGGGAGCTGCAGCAAGGCCAGGTGTTTCGCAACGGCAACTGGGACAGCGCGAAGGCGCAGACGCTGGCCGCGCTGCGCAACGAGGGCTATGCCGCGGCGCAGTGGACGGCCACCGCCTCGCAGGTCGACCCCGCCACCAACAAGGCGCGGCTGTTCCTGGTCGCCGACACCGGCCCGCGCTTCCTCGCCGGCGACTTCGTCGTCGACGGCCTCGAGCGCCAGCCCGAGCGCAACGTGCGCCTGCTGGCCGGGTTCGGCCCCGGCACGCCGCTGACGCAGCAGCGCCTGCTCGACTACCAGGATCGGCTGCAGAAGACCGGCCTGTTCGACCAGGTCGCCGTCATCTACGACCCCGACCCCGCGCAGGCCGCCCACGCCACCGTCACCGTGCACGTGCACGAGCAGTCGCTGCAGCAGGCCACGGTGGCGCTGGGCTACAACTCGCTGACGCGCGCGCGCGTCACGCTCGAACACGTCGACCGCAAGATCTTCGGCCTGCCCGCCACCCTCAGCAACAAGGTGCAATGGGGCAAGGACGTCCAGTCGCTCGACACTTCGCTCGCCACGCATCCCGCCGAGAGCTTCCACAGCTGGATCACCGGCGCGAGCGTGAGCAGCATCCAGTCGACCAGCGACCTGGTGCGCGCGGGCGCGCTGCGCTTCGGCCGCACGCAGAACAGCAACGCGCTCGACCGCATGACGTACGCGGAGATCGAGCGCTCGATCCAGTGCACGCCCGAACAGCTCGTGACGGTACCGGACGATCCGTTCATCTACAACTGCATCGATGCGCGCGCGATCTCGCTGAACCAGGCCAACGTCTGGCGCAATGTCGACAGCGTGATCCTGCCGACCCAGGGGTATTCGCTGTCCGGCCAGGTGGGCGTGGGCTATGCCGGTGGCCCGCACTCGGTGGATGACCCCCACGCCACCTACGGCCCGTACACGCGGCTGTACGGCCGCATCACGCAGTACTGGCCGCTGGCCAATTCGTTCTACCTGCAGGGCCGCTTCGAGATGGGCCAGATCGTCGTGAACGACCACGTGCAGATGCCCGACGCCGAGCAGTGGCGCGCCGGCGGCGAGGATTCGGTGCGCGGCTACGACTGGCGCTCTCTCGCGCCGCACGACTACCTGGGCAACGTCGTCGGCGGCAACGCGCTGGTGACCGGCAGCATCGAGCTCGCGCGCCCGTTCACCGACTCGCTGCCGTCGGTCTGGTGGGCGACGTTCTTCGACATGGGCACCGCCGCCAAGCGGTTCAGCGACCTGACCTTCCGGGGCAGTCCGGAGGATGGACATTCCACCAATGCCGTGATCGGCCGCGGCTATGGCGTGGGCGTGCGCTGGCGCAGTCCGGTCGGGCCGCTGAAGATCGACGTGTCCAAGGGCGAGGGCGTCCAGCACATCCACCTCGACCTGAGCGTGGGCGTGGTGTTCTGAGCGAGCGATGAACGACGCCGCCGACCACCCTGCCCCGCCGCCGCCCGTCGCGCGCCGGCCCGCGTGGCAACGCGCGGGCCGCATCGCCTCGATGGCCGCGGCGGCCGCGGCCGCCACGGCCATCTCGTGCGTCGTGATCGGCGGCGCGTTGTGGCGCAGCGAGGGCGGCACGCGCTGGCTGCTGCAGCACGTGCCGGGCCTGATCGTCGTCGACGTGCAGGGCTCGTTCGGCGGCGGCGACCTGCGCATCGGCTCGCTGCGGGCGACGCAGTCCGGCGTGCAGGTGGACGTCACCCACCTGCGCGCGACGGGCCTGGCCCTGCACTGGCATCCGCACGCCGGCACCTGGATCGGCGCGTCGTTCACCGCGTGGAGGGCCGACGCCGTGCGCATCACGCCGCTGCCGTCGAAGACGCCGTCCACGGGCCCGGCCAACGCGCCGACGTCGCTGCGCAGCCCGGTCGCGCTCGATGTCGCGAGCCTGCGCATCGACTCGCTGGCGATCGCCGGATACGCGCCGCTGCGCGACGTGCAGGCCGCGCTCGCCATCGGCGCGGACGGCGGCAGGCGGCACCGCGTCGACCACCTGCGCTTCGGCTGGGAACGCGTGCAGGCCGAGGCCAGCGTGACCGCGCAGGCCGACGCGCCGCTGCAGCTGGACGTGACGCTCGCCGCGCACGACGCGCCGCAGCCCGCATCGCCCGCCGCGTCGGCCGCGCCGCTGCCGCACTGGGCCGCGAGCGCCAC
>CAIMXF010000077.1 GCA_903845345.1 uncultured beta proteobacterium
CAACGGCAACCTGGCCGAAGCCAGCGAGACCAACAACACCGCCTCAACCCCCGTGGTGCTGAGCTTGCCTGACCTGACGGTTGTCGGCCCCATCACGCTAGGCAAGCCAACGCAGAACGTCAGGAACAGGCGCTGCCGGTACGCCTACCGCGCGAGCGGTTTAGTCCCCCGCTGCTTAGCAGCCTCCGCGCAAAGTCTCGCGACTTTCCTGCCGACCAATATTTGCGTCATGATTTGGCACCAGCCCTAGCCACCGCACCAGCAACGCGCCGCCAATGGCATCAGCAGCGTTGTTGGTCCAATTCGCCAGTAGCTGGGGTTCTTGCCAAATTGGGTGGAACGGAGGCAATGGTAAGTTGTTTGAAGAGCATGCGCTGGGCGGCGATTTTCACACGTTGCCTGTGGCGTCCCCTGTGTTGTACCAGTACGGATCATCTCTAATGGTGGAGCGAACGTAGATGCGCGCCGCCCTGTCCGCTGGATCAGTGGACGGGTTCCACCAGTTGTCGTTTTCGTTGAAGACATTTGGCTGAGCTTCGACAGGCCCCTGGTTCTGCGAAACGTAGATACGATTGAAATTTATCCGAAAGCCGCAAGCATTCAACTGGGCCACAAAGTGATCGTTGTGGCCGCTACCGACGTCTCCACCGCAAGCCCGAGCGACATACATAAACTCATCGATAGTAAGGGGCCGCCAAGGCGTGTCATATCGTGGAGGAGGCACCGGATGGTTGCCATCGCCGGATGGCGCCCGGTAGGGAGGCAACGGTAGGCCGGTGTCCAAAGCCGGCTGCATATCGATCGCCCGATTGGCTTGCCAAAATGTGGTGTCGTCTCTACTGGCAAGTGTGTACCACATCAGAGGCCGCGATTTATCGACCATGGTGCGCTGGGGAACGTAGTTCAGCGGGGTCGTGACCGAGTAGGACTGCGGTGCGTTCCAGTCGGGGGGCTGATTCCCGGGCAACATGACGGCTTGAACGAAAACATCGGCGCGATTGGTACAGCCCCTGAGAAGCGCGAGTTGGGCGGCACGATTGTCGTACCAAGTTTGTATCACACTCTTTGCAAGCGTTGGAGCACCACGCGCTTTATAGTAATCGGACAAAGTTGTGGCGACCAAGGCCTGATGGCCGTCGATGAAATCCCATTGCTGCTGAATTCGTTGTGCGTCAGCGTAAGTAAAAAACAACGGGCTTCCTTTCAGACGTACCAGATTGCTCCAGCTTTGGATCAAACCCAACTGTGTCGACGAGCCGACAATGGCGGCGTGCAATGTTTCAAGGCCCGACTGATAAACCGGCGTTATCAAGCCCTTGATAACTCCTTTGATTACGTCTACCTCCGCAGGGAGGGGACTCCCATTAATCAAAACATTGTATTTCGCCAAAATGCTGCGATTTGCCGCAATCAACGGAAGCACGGGCGCGAGCGCGTCGGAGTAGTTCAATACGCTCAGACCTTGTTCCAGTTGCCTCTGCAACGTCGAAACCTGAGCCTCGATGGTCTTCAGCGTATCTATGATCTGGCCAAGCAGGTTGATAATCTCTGCTTGCGGGTCTGATACGCCAGCGAAGCTCAGTATCTGCCCAAATGCGAGTGCCCCAAATTGCTTACCGGCAGCACCTGCGAACGATTTGCCGATCTGCAGCGAGATCGACTCCGCAACGACATCCTGCGCCAAGCCCAGTGTAGGACCAGTCAGAAAGCCAGACGCTAGACATGCGGCCGCATAAGTTTGGAACCGTCGACGACTGATGTCGCTATGTGCAAACGCCAATTCGCCTCTACCGGCGTTTCCAATCTGTTTTTTTTGTCAATTAGTTCTCCTTGGCCGCGGCAGTTTGGATTTTGCTACGAGTGTCCGGCCAGCTCTGCAGTGCGGACATGGGGTTTGTACTCTAGTGTCGGTTCGCTTAAGTCAATTGTCAGCTTTGCAGCGTAAGCCGCCATCGAGAAGCGCCGTAAGCCGACACAGGCACCGTGCTAAAGTCCGCCCGTCCTGAGGGGAGTAGTCGACTTCGCCGCACCAGCGCGAAGGGCGCCGATCAACACACTTGCCGCCCCATCGCGGCATGGTCGGCGCGGCCCGCAGCGCGGGCTTGGCAAGACCTTTGGCGTAGCGTCCGACCCGGAGCCGGGAGGGACGTTGCGTCATTGGTTGATGATCCCGGCTCCCTGGGAATTCGCGCCTTGAAACTCCACACGACCTCCGTGCCGGCATCGACATCGGCCTTCGCGCGCTCCTGCGCGCCCGGACGCTCGCACGGGCGCGCGCGACAGCCCGCGCCACGCGCGCCGCGCGCGGGAGCGCCGCGATGATCGTCACGTTCGCGTTGCTGCTCGGCTCCGCCGTCGTCATCTACCTCGCCTGCGAATTCTTCGTCAACGGCGTCGAATGGGTCGGGCAGCGCTGGGGCGTGTCGCAGACCGCCGTCGGCACCGTGCTGGCGGCGTTCGGCACGGCGTTGCCGGAGAGCGTGGTCACGCTGGTGGCCGTGGTGTTCGGCAAGACCGAGGCGCAGAGGGACATCGGCGTCGGGGCCGCGCTGGGCGGGCCGCTGGCCTTGTCGACGCTGGCCTACGCGGTGGTCGGCGCGATGTTCCTGCTGGATCGGTCGCGCCGCCAGAAGAAGATCGCGCAGACGTTCAGCACGGCGCGGCTGGCGCGCGACCAGGCCTGGTTCCTGGCGGTCTTCGTGTTCAAGGTCGGGCTGGGCCTGGTCGCGTTCGCCTGGAAACCCTGGCTCGGGGGGCTGTTCCTGGCGGCCTATGCGCTGTATGTGTGGCGCGAGCTGAAGAGCGAGGGGCTGGAGATCGACCGCTGCGAGGGGCTGGAGCGAGAGGCGCTGAAGCTGCGTCCCCGCGACGCGCATCCCGCCACGGCCTGGGCCGTGCTGCAGACGGTCGGGGCGCTGGGGGTGATCTTCTTCGCGTCGCAGCTGTTCGTGCACCAGCTGGAGACGGTCGGGCCGTGGCTGGGGCTGTCGCCGCAGCTGGTGGCGCTGCTGCTCAGCCCGATCGCCACCGAGCTGCCGGAGATCCTCAACGCGGTGATCTGGGTGCGCCAGGGCAAGACCTCGCTGGCGCTGGGCAACATCAGCGGCGCGATGATGATCCAGGCGACGGTGCCCAGCGCGCTGGGCCTGTTCTTCACGCCGTGGCTGCTGGGCCCGCCGCTGTTGTGGGGCGCGGCGATCACGATGGCGGCGATCGTCGTGATGCTGGTGCTGCTGCATCGCCATGCGTTGACGGCCGGGCGGCTGTTCGGAATGGCGGGGCTTTATGCCGCGTTCGCGATCGGGGTGGCGGTGCGCTTCCATTGAGCGCAGCGGCGCCGCGTCAGAATGGCCGCGTCAACTGGAGATCGCGCATGAGTTCGTTCGACGACCTGCCCATCATCGCCGAGGCCGAGTGGCTGCATGACGGCACGGTGCCGATGCGCATCCGCGTGCATTCGAGTCCGATGTACTACGGCACCGGCGACTACGAGGATCCGTCGGACATCGCCGAGGAACGTCCCGGCGACTTCTACATCCTCACGTACGAGGTCGCGGGCAGCCCCGGCCACTTCGCCAACGTCACCCGCAACCTCGCCTCGATCGAGGACGTGCTGGAGACCGTGCAGCGGAAGTTCCCGGGCGCGCGCTGGCTGACGCCGCTGGAGAGCAAGCCGGCGTGAGCCGTGCGCCTCAGCGCGCGATCGGCTTGAGCAGGCTGCGCACGCGCGTCTTCTTCACCGGCGGCGGCATCTGCATCGCCGGCACGTGCGTGCCGTCGACCTCGGTCTCGGCGACCACCGAGGTCTCGACCTGCTGGTGCGAGCGGTCGGCGTAGCGCGGCGGCCAGTCCTTCAACACGGTGCGGCGCAGCAGCGCGAGGCCGGGGCCCGCGGTGAAGGTGCGCTCGAACACGTGCGTGACGAGCTGGCGCTTGATCTTCTCGGTGATGATCACCGTCGAACAACGCGTGCCGTAGTTGCCGTCGGGCGTGCGGATGAACGCGGGGCTGAGCAGGCGTTCGCGGTCGCGGCCGATGCCGGTGTTGGGCAGCCTGTCCTCGGGCGCGAGCGCGCGGTCGGCGAGCGCGGTGAACAGCTGGCTCGACAGCGAATCCACCGATTCGGCCGTCTTCAGCGCCTCGGCGAGCCGCTCCTTGAGCGTGGTCACCTTGGGCCAGGGCGTGTCGAGCGCGGCGTTGGACAACCCGAAGACGCCGCGTTCGATGCGGCGCGGGATCGCCTGGTCGTTGCTGGCCCAGAAGCAGTCGCCGCGGCGGAAGTCGGCGGCGACCAGGTTGAACGGCGCGTAGCCCGACAGCGAGGTCTGCATCCAGAACTGGTCGGCGCGCATCTCGGTGCGCAGCCAGTGCGGCACGATGCCGCCGCGGCTGGGCGCGGAGGCGTCGGGCTCGGTGGGCCGGCGCACGTTGGTGACGAGCGCGAGGCGCCCGGAGGCCGTCAGGCCCAGCCAGGTGCCGCCGGCGTGCAGGTCCCGGCCGGCGAGGATCTCGGGGCCGCCTTCGGCCGGCGTCCACCAGCCCATGCGCGCGGCCGGGCGGTCGAAGAACTCGTCGCGGTTGGTGGCGATCACCAGGGGAAAACGGCGGTTCTCGTCGATCGCGAGGGCTACAAGACACATGGGGCGAAGAGTTCGACGTGGCGGGTGCCGCGCAGCAGGCTGGCGTGCGGCATCGAGGCCGTCTCCAGCGTGGTCAGGAACGCGCGCACCACGGCGTCGGCCTCGGGGCCGGCGGCGGCCGGCAGCGCGAGGCGGTAGGTCTCCATCACGGTCGCGTCCGCCGCGGGGTCGACGGGGGCGTCGAGGCCGGCGGGCGGTGCGAAGGTGCGGAGGGACGCGGTGCGGTCATCGGGCAGCAGGGCGGATGAAGCTGGTTGGGGCAGGTCGCATCGTAAGAGCACTTCCGCCTCGATCGCGCCGCCGCCCGTCCGCAATGTGCGCTGGAATTCACGCACAGCCGAAATGACTCGGGGCGAATCGCCTGCGGCCACGCGGTAGTAGATGCAGACCAGCAGCGCGGTCGTGCGGTACGTCACGGTTTCACCCCCGCGCGCGGCGCACTGGCGTGCGTTATCACGGCGCGTCGGCCGGAATCTCGTACGGCAGATCGCGCAGGCGCAGGACGGGGCCGTCGGCCGCGCCGATGTGCAGTTCGCCGGCCTCGGTCAGCGCGCGCTTGACCTCGATCAGCGCCGCATGCCGTGCGCCGCCCGCGGGATGCGGCAGGCTGGCCGACAGCACGACCTGTCCGGCGGGCTGGCCCGGATCGGCGTCGGCGAACACCTCGGTGCCCGCCGCAGCCGCCGACGCCCCTTCGGCCAGCACCATCCGGCGCTTGAGCGTGCCGCGGTACTGGCTGCGCGCGACGATCTCCTGGCCGGGATAGCAGCCCTTCTGGAAGTTCACGCCGCCCACCAGCTCGAGGTTGACCATCTGCGGCACGAAGGCCTCGACGGTGCTCGCGACGATCCGCGGCACGCCAGCCTGCACCTCGAGCCAGTTCCACACGTCGGGGCGGGACGTCGTCGCCCACGGCGGCGTGGCGTCGGCCGGCGCGGCCCACAGCAGGCGCGTGGCGCCGGCGGCGTCGGGCAGGCGGATCGCCGTGCCGTCGTTGATCGCCGACGTGGCATAGGCGGCGGCGGGAACCGGATGCGCCGCGTCGCCGTGCAGCAGGCCGGGCAGCGCGACGCCCCACAGCGCGATCTCGCCCGACGCGTCGGTGAGCTTGCACTTGGCGCGCATCACGAACATGGACAGGCGCTTGAGCGTGGGCGCGAGCAGGTCGGCGCTGCAGGCGAGCAGGATCTCGTCGGTCGCGGCGCGCCACATCACGAAGCTGGCGAGCAGCCGGCCCTTGGGCGAGCAGTAGCCCGCGAGCCGCGCCTGGCCGACGTCGAGCTTGACGGCTTCCTGGGTCAGCTGGCCGTTGAGGAAGGCGGCGGCGTCGTCGCCCCGGGCGCGGATGACGCCCCAGTCGGCGAGGCGCACGGCCACGGGGGCGCCCAGCGCGAGGTCGGAGGCGGCGAGGTCGGTGTGGGTCATGCGCCGATTATCATGGCGGCCCCGCATTCCCATCGCCAACAGGGCCTCCTCGTCGAGCGGCGCCGCGTCCATGTTCAAACGTCTTTTCCTGTTGCTGGTGGTGCTCTCCGCGGCGGCCGCCGGCGCGGCCCTGTGGTGGCTGCAGCATCCGCTCAGGCTCGCGCACGACGAGGTCGAGGTCTCGATCGAGCCCGGCACGCCGGTGCGCGAGATCGTGCGCCTGTGGCACGACGCGGGCATCGCCGAACCGCCCGAGCTGATGTACCAGTGGTTCCGCTGGTCGGGCGAGGCCAAGCGCATCCGCGCGGGCAGCTACCTGGTCGACAAGGACGCCACGCCGCGCTCGCTGCTGCGCAAGATGGTGGTGGGCGACGAGGAGCTGGAGTCGGTGCACATCATCGACGGCTGGACGGTGAAGCAGATGCGCGCCGCGCTCGCCGCCGCGCCGGGCCTCAAGCCGACCACCGCCGGCCTCACCGACGACCAGCTCATGGCCGCCATCGGTGCGCCCGACGAGAAGGCCGAAGGCCGCTTCTTCCCCGACACCTACGTCTACAGCAAGGGGGTGAAGGACCTGCTCGTGCTCAAGCGCGCGCACGACGCGCTCGAGCGGCAGCTGCAGGCCGCCTGGGCGCTGCGCGCGCCCGACACGCCGCTCAGGAGCGCCGACGAGGCGCTGACGCTGGCGTCGGTGATCGAGAAGGAAACGGGCGCGGCGGCCGACCGCGGCAAGGTGGCGGCGGTGTTCTCCAACCGGCTGCGCATCGGCATGCCGTTGCAGTCCGACCCGACGGTGATCTACGGCATGGGCGCGGCCTACGACGGCAACCTCCACAAGGCCGACCTGCAGGCCGACACGCCCTACAACTCGTACACGCGCCAGGGCCTGCCGCCCACGCCCATCGCGCTGCCCGGCCGCGACGCGCTGCGCGCCGCGGTGCGGCCCGATGCGTCCAGGGCGCTCTATTTCGTGTCGCGCGGCGACGGCACCAGCGTCTTCAGCGAGACGCTCAACGCCCATAATGCGGCGGTGAACCAGTACATCCGCGGACCGCACAAATGAGCGCCGACGAGACCTTGGCCGCGTCCGCGGCAGGCCGTTTCATCACCTTCGAGGGCATCGACGGTGCCGGCAAGTCGTCGCACATCGAGGCGCTGGCCGAGTGGGCGCGGGCGCGCGGCGCGCAAGTGGTGCTGGCGCGCGAGCCGGGCGGCACGCCGCTGGCGGAGAAGCTGCGGGCGCTGTTCCTGCACGAGGACATGGATCCGCTCACCGAGGCGCTGCTGGTCTTCGCGGCGCGCCGCGATCACCTGCGCGAGGTGATCGAGCCCGCGCTGGCGCGCGGCGCGGTCGTGCTGTGCGACCGCTTCACCGATTCGACGTTCGCCTACCAGGGCGCCGGCCGCGGCTTCGACCTGGCGGTGCTCGCGCAACTCGAGACCTGGGTGCAGCAAGGGCGCCAGCCCGACCTCACGCTGTGGTTCGACCTCGACCCCACCGAGGCCGCGCGCCGCCGCGCCGCGGTGCGCAGCGCCGACCGCCTCGAGCGCGAGGACGAGGCCTTCTTCACGCGCGTTCGCGACGGCTACGCGCGGCGCGCGCAGGCCGCGCCCGCGCGCTTCGTGCGCATCGACGCCGCGCAGACGCGCGAGGCCGTGCGCGCCGACGCGTTCCGCGCGCTCGCGTCGCGCGGCTGGTTCACCGAACGGACGAGCGATGACCGCCGCGCCTGACGACGCCGCGCTGCCCTGGATCGCGGGGCCCGCGCACGACATCGCCACCCGGCAGCGCGGCCACGCGCTGCTGCTGCAGGGCCATCCCGGCGCCGGCGTGTTCGAACTCGCGCTGCGCGTCGCGCGCACCTGGCTGTGCGAGTCCGAAGGCGCCGACGCGCCCTGCGGCCGCTGCACCGCGTGCCACCTGCTGTCGTCCAACAGCCATCCCGACTTCCGCGCGTTGCTGCCGGAGCTGACGCAGGCCGAACTCGGCTGGAGCGTGGGCGGCAGCGAGACGGTCGACGCGGGCGACGGCGAGGGCAAGGCGAAGAAGAAGCCCAGCAAGGACATCAAGATCGAGGCGGTGCGCGATGCGATCTCGTGGACGCAGAAGAGCTCGTCGCGCGGCCGCGCGAAGGTGCTGCTGCTGTTTCCGGCCGACGCGATGAACCTGGTGGCGTCCAACGCGCTGCTGAAGACGCTGGAGGAGCCACCGCAGGGCGTGCGGCTGCTGCTGGTCGCCGAGGACGCCGAGCGCCTGCTGCCGACGCTGCGCAGCCGCTGCCAGCGCCTCCTGTTCGCCGGCCCGACGCCCGAGCAGGCGTTGACGTGGCTCGAAGGGCAGGGCGCCGCCAACGCGCCGGTGCTGCTCGCGGCCGCCGGCGGGCATCCGCTGGCCGCGCGGCGCCTGGCGGCCGACGGCTTCGACGCCGCCGCCTGGGTGGCGCTGCCCCGGCGCATCGCCGACGGCAAGTGGGAGCCGCCCGCCGGCGCCACGGTGCCGCGCCTGCGCGAGGTGCTGCAGAAGCTGTGCCACGACGCCATGGCCGTGGCCGCCGGCGCGACGCCGCGCTACTTCCCCGCCGCGAGCCTGCCGCCCGTGGCGGCCTGGGCGAAGCTGTCGGACTGGTCGCAGTCGCTGGCCCGCCTCGCGCGCCACGACGAGCACCCGTTCAACGCGCCGCTGATCACCGACAGCCTGCTGGCCGAGGCCCGGGCCGTGTGGGCGAAGCCGCGCGGCCGCGCCGCCTGAAGCCCGCGGGACGGCGCATCGCGATCGCGTCGAACGGACCGCGCAGCGCGCACAGGTTGCAGCGGCGCACTCGTCGCGCGCGTGCAGCCCCGCCGACTTGCGCCAGTCCGGCCGAGTCAGCCGGTGACACCCCGCCGGCGCGCGGCCTGCGCCATGGCCCGGCGGTCGCCGACGCCTTGCACGCGGCCGCCGATCCTCAGGCGCAACACGGTGTTCATGGCGGATCTCCAGCGTTCCGGTCGCCAGCCTGGCGAAGCCGACGCTGCAGCCCTGCATGCGCCGCGCACCGCAAGGGTGCCGGCAATTGCACGGGCTGGATGACTGACGGGCTAACGTCTAATTCGAGGGGAACTACCCTGTTGCGCGGCCGCTTGCGGGCGCAAGCTGGCACGCGCCGCCTTGTCGGCAGCGCAGGACGTCCAGCGACTGGTTGCTGCCGGCGCACGTCGCGCCAACGCAGTCACCAGCGTCCCTTGGTGACGGAGGGGTTCCCATGAAGATGATCCACGCACTCAGGTTGTCCGCGGCTGCCGCGCTGCTCGCATTCGGCACCGTGGCCTCGGCCCAGGATTCGAACTACACGCCCGGCACGGTCTGGACCTTCAGCAACATCAAGGTCGAGCCGGGCCAGTTCGAGAACTACATGGACTACCTGGCCAAGACCTGGAAGAAGGGCAACGAGCTGGGCGTCCGGGAAGGCTACGTCGTCTCGTACCACGTGTTCGCGGTGAACAACCCGCGCGCGGGCGAGCCCGACCTGATCCTGGCCATCGAGACCAAGGACTACCTCACCACGGCCCAGCAGCTCGACGTGCAGAAGAAGTACGAGGCCTTCATGGCGCAGGACGCGCACAAGGCCGAAGCGAGCAGCGGCGAGCGCAAGTCCATGCGCAAGCTCGACGGCGGCATGGAGCTGCAGGAGCTCAAGCTCAAGTAAGCCGGGCCCGGGGCGGCCGGCGGCTGCCCCGACAATGGCGGCATGCCCTTGCCGCCGATCCATCGCGTGGTCGTCGCCGACGCGCACGCCGTGCCCGCGCCGTTCCGCGCGTTCGCGGTTCGCAGCGACGAGCCCTGCCACGCGTTCGATGCCCGCGTGCCGTACGGGCGCGTGCACCTGGTGGCGACCGATGTCCCCGACGCGGCCGCGCGGGCGCGTCTCGCGCGCGCGGGCTACGCGCGGGTCGACATCGCCGAGCCGTTCGCGGTCGACTATGCCGCCACGGACTGGGGCGAGCTGGCGGCTGTTTCCCAAGTGCCCGACCTGGCCGGCGCGATCGCGCGCGCGTTGCGCCTCACTGGCGTGCTCGGCGACGACCTGGCCGACTACGAGCGCAGCGTCGCCGCCCGCGTCGACTGGCTGGCGTCGCGCGGCGCGGGCTTCCACAACGACGTCGCGCGCCACTGGTCGCGCAGCCTGTTCTGGATCCTGGCGCTCGATGTCGGCGACGTCGAGTTCACGATGCCGCACGCCGCGCTGCGGGTGCCGCTGCGCGCGGGCGATCTCGTCGTGTTCGACCCGGCGATGGCCCACGGCCTGTGCCGGCCGGCGGACGACGGCCGCGCCGTCGCCGGGTCGTTCGAGGACGGCGAAGCCGGACGCCAGCTGTTCCTCACCGGCGAGATGCTGCTGGACGACGCCCGCTGGGCCGCGCTCGGCGCGCCGTGGCAGCCGGTCGAGGCGCATGAGGGGCGCGGCGCGCTCGACCTGATGGTGGCCGAGTTCGACGACCGCAGCGGCGCGATCCAGCGCGTGCGCTCGCTCGCGGCGTGCATGCGGCGCAGCACCTGCCATGTCGAGGAAACTTCCGCGGTCGAGCCGCGATCGGACGGCGATCCCTGCTGACGGCGAGAATCCACGCATGCATGCCTTCGTCCCCTTCCGCCCGCCGCGCCGCTGGCGACCGTTCGCGACGCTCGCCGCCGTGGCGCTGACCGCCTGCGCCAGCCCGCCGTCGACGACGCCGCAGGCACCGGCCGTCACCGCCGACGCGGCCAGGGTGGCCGGCGTCTCGATGGACGAGCTGGCCCGGCAGCAAGGCTTCGCGCGCTGGGTCGCGAACTTCGAGGACGCGGCGCGGGCCGCGGGCGTCGACGAGGCCACGCTGCACCTGGCGTTCGACGACGCGCACTACGTGCCGCGCGCGGTGAGCGCCGATCGCGCGCAGCCCGAGTTCACGCGCACCGTGTGGGACTACGTCGACCTGATCGTGTCGCCCAACCGCGTGCAGCACGGCCAGCAGAAGCTCGCCGAAGTGCAGGCCGAACTCGACGCGGCCACCGCGCGCTACGGCGTGCCGCAGGCCACCATCGTGGCGATCTGGGGCATGGAGAGCGACTACGGCGGCAACTTCGGCGACATCCCCACCATCGACGCGCTCGCCACCCTCGGCTTCGAAGGCCGGCGCGAAGCGTGGGCGAAGCAGCAGTTGATGGCGGCGCTGAAGATCCTGCAGAGCGGCGACATAGCCCGCGCGCACATGATCGGCTCGTGGGCCGGCGCGATGGGGCAGACGCAGTTCATCCCGACGGCGTTCCTGTCGTTCGCGGTCGACGCCGACGGCGACGGCAAGCGCGACATCTGGGGCAGCATGGCCGACGTCACCGCGTCGACGGCCAATTTCCTGGCCAGCTCCGGCTGGCAGACCGGCCAGGCCTGGGGCGCCGAGGTGAGGCTGCCCGACGGCTTCGACGCCGGCCGCGCCGACGACGCGCTGCGCCAGGCCAGCGCGCAATGGGCCGCGGAGGGCGTGCAGACGCTGGACGGCACGCCGCTGCCGGAGCTTCCCGACGGCGCGATCTTCCAGCCGGCGGGTGCGCGCGGGCCGGCCTTCCTGGTCGGCGCGAACTTCCGCACGCTGCTGCGCTACAACAACTCCACCAGCTACGCGCTGGCGGTGAGCCTGCTGGCGCAGCGCATCGCGGGGGGGCCGGGCGTGCAGGGCGCGTGGCCGCGCGACGAGCAGCCGCTGACGCGCGACCAGCTGAAGACGCTGCAGTCGGCGCTGAACGACCGCGGCTTCGCGGCCGGCGCGCCCGACGGCCAGATGGGCCCGGCCACCCGCCAGGCCTTGCGCGCCTGGCAACGCAGCCTGGGCCTGCCGGCCGACGGCTTCCCCACGCTCGACCAGCTCACGAAGCTGCTGACTCCATGACGCCGCCCGCGATCCCGACGATCGTTCCCGCCAAGCTGGAAGACGCGCCGGCGCTGCTCGAGATGCAGAAGATCGCGTTCGAGCCGGAGGCGCGCGCCTGCCAGACGTGGGACATCCCGCCGCTGCAGGAGACGGTCGACGGCGTGCGCGAGCACATCCGCATGGCCACGGTGCTGAAGGCGGTGGAGGGCGAGCGGCTGCTGGGGGCGATCCGCGGCATCGTCACGGGCGGCACCTGCCTGATCCGCGTGCTGGTGGTGGCGCCCGAGGCCCAGGGACGCGGGCTCGGCGCGCGCCTGCTGCAGGCGATCGAGGACGCCCACCCGCACGTCGAGCGCTTCGAGCTCACCACCAACATGATCATGGTCGGCAACGTGCGCTTCTACCTGCGCCACCGCTACGAGGTGGTCGAGCAGCTCCAGCACTCGCCGACGATCCGGCTGGCCTTCATGCGCAAGATCGCGCGGCCCTGAGCCGCCGGGCGCCGCGCTCAGTTGCGGCGATAGTCGACGCTGGCGGAGCGGTTCAGCGTGCCGCCCAGCGGGCCGCGCGTGCACTCGGGCCACTTGGGCGGCGCCTCCTCGCGGGTGCCGGCGCAGTAGCCCGGGCTCGCCGTCTTGACCCGCACGATGACCGGCGTCGCCCCGACGGCCAGCGTGCCGCTGCCGTCGGCGGCGCGGCTGTCGCTGGCGGAGTCGCCGACCCAGAAGGTGCAGCTGCCGGTGGAAGAGTCGTGGCACTGCAGCGACGCGCTGCCCGTCGCCTCGTCGAACTGCACGCTGTAGTGCAGGACAGACGCGCTCGCGGTCGCGGTCGCGCCCGCGTCGGTGTCGACGTTGCCCAGGCTCGTGAGGGCGACCGCGATGAGACCAGCAATGAGCGACGGCATGGACAGACCTTTTTCAGCAACCGGATGGATACCCGCGAGGGTAGGGGCGAGCGGCGTGCCTGTCGGCCCCCATTCGGGGGGCGACCCCCATCGGTGGGAATCGATTTCCCGCGGGCCGGGCCTGTATGGAGGTACAGTGGCGACATGTCCGCCGTCGCTGCGCCGCCGCTCGTCCCCGATCCGTTCGACAACCTCAACGACCCGCAGCGCGCCGCCGTGCTGCACGGCGACGACGGCGACCGCCGCGCGTTGCTGGTCATCGCCGGGGCGGGCAGCGGCAAGACGATGACGCTGGCCGCGCGGGTGGCGCACCTGATCCGGCGCGGCGCCGATCCGCACCGGCTGCTGCTGTTGACGTTCTCGCGCCGCGCCGCCGGCGAGATGGTGCATCGCGCCGGGCGCCTGCTGCACACCACCCTGGGGCTGCCGGCCACCACGCGGCCGCCGTCACTGCCGTGGGCCGGCACCTTCCACGCGATCGGCGCACGCCTGCTGCGCGACCATGCCGTCGCCATCGGCCTGCCCACGGATTTCACCGTGCTCGATCGATCCGACGCCGAGGACCTGATGGCGCTGGTGCGCCAGTCGCAGGGCCTGGCCGCGACGAAACTGCGATTCCCGCAGAAGGCCACCTGCCTGGCGATCTACTCGCGCGTCGTCAACAGCCAGGGCACGGTCGAGGGCGTGTTGCGCGAGGCCTTTCCCTGGTGCCTGGGCTGGGAGACCGAGCTCCCCCAGCTCTTCGCAGCCTACGCGCAGGCCAAGTCGCAGCAGCACAGCCTCGATTTCGACGACCTGCTGCTGTACTGGTCGGCGCTGATGGAGGCGCCCGAGCTCTGCGGCCATGTGGCCGCGCGCTTCGACCACGTGCTCGTCGACGAGTACCAGGACACCAACCGGCTTCAGGCGGCCATCCTGCGCGGCCTGCGGCCCGACGGGAGCGGCCTGACCGTGGTGGGCGACGACGCGCAGTCGATCTACGCCTTCCGCGCGGCCGAGGTGCGCAACATCCTCGACTTCCCGCAGCAGTTCCCGCGGCCGGCGCGCGTGGTCGCGCTGGAGCGCAACTATCGCTCGACGCAACCTATCCTCGAGGCGTCCAACGCGGTCATCGCCGAGGCGCCGGAGCGCTACGCGAAGACACTCTGGTGCAGCCGGCCGTCGTCGGCGCGACCGCGCATCGTCACCGTGCCGGACGAGATGGCGCAGGCGCGCCAGGTGGCCGACCGCGTGCTCGAGTGGCGCGAAGAGGGCATCCGCCTGAAGCAGCAGGCGGTGCTGTTCCGGACTGCGCATCACTCGGCTGCGGTGGAACTCGAGCTGGCGCGGCGACGCATCCCGTTCGTGAAGTTCGGGGGCCTGAAGTTTCTCGAGTCCAGCCACGTGAAGGACGTGCTGGCCCTGCTGCGCTGGGCCGGGAACCCGCGCAGCCGGATCGCCGGCTTTCGCGTGGCGCAGCTGGTGCCGGGCGTGGGCCCGGCGAACGCGCGCAAGCTGCTCGATGCGATGGAGGCGTCGGCCTCGCCGCACGCGGCGCTGCGCGAGCACGCGATGCCCGCGGCGGCACGCGACGATTGGGCCGCGTTCGTCGCGCTGTGGTCGCGGCTGCGCGGGACGCCCGCCTGGCCGGCCGATCTCGACGCCGTCAACGCCTGGTACCAGCCGGTGCTGCAACGGATGCACGAGGACGCGCCGGCGCGCCAGGCCGACCTGGCGCAGCTGACGCAGATCGCCGCCGGCTACGGCGCGCGCGAACGCTTTCTCACCGAGCTGACGCTCGATCCGCCCGCGGCTTCGAGCGACGAGGCCGGGCCGCCGCACCTGGACGAGGACTACATGATCCTGTCGACCCTCCATTCGGCCAAGGGACAGGAGTGGGGCGCGGTGCAGATCCTCAACGTCGTCGACGGCTGCATCCCGTCGGAGATGAGCACGGGAGACGCCCGGCAGATCGCCGAGGAGCGCCGGCTGTTGTACGTCGGCATGACGCGCGCGAAGCAGCACCTGGAACTGCTCGCGCCGCAGCGCTTCTTCGTCAGCGAGCAGGCGCGTCACGGCGACCGGCACGTCTACGCCTCGCTGTCGCGCTTCATCACCGACAAGGCCGCGGCGTGCTTCGAGCGGGTGTCGGCCCAGCGGCCGCCGGGCGCCGAGGGCGCACCCGGGCCGGCAGATGTGCCGACGGTACGCATCGACCTCGCGGCACGCGTGCGCGACCGCTGGGGCGGCTGAAACGCCGTCTCGCGTCGCCGTCGTGTACCCAGGCGTCGTCGGGCGCGCAATCGCGGGACGACACGCGGGGGCGCCCGTCGCGACCGGTCAGGCGAGCGCCGACTTGTACAGCGCCAGCAGTTCGCTCCACGCACGCTCGGCGTCGGCCTGGTTGTAGATGGGCTGGCCGTCGTCCCGCGGCATGTCGGGCACGCACCAGCCGTGCTTCTCGGCGAACACCTCCACGCGGGCGGTCACGTGCGCGGCGTCGAAGGCCTGGCGCAGCTTGTCCTTGGCGTCGGGCTGCTTCGCGTCGTCGCTGCCGGCGATGGCGACCAGCAGGCGGGCCTTGATCTTCGGCGCGAGCAGGTGCGGCGAGTCGGGCTTGTCGGTGACCAGGCCGCCGCCGTGGAAGGTCGCGCCGGCGCCGATGCGCTCGGGCACGGTCGCGGCCGTGCGCAGCACCAGCGCGCCGCCCATGCAGTAGCCCTGCGTTCCGATCTTCCTGCCCACGTCGACCTCGGGTCGGGCGTCGAGGAACTTGACGAACTCGACCGCGTCCTTCTCGGCCGCGCCGGGGGCGCCGATCGAACCCATCAGCGGGCCGATCTTGGCGAAGGTGGCCTTGTCCCTGAAGTCGACATTGGCGGCCGTCTCGTAGAACGGCCCCTTGCCGATGCGGTAGAACGGGTTGGGCACCAGCACGGCGTAGCCGTCGGCGGCAAGGCGGCGGCCCATGTCGCGCATCGCGGGGCGCAGGCCGAACGCGTCCGTCCACAGGATCACCGCCGGGTGCCTGCCGCCGGCCGGATGGAAGTAGGCGGCGTCGCAGGTGCCGTCGGGCGTGTTGATCGTGACGTTCTTCTCGACGACCGGCGGCCCGGCCGGGACGGCCGCCGCGGGCAGGGCGGTGGCCGCGGCGCCGGTAGCCACCGACAGCGCCACGAACTCGCGCCGGCGCAGGTCGCCTGCGTCCGGTGTGAAGACGGGGGTCTCGTGCTCTTGTTCGTGCTTCGCGCTCATCGTTATGCTCCTCGTGAAGGCTGGGCCGGGCGGCCGGCAAGGTGGCGAAGGATATCCCGGCTGGGCCAAATCCGCCCCGGCGTCAGGGCCGGTTCGGGGGTGGCAAACCCCTTGAACCGATCGCGGGATCGCTGGACGTGCCGCGACCCCGACCCGGCCGGCGCACGGCCGAGCGCGGAAAAAGCAGCGTCAACCGGCCGTTGCGCCGCGGCTGGGCACACCGGAAGCTCGCTACACTAGGGCCACGATGCCAGATGAACCGAATTCAGTGATGCCCTCGCCGCCGCCGGCTTCGGCGCGGCCGAGCGTCATCCAACTCGTCTTCCGGGAGAAGGGCGCGCTCTACGCGGCCTACATGCCCATCTTCGCCGAGGGCGGGCTGTTCGTGCCGACCACGCGCGACTACCAGCTCGGCGACGACATCTACCTGCTGCTGACCCTGCCTGGCGACCCGCAGCGCTATCCGGTGGCGGGCAAGGTGGGCTGGTTGACGCCCGCCAACGCGCCGGGCGGCCGCACCCAGGGCGTGGGCGTGCGCTTTCCGGTCGACGAGAAGACGCGCCTGCTGAAGATGCGCATCGAAGAGGTGCTGGGCACCTCGATCTCGTCGGCCAAGCCGACCCAGACGATCTGACGCGTCTGCCGAGCGCGCGTGCGCGTCACGCGCGACCGCGCGCGAGTCCCGATCCCCCGCCTACCATGTACGTCGATTCCCACTGTCACCTCGCGTTCCCCGAGCTGAACGAGCGCCTGCCCGCGATCCTCGCCGACATGCGGGCGGCCGAGGTCGGCGGCGCATTGTGCATCTGCACCAGCCTGGAGGAATTCGAATCCGTGCACGCGCTGGCCGCGGCGCACGACAACCTGTGGGCCAGCGTCGGCGTGCATCCCGATACCGAGGGCATGACCGAGCCCGACGTCGACACGCTGTGCGCATGGGCCGCGCGCCCGCGCGTGGTGGCGATCGGCGAGACCGGGCTCGACTATTTCCGCCTCGAGGGCCGGAGCGTCGCCGACATGGAGTGGCAGCGCGAGCGCTTTCGCGTGCACATCCGCGCCGGGCGCCGCATGGACCTGCCGCTGGTGATCCACACCCGCCAGGCGAGCGACGACACGCTGGCCGTGCTGCGAGCCCAGGCCGAAGGCGCCGGGCCCGCGCCGCGCGGCGTGTTCCATTGCTTCACCGAGTCGCTGGACGTCGCGCGTGCCGCGCTGGATCTGGGCTTCCACATCTCGTTTTCGGGCATCCTCACGTTCAGGACCGCCGCCGAGCTGCGCGAGGTCGCGCGCTTCGTGCCGCTGGATCGCTGCCTGATCGAGACCGACAGTCCCTACCTGGCGCCGGTGCCGCATCGCGGCAAGACCAACACGCCGGCCTGGGTGCCGCACGTCGCGCACCTGATCGCCGAGCTGAAGGGCGTGTCGTCCGCCGACGTGGCGGATGCGACGCGCGACAACTTCGAGCAACTATTCCGTGTGACAGTCCCCGAGCCAGCCTGAGCCAGGTCGGTTCCGTCGCGCGAGTCACCCGAGAGTCCGCCCACCATGAAACTGCGTTTCCGTCCCGCGGCCTTCCTCGCCGCCGCCGCGCTGTCGGCCTGCACCGCGTTCGCCGCCAACTACGACAGCGTCGACTTCTTCCGCGCCGTCAACACCGACAACGCGGCTGGCGTCGCGCGCGCGCTGGCGCAGGGGTTCGACCCGAACGCGCTCGACGAACACGGGCAGCCCGCGCTGATCCTGGCGCTGCAGATGGAGTCCCCGAAGGTCGCCAAGGTGTTGATGGACGCCAAGGGCACGCAGATCGACATTCGCAACCACGCCGGCGAAACGCCGCTGATGATGGCTGCGTTGAAGGCCGAGGTCGACGCGGCCACCGCGCTGGTGGCTCACGGCGCCGCGGTCAACAAGGACGGCTGGTCGCCGCTGCACTATGCGGCCACCGGCGGCAGCGCGGCGATCGTCAGGCTGCTGTTGTCCAGGGGCGCCACGCTCGAGGCCCGCTCGCCCAACGGCTCGACGCCGCTGATGATGGCAGCGCGCTACGGCAACGAGGAGGCCGTGGACGCCTTGCTCGCGGCCGGCGCCGACCGCAGCGCCAAGAACGACCTGGGCATGGACGCGTCGGCGTTCGCGTCGAGCGCCGGGCGCGACCGGCTGGCGGCGCGGCTGAAGCCGGGCGCGGCCAAGTAGCTCGGCCGGGGCAGGCGGGTTCGCATCGCGGCCAGGGCGCTGCGCATCGACGCCGTCCTGCGCCGAGGGTGCCTGGTCAGTCCTGCTGGCGCGCCGCGGCGTTCGCGCGCCACCGAGCCGCGTCGATCCGATAGGTCGTCAGGTCCTTGCCGTACCAGTGCTGCAGTCCCAGAGGCTGCATGCCCAGGCGCGCCATCACGCTCGCCGACGCCGTGTTGTCCGGATCGCACACGGCCAGCAATTCGTCCGCGGCGCGAACGTCGAACGCGAAGTCGACGATGGCGGTCGCAGCTTCGGTGGCGAGGCCGCGGCCCTGGGCGTCGCGGCGCAGTCGCCAGCCGATCTCCAGCGGGCAATCCGGGTCGGGCAGCGGCGTCGCCTCGCGGCGCAGGTTCTGCAGGCAGCCGGCGCCCACGAAGCGGCCGCTGTCGCGGTCGATGAGGGCCCACCACGAATAGCCGATCTCGATCCAGCGCGCCTTCACGCGGTCGATGATCGCGCGCGTCTCGTCCAGCGTTTCGGGCTTGCCCGACAGATAGCGCATGACCTCCGGGTCGGAGTTCATCGCGTTCATGTCGGCGAGGTGTTCGTCGGCGAACGGTTCGAGTCGCAGGCGGGATGTGGTGAGGATCGTCATGTCGCGGGGACGGCACTCGCCGCTTCGGGCGGCGGCGCCTCTCAGAATACCTGCAGGCTGACCGGTTCATCAAGGGCTCCTGGCCCGGCGCACGTGGCGCGAAGGTCCGAAAAGCGGGCGATTCACCGCATGAGTTCCGACGCTCGTGTAGGAAGTTCGCCGACACGCGGTCTGGCGCGGGGCCGACTACAGATTCGAGAGGGCGGGTTCTACAGTCCGCTTCATGGATTGAGGCTGCTTCGCGGTCTTCTCCATGCAACACCAGGAGAAATTCCATGCAAGCCACGTCCCGCTCGAACCCGTTCGTCATGATGACCGACCCGGAGACGATTCTTCTGGCCGTCGAACGCTCGGAACGCCTGAACCGCCTGAACCGCAAGGTCTACCGCCCGCTGGATCGCCCGCTGATCCCGAAGGTCGGCGCGAAGGACCTGGCCGAGTTCGACAACGAGATCGATGCCGCGATCGAGGACGACGTCCTCGAGGCGCTGAACGCCGACCTGGCCTGAGCGCCGGGTCGCCGCCTGGGCGACGCGATGTCGGCGAATCGGCGAGGGGAACTCGCCGGGCAGGACGCCGGGGCGGCGTGAGCGCACCTCGGGTTCTGCCGAACCGCCTCGCTAGAGGCTGTCCGACAGCGGGATCGACGCCCCGGCCTCGTCGGCCGCGATGGCCACGATCAGCAGCCCCAGGTCGTGCTCCAGTCGCGCGAGCGTCTCGGGCGGCAGCGACTTCAACGCATCGGGCAGCAGCCCGGCGAACGGGCCCGGCGCGTTCTTCAGCACCTTGGCGCCGGCAGGCAGCAGGTTCAGCTGGACGGCGCGGCGATCGGCGTCCTGCTTGGTGGCGACGACCATGTGGCGGTCGATCAGCGTGCGCACCAGGTTGCTGGCGGTGGACTGGTGGATGGACATCGCCTTGGCCAGCGCGCCCACGCCGATGCCCGGATTGTCGCGCACGACGCTCAGCGCCCATACCTGCGCGCCGCCCATGCCCACCGTCTTCTCCACTTGCTGGAAATGCGCCTTGACGGCGTTGAACACCTGGCGG
>CAIMXF010000078.1 GCA_903845345.1 uncultured beta proteobacterium
CGGCGGCATCGGCGCGCTGCGCGGCCCCAAGCACGGCGGCGCCAACGAGATGGCCTTCGAGATCCAGAAGCGCTACGACAACCCGGACGAGGCCGAGGCCGACATCCGCCGCCGCGTCGAGGCCAAGGAAGTCGTCATCGGCTTCGGCCACCCGGTCTACACGGTGAGCGATCCGCGCAACGTGGTGATCAAGGGTGTGGCCAAATCGCTGTCGCAGGAGGCCGGTTCCACGAAGATGTTCGACATCGCCGAGCGGCTCGAAACGGTGATGGCCGAGGCCAAGAAGATGTTCCCCAACCTCGACTGGTTCAGCGCCGTCAGCTATCACATGATGGGCGTGCCCACCGCGATGTTCACCCCGCTGTTCGTGATCTCGCGCACCAGCGGCTGGGCGGCGCACATCATCGAGCAACGCATCGACAACAAGATCATTCGCCCGAGTGCCAACTATGTCGGTCCCGAAGACCAGCCGTTCGTCGCGCTGAAGGATCGCAAGTAAGCCGACGACGCCAGCCCGAGTGCCCGCAGCCATGAACACCGACTACCGCAAGAACCTGCCCGGCACCGCGCTGGATTACTTCGACGCCCGCGCCGCGGTCGACGCGCTGCAGCCCGGCGCGTGGGCGAAGCTGCCCTACACGTCGCGCGTGCACGCCGAGAACCTGGTGCGCCGCTGCGCGCCCGACATGCTCGGCGCGTCGCTGACGCAGCTGATCGAACGTCGCCGCGACCTCGACTTCCCGTGGTTCCCGGCGCGCGTGGTCTGCCACGACATCCTCGGCCAGACCGCGCTCGTCGACCTGGCCGGCCTGCGCGACGCCATCGCCGACATGGGCGGCGACCCGGCCAAGGTCAACCCGGTGGTGCAGACGCAGCTGATCGTCGACCACTCGCTGGCGGTGGAGTTCGCCGGCTTCGATCCCGACGCGTTCGAGAAGAACCGCGCGATCGAGGATCGCCGCAACGAGGACCGCTTCCACTTCATCGAGTGGACGAAGAAGGCGTTCAAGAACGTGGAGGTGATCCCGCCGGGCAACGGGATCATGCACCAGATCAATCTCGAACGGATGTCGCCGGTGATCCACGCCAAGGACGGCGTAGCCTTCCCGGATACCTTGGTGGGTACCGACAGCCATACGCCGCACGTCGACGCGCTGGGCGTGATCGCGATCGGCGTCGGCGGTCTCGAAGCCGAGAACGTGATGCTGGGGCGGGCGTCGTGGATGCGGCTGCCCGACATCGTCGGCGTCGAGCTCACCGGCCGGCCGCAGCCCGACATCACGGCCACCGACATCGTGCTGGCGCTCACCGAGTTCCTGCGCAAGGAAAAGGTCGTCGGCGCGTACCTCGAATTCTTCGGCGAAGGCGCGTCCGCGCTCACGCTGGGCGACCGCGCGACCATCTCCAACATGACGCCCGAGTTCGGCGCCACGGCGGCGATGTTCTTCATCGACGAGCAGACGCTCACCTACCTGACGCTCACCGGGCGCGAGGCGGAGCAGGTGCGACTCGTCGAGACGTACGCGAAGGAAGCGGGGCTGTGGGCAGACTCGCTCAGGACCGCGGAGTACGAACGCGTGATCCGCTTCGACCTGTCGACGGTCGTGCGCAACATGGCCGGCCCGTCGAACCCGCACAAGCGGCTGCCGACGTCCGACCTCGCCGCGCGCGGCATCGCCGCGCCGTGGACGCAAACGCCGGGCCAGATGCCCGACGGCGCCGTGATCATCGCGGCCATCACGAGCTGTACCAACACCAGCAACCCGCGCAACGTGATCGCCGCGGGCCTGCTCGCGCGCAACGCGAACGCGCGCGGGCTCGTGCGCAAGCCGTGGGTGAAGTCGTCGCTCGCGCCCGGCTCGAAGGCGGTGCAGCTGTATCTCGAAGAGGCCGGCCTGCTGACCGAGCTCGAGAAGCTCGGCTTCGGCATCGTCGCCTTCGCGTGCACGACCTGCAACGGCATGTCGGGCGCGCTCGATCCGAAGATCCAGCAGGAAGTCATCGAACGCGACCTCTACGCGACGGCCGTGCTCTCCGGCAACCGCAACTTCGACGGCCGCATCCATCCGTACGCCAAGCAGGCCTTCCTCGCGTCGCCGCCGCTGGTCGTCGCCTACGCGATCGCCGGCACGGTGCGCTTCGACATCGAGAAGGACGTGCTGGGCCACGACGCGAACGGCCAGCCCGTCACGCTGAAGGACCTGTGGCCCAGCGACGCCGAGATCGACGCGATCGTCGCCTCCAGCGTCAAGCCCGAGCATTTCCGCCGCGTCTACGACCCGATGTTCAAGCTGCAGGTGGACAACGGCGAGCAGATCAGCCCGCTGTACGACTGGCGTCCGCAATCCACCTACATCCGCCGCCCGCCGTACTGGGAGGGCGCGCTGGCCGGCGAGCGCACGCTGCGCGGACTGCGTCCGCTGGCGGTGCTGCCGGACAACATCACCACCGACCACCTGTCGCCTTCCAACGCGATCCTGGCCGACAGCGCGGCCGGCGAGTACCTCACCAGGATGGGCCTGCCCGAGGAGGACTTCAACTCCTACGCGACCCACCGCGGCGACCACCTCACCGCGCAGCGCGCCACGTTCGCCAACCCGCAACTGGTCAACGAGATGGCCGTCGTCGACGGCAAGGTGAAGAAGGGCTCGCTGACGCGCATCGAGCCCGACGGCCGCGTCGTGCGGATGTGGGAAGGCATCGAGACCTACATGCAGCGCAAGCAGCCGCTGATCATCATCGCCGGCGCCGACTACGGCCAGGGCTCGTCGCGCGACTGGGCCGCCAAGGGCGTGCGCCTCGCGGGCGTCGAGGTGATCGTGGCCGAGGGCTTCGAGCGCATCCACCGCACCAACCTCGTCGGCATGGGCGTGCTGCCGCTGGAGTTCAAGCCGGGCGTCAATCGCCTGACGCTGGCCATCGACGGCACCGAGGTGTTCGACGTCGTCGGCGAGCGCAGCCCGCGCGCCGATCTCACGCTCGTGATCAGGCGCAAGAGCGGCGAGCAGGTCGAGGTCCCGGTGACCCTGCGGCTGGACACCGCCGAGGAGGTGTCGATCTACGAGGCCGGCGGCGTGCTGCAGCGCTTCGCGCAGGACTTCCTCGCCACCGCCGCCGAAGCCGTTTGAGAGTCAAGACCATGTCCCACGTTCCGCAGATCAGGATCCCCGCCACCTACATGCGCGGCGGCACCAGCAAGGGCGTGTTCTTCCGCATGGAAGACCTGCCGCTGTCCGCGCGGCAACCCGGCCCGGCGCGCGACAGGCTGCTGATGCGCGTGATCGGCAGCCCCGACCCGTACGGCAAGCAGATCGACGGCATGGGCGGCGCGACGTCGAGCACCAGCAAGACGGTGATCGTGTCGCGCAGCAAGCATCCCGACCATGACGTCGACTACCTGTTCGGCCAGGTCGCCATCGACCAGGCCTTCGTCGACTGGAGCGGCAACTGCGGCAACCTGTCCGCTGCAGTCGGGCCGTTCGCCATCGCCAGCGGCTTGATCGATGCCGCGCGCATCCCGCACGACGGCGTGGTCGTCGTGCGCATCTGGCAGGCCAACATCTCGAAGACGATCGTCGCGCACGTCGCGATCGCCGGCGGCCAGGTGCAGGAGACCGGCGACTTCGAACTGGACGGCGTGACGTTTCCGGCCGCCGAGGTGCCGCTCGAGTTCCTCGACCCCGCGGCCGACGACGGCGACGGCGCCGGCGGGGCGATGTTTCCCACGGGCAACGTCGTCGACGAGCTCGACGTCCCCGGCATCGGCAAGCTCAGGGCCACGATGATCAACGCCGGCATCCCGACGATCTTCGTCGAGGCCGAGGCCATCGGCTACACCGGCACCGAGCTGCAGGACGCGATCAATGCCGACCCGAGGGCGCTCGCGATGTTCGAGACGCTGCGCGCGCACGGCGCACTGCGCATGGGCCTGATCCAGCAACTGGTCGAGGCCCGCACGCGCGCGCACACGCCCAAGATCGCGTTCGTCGCGAAGCCGGCCGAGTACGTGTCGTCCAGCGGCAAGAAGGTGGCGGCCAAGGATATCGACCTGCTGGTGCGCGCGATGTCGATGGGCAAGCTGCACCACGCGATGATGGGCACG
>CAIMXF010000079.1 GCA_903845345.1 uncultured beta proteobacterium
CTCGCCCGCACGTGCCGCCTCCACCGCGGCGTTCAGCGCGAGGATGTTGGTCTGGAACGCGATGCCGTCGATCGTGCCGATGATGTCCGAGATCTTTCGGCTGGACGCGCTGATCTCGCTCATCGTCGTGACCACGCGCTGCACCACCGCGCCGCCCTTGCCGGCGACCTCGGCCGCCGCGGCGGCGAGCTGGCTCGCGGCGCGCGCGCTCTCGGCGCCCTGCTGCACCGTCGAGGTCATCTGGTGCATCGACGCCGCGGTCTGCTGCAACGCGCTCGCCTGTTGCTCGGTGCGTGCGGACAGGTCGTGGTTGCCCGAGGCGATCTGCGACGACGCCGTGGCGATGCCTTCGGCCGAACCGCGCACCTGCTCCACCATGGCGACCAGGCTGTCGTTCATGCGGCCCAGGGCGGCCATGAGCTGGCCGGTCTCGTCGCGGCGGTCGGCGACGATGCGCGAGCTCAGGTCGCCGCCGGCGACGGCCTCGGCCAGCACCACGCAGCGCTCCAGCGGACGCGTGACGGCCGACGCCAGCATCCAGCCCAGCGTCAGCGCGAGCATCACCGCGCCGGCGCAGACCGATGTCATGACGAGGCGGTCGTGCGCGTAGCTGTCGTCTGCGGCCTCGACGCGCTGGCGCGCCAGGTCCTGGTCGTAGGCGATGTCGTCGGCGGTGGCCTGCAGCAGCGCGGCCAGCAGCGGACGGCACTCGGCGTTCATCTTCGCGATCGCCGCGTCCTTCTGGCCGGCCAGGGCCTTGTCGACGATGTCCAGGGCCACCGGTCCGTAGAGCGATTCGACGCGCGCGATCTCCGCCAGCAGCGCGCGGTCGCGCTCGCCGACGTCCCTGGCCTGCGCGACCGCGGCCGTGAGCTTGTCGAGCGACACGCGGACATCGTCATGCGCCTTGAGCACGGCGGCCTTCTCGATCCCGACGTCCCTGGCCTCGGTCACGAGCACCAGGTTGCGTGCGGCGATCGCGCGTCGCGTCGCGGCGCCGCGGATGTCCGTGGCCAGGCGCTCGCGCGCACCGACGCCGGCCAGGTAGGACGAGAAGCGGTCGTTGGAGGCGCCCAGCGAGTGCAGCGACAGCGCCGACACCAGCAGGACGATGGTCGCAACAGAGGCGAAGCCGAGCATCAGCTTGGTCTTGACGCGCAGGTCGGCGAATTTCATGGGGACGGGCTCCGGGTTGGTTTGTTCTTTTATCGGAGAGGCCGCCCACCAGCGAAGTCGGGAGGGATGGACGCGCAGGCGTCGAGAACTCCCTACTCACGTCCGGCGCGCATCGGTCGCGCGGGCTTGCAGCGAACGACCGGGCCGCGTGCTGACCCGCTAGCGAAAGAACGCCGTCGGCGTCTCGCCGAACTGCCGCTTGAACATCGCGGCGAATGCGCTCGGGCTGTCGTAGCCCAGCGCCAGCGCGACGTCGACCACCTTGTCGCCGAGGGCCAGGCGTTCCAAGCCGTGCAGCAGCCGCGCCTGCTGGCGCCATTGGCCAAAGGTCATGCCGGTCTCGCGGGCGAACAGGCGCTGGATGGTCTTGCCGTCGATGCCCAGCGTCGCGGCCCAGTCGGCCAGCGTCGACACGTCGTCGGGCTGCCCGGCGATGCGCGCGCAGATGCGGCGCAGGCGCTCGTCGGCCGGCTGCGGCAGGTGCAGCGGCAGCACGGGCAGCGCGTGCAGTTCGTCGAGCAGCAGCCGCATCAGTCGGCCGTCGCGCGAGTCGGCCGCGTAGGGCAGCGGCACCTGCACCGCGGCGCGGATCAGCTCGGCGAGCAGTCCCGACACGCCCACCGCGCGCGCCGTGCCCGGCAGGTGGGCGGCCGCGTCGGGCCGCACGTAGATGCTGCGCATGCGCACGACGCCGATGCAGCGGATGCGGTGCGACACGCCGGGCGGCATCCAGATCGCGCGCGTCGGGGGCACGATCCACTGGCCGCCGTCGCTGGCCACCATCATCACGCCGTGCTCGGCGTACACGAGCTGGCCGCGCGCGTGGTGGTGCAGGTCGATGACGTGGCCGGCGGGATAGTCGGTCGCCTTGGTGACGACCGGCAGCGGGTCGACGTCGCGCTCGTCGGGCGCGACCGGGCGGTACACGGAGTCGGGCGGGAGGGTCATGGTCGGTCGAAATACGCCTGTCCTTTTCGCGTGGATCGAAGCCCGAACGGCGCGAGACAGTCATTCATGTTATTCCTAACATCGCGTGTCCGCCTCGCCTGCTCCCGCCCCACCATGTCGTCGACCGCCGCTTCCCTGCCCCGCGCCGCCCGACCCGCGCGAACCTCGTTCCGCGTGCTGGGCATGATCAGCACCGCCCACATGATCAACGACATGATGCAGTCGCTGATCGTCGCGATCTACCCGATCCTCAAGGGCGAGTTCGCGCTGAGCTTCACGCAGATCGGCCTGATCTCGCTCACCTACCAGCTGACGGCGTCGCTGTTGCAGCCGCTGGTCGGCCTCTACACCGACAGCAAGCCGGTGCCCTATTCGCTGCCGGTGGGCATGACATTCACGTTCGGCGGCCTCGTGCTGCTCGCGTACTCGCCCGACTTCGCGATGGTGCTGGTGGCCGCGGCGCTGGTCGGCACGGGCTCGTCGATCTTCCACCCCGAATCGTCGCGCGTCGCACGCATGGCCTCGGGCGGACGGCACGGCCTCGCGCAGTCGCTGTTCCAGGTCGGCGGCAATACCGGCAGCGCGCTCGGGCCGCTGGTGGCCGCGGCGGTGATCGTGCCGCACGGCAAGAGCAGCGTCGCGTGGTTCGCGATGGTGGCGCTGGTGGGCATCGTGCTGCTGCTGCAGGTGAGCAAGTGGCACGGCGCGAACCCCGTGATCGCGGCCAGGGGCGCGCCGAACGCACAGGCGTCGACGCTGTCGCGCAGGCACGTGGCCGGCGCGGTCGCGGTGCTGCTGGTGCTGATCTTCTCGAAGTACTTCTACATCGCCAGCATCTCGAGCTTCTACACGTTCTACCTGATCGAGAAGTTCGGACTCAGCGTGCAGTCGGCGCAGATGCACCTGTTCCTGTTCCTCGCGGCGTCGGCGGCGGGCACGCTGATCGGCGGGCCGGTGGGCGACCGCATCGGGCGCAAGCCGGTGATCTGGGGGTCGATCCTGGGCGTCGCCCCGTTCGCGCTGGCGCTGCCGCACGTGGGCCTCGGCCTGACGACCCTCTTCACGATCCTGATCGGCCTGATCCTGTCGTCGGCGTTCTCGGCGATCCTCGTGTACGCGCAGGAGTTGATCCCCGGCAAGGTCGGCGCGGTGTCGGGGCTGTTCTTCGGCTTCGCGTTCGGCATGGGCGGCCTCGGCGCGGCGGCGCTGGGCATCCTGGCGGACCGGACCAGTATCGACTTCGTCTACACCGTCTGCGCGTACCTGCCGCTGCTGGGCGTGGTGACCGCGCTTCTTCCGAGCACGCGCAAGCCCGCGAGCGCGTGACGCGCGGCCATGCGCCGACATGCGGATTCCGAGCATCCTTATGCACTCGCGTCGTCGATGAGGTGAAGCGCGAGCCCGTACGATCGAAAGCTGTCCCCCCGCTTTCGAAAGTGCTCCGAATGTTTCGTCGTTCCGTCGTCCGTTTCCTGGCCCTGGCCGCATTTGCCGCGACGTCCCTCGTCGCGCAGGCCGCGCCCGTCACGCTGCTCAATGTCAGCTACGACGTCACCCGCGAGTTCTACAAGGACTACGATGCCGCCTTCATCGCGCATTGGAAGCAGGCGAGCGGCCAGACCATCGCCGTCAACCAGTCGCACGGCGGATCGAGCAAGCAGGCGCGCAGCGTGATCGACGGCCTCGAGGCCGACGTCATCACGATGAACCAGGCGACCGACATCGACATCCTCGCCGAACGCGGCGCGCTGATCCCCGCGAACTGGGCCACGCGCCTGCCGAACAACAGCGCGCCGACGACGTCGGTGCAGGTGATCCTCGTCAAGAAGGGCAACCCGAAGGGCCTGCACGAATGGGCCGATCTCGCCAAGCCGGGCGTCAGTGTCGTGATCCCGAATCCGAAGACCTCGGGCAACGGGCGCTACGCGTACCTCGCGTCCTGGGGCAGCGTCGTCAAGTCCGGCGGCACGCCCGCCCAGGCCCGCGACCAGGTGGCCAAGACCTTCGCCAACGTGCCGGTGTTCGACGGCGGCGGCCGTGCCGCCACCACCACGTTCGCGCAACGCGGCATCGGCGACGCGCTGGTCACCTTCGAGAGCGAGGTCGAGCTGATCAAGGCGGAGTTCGGCGACAACTTCGACGTGGTCTACCCGAAGCGCACGATCCTGGCCGAGAACCCGGTGTCGGTGGTCGACAAGGTGGTCGACCGCAAGCACACGCGCAAGGAGGCCGAGGCCTACCTGCAGTGGCTGTACTCCGACGACGGCCAGGAGATCGCCGCGAAGCACGGGCTGCGTCCGCGTAGCGCGAAGATCCTCGCGGCGCACGCGAAGGAGTTCCCGAAGGTCGACACCTTCACCGTCGACGAGGTGTTCGGCAGCTGGAAGTCGGCGCAGAAGACGCACTTCGATGATGGCGCGACGTACGACCAGATCCTGGCCGCGACGCACCGGCAGTGATCAGCAGGACTTCGCGATCCACTCGATGACGCGATCCAGCGCCGGCGTCGCACGCGCGGCGTCCGGGTGGTTGACCATCATCGCCACCGCGTACATCTTGCCGCTGGACGCCTGCACGTAGCCGGCCAGCGCGCGGGTGTCGAGCAGCGTGCCCGTCTTCAGGAACGCGTGGCCCTCGGCCGCGGTGCCCTGCATGCGGTGCTGCAAGGTGCCGTCCATGCCCGCCACCGGCAGCGACAGCAGGAACTCTCGCAGCTGCGGCGCGTGCCAGGCGTTGGCGAGCAGGTGCGCCAGCGCGCGCGGCTTGGCGCGTTCGCCGCGCGACAGGCCCGAGCCGTTCTCCACCATCACGTCCCCCTCGGCCAGCCCCTGGCGCGCGAGCCACTCGTGCATGCGCGCCTGCGCGTCGGGCAGCGTGGCCGCGCGCAGCGGGAAGCCGCGCGACAGCGCGAGCATCAGGTGGCGCGCGGTCACGTTGTTGCTGGACTTGTTCATGTCGTGCAGCACCACGGGCAGCGGCTCGGACAGGTGCACCGACCATGGCAGCTGCTGCCTGCCGTCCGGCCCGGTCGGGATCAGCGTGGCGCCGACCTGGCGCGCGCGTTCGATCACGGTGCCGCTCAGCGACCCGCCGGCCTCGGCCCACAGGCCGGCCAGCGCACGCGTGGTGAACTGCGACGGCGCCTCGGGCACCAGCACCAGCTCGCGATGGCCGCAGTTCATGCCCCACGAGCCTTGCACGTCGAGGTGCGGGCCGGACGCGTCCTCCGCCATCCGCGCGCTGGCCGAGCAGCCGCCGCGCATGGCGACCCTGTCGACGATGCGCACGCCCTGCAGCGGCGGCTCCAGCGTGACCGCCGCCTTCGCGCCGCGCGCGCCGGCGATGCCCACGTGCAGCAGGCCCTCGTCGATCGCGAACGCGTCGGGGCGCACGTGGTACGCGCGGCCCGTGCTGGGCGGCGGCGTGTTGGCGAAGTCGCCTTCGTTGAGGTCGAACGCGTAGCGGTCGAGCACGATGTTGCCGGCGATGCGGCGCAGGCCTTGCGTGCGCAGCCGGGCGAACCAGTCGCGCAGTTCGATCGAAGTGAGGCGCGCGTCGCCGCCGCCGACGATCAGCAGGTCGCCCAGCAGCGTGCCGTCCACCAGCGTGCCGCGCAGGAACGCGAACGTGCGCCAGCGAAAGTTGACACCCAGCAGGTCGAGCGCGGCGAGCGACGTGACGACCTTGGTGGTCGACGCCATCGCGTAGCTGCTCTCGGGATTGATGGCCAGCAGCGGCGTCTCGCTGTCGACCGGTCGCACGAACGCCCCGAAGCTGGCCAGCGGCAGCCCGCTGGCGCGCAGCAGGCGCTCGCCCGTCTGCTCGGCCGCGCTGCGCCGGGCCAGGCCGGCGCCGTGGCCCGCGATGCCCGGGGCCGGCAGCGCCTGCGCGAACGGCGGCCACAGGCTCGCGCCGGCGCCGGCCGCGAGCAGGCGGCGCAGCGCGGCGCGCCGGGTGGCGCGGGTGTCGGAGGAGCTTCGGGCAAAATGCCGCATCCCGCGAGCGTAGACCTCGGCGCCGCGCGCCGGTAGACCGAGAAGCGCCCGCGGCGCTCCCTACTTCGTGGCCGCAGCCACGGCACAGCTCCCATGACCCCAGATTCCCGCCCCGACGGCGCCGACGATTCGGCGCCCGCCTCCGACACGCCCGAGCACCCGCGCCGCAGCATCCGCAGCTTCGTGCTGCGCGCCGGGCGGATGGGCAGCGGGCAGGTCAAGGCGCTGGAGACGCTCGGGCCGCTGTACGTGCTGCCGTACCAGCCGGGGCCGCTCGACTTCGACCGGGTCTTCGGCCGCCATGCGCCCACCATCCTCGAGATCGGCTTCGGCATGGGCGACGCCACCGCGCAGATCGCCGCCGCACGCCCGCAGGACGACTTCATCGGCATCGAGGTGCACACACCCGGCGTGGGCGCGCTGCTCCAACGCATCCAGGAGCGCGGTCTGACCAACCTGCGCCTGCTGCAGCACGACGCCGTCGAGGTGCTGCGCGACATGATCTCGCCCGGCTCGCTGGCCGGCATCCACGTGTACTTCCCCGACCCGTGGCACAAGAAGAAGCACAACAAGCGCCGGCTGATCCAGGCGCCGTTCGTGCGGGAACTCGGCAGCCGGCTGGCGCCGGGCGGCTACCTGCATTGCGCCACCGACTGGCAGCCGTACGCCGAGCAGATGCTGGAAGTGCTGGGCGCCGAGCCGACGCTGGCCAACACCGCCGCCGGCTACGCGCCGCGCCCCGACTGGCGTCCGCTGACGAAGTTCGAGAACCGCGGCATCAAGCTGGGCCACGGGGTATGGGATCTGCTGTTCGCGAAGAAGTGAGCGGCGGACGCCGCGCCAGGCTCAGTCGGCCCAGTGCACCATGTGTGTCATCGTGGTCGCGAGCACCACGATGCCGAACGCGATCCGATACCACGCGAACGGGATGAAGGTGTGCGTGGACACGTAGCGCAGCAGCCAGCGCACGCAGACCCAGGCGGCCAGGAACGAGACGACGAAGCCGACCGCGAACATCGGCAGGTACTCGCTCGCGTTGGCCGCCAGCTCGTGGCGCACCTTGAAGATCTCCAGCACGCTCGCGCCGATCAGCGTCGGGATCGCCAGGAAGAAGCTGAACTCGGTGGCCACGGGCCGGTCGAGGCCGACCAGCATGCCGCCGATGATGGTCGAGCCCGAGCGGCTGGTGCCCGGGATCATGCCCAGGCACTGGCAGAAGCCGACCTTCAGTGCATCGAGCGCCGTCATCTCGTCGATGTGGTGCACGCGGGCCTGGACGTTCCTGCGGCTCTCGACCAGCAGGATGATCAGGCCGCCGACGATGAACGCGCTGGCGACGACCCAGCCGTTGAACAGGTACTCGGTGATCTTCTTGTGGATCGCGAAGCCGATCACCGCGGCCGGCAGGAAGCCGATGAGGATGTTGGCGATCAGCTTGCGCGAATTGGCGCTGCTGCCCAGCGTGCCGAGCGTCTTGCTGATCAGCTGCCAGTAGACGATGAAGATCGCCAGGATCGCGCCCGGCTGGATCGCCACCTCGAACGCCTTCATGACGTCCGAGTCGGGCAGGCCGAGCAGTGCCTGGGTGAGGATCAGGTGGCCCGTGGACGAGACCGGCAGGAACTCGGTGAGTCCCTCGACGATGCCCATGATGGCGGCCTTGATCAACAGCAACGTGTCCACGCTCGACGCTCCGTGGGCCGTCGCGCGGCCCGTGTTGGCTAGAAGCGCGCGATGATACGCGTGCGGCCGGGCGGCTCGCGGGGTTTCAGCCGGGAATCAGGCGGCGTTCAGCCTTGCCTGGGCGAGACCGACATGTGCAGCCCCAGCGGCGTCACCGTGATCGGCGAGGCGACCAGGTTCAGCCGGTCCATCTCGTCGGCCTGCGCGGGCTTCATGCGGTAGAGCACGAGGTTTTCCAGGGCGTTCTCCGCCACCAGCCCGCCGATGCGCTGCGCGGTGCCGTGCAGGTTGCTGGAGCCGCTGGACAGCGTCAGGTCGCGCACGCGCACCTCGGTCATGCGGATGGTGTGGTCGGAGGGCTGGAAGCGCAGTCCGTAGTCGAGCCGCACGTGGCCCAGCGCCGTCGACCCGAACACGCGGTCGACCGCGGTGACGTCGAGCTCGGTGGCGACGCGGTTGGACTGCGGGATCAGCGTCAGCACCGGATTGGTGATGTTGAGGTCGATGACCTCCATCACCTTGCGCTCCATCGGGAACTGGCGCGCCATCAGCACGCCCAGCTGGGACTCGCTGATGTCGACGTCGTGCGTGCCGACCAGGCTCGCGCAACCCGACAGCACGGCCAGCACGCCGGCGCACAACGCGCCGGCCGCCGACGCCATGCGCGCGACGGCACGCCGGCGATAACGCCGGCCCACCTGTCCAACCGTCCGACCACCCACCGATGCGCTGCTCATTCTTCCACCCTCGATGCCCGCGCATGAGCGCAGGCCTGCCTCATCAACGCGCCGGGGCGGGTTCCCGCCGACACGCGAACCTGTCGCCGTGCGGAACCGCACGCCCGGTTTGCAGGGGAAAGGTGAATCCTGCTACATTACTGACCAACGAGTCATTAACGCGATGTCCCCCATTTCTCCCGACGCCTGCCTCTTCCGCCGTCGACGCAAGGAGGCCCGCCCGGCCGAACTGCTCGAGGCCGCGCTGACGCTGTTCGTGGAAAAGGGATTCGCCGCCACGCGCAGCGAAGAGGTGGCCAAGGCCGCCGGCGTGTCCAAGGGCACGTTGTACCTGTACTTCCCGAGCAAGGAAGAACTGCTGAAGGCGGTGATCCAGCATTTCGTGGGCACGGAGATCGAAGCCGGCATCCAGGAGGCGGCGGCCGCCGACGGCCCGGTCGCCGAGGTGATGGAACAGTTGCTGGTCGCCTGGTGGATGCGGATCTACGAAGGGCCGGCGTCGGGCGTCTTCAAGCTGGTGATCACCGAGGTGCGCAACTTCCCGGAGATCGGCGAGTTCTGGGTCGAGCGCGTGGTCGCGCCGGGCCAGGCGATCGTCGCCGGACTGATCCGCCGCGGCATCGCGCGCGGCGAGTTCGCGGTGGACGACGTGGACTGCGCGGTGCATTCCATCCTGATGCCGCTGATCCTGGAATGCGTGCACAAGCACTCCTTCATGGCCTGCGGCATCGGCAAGGAGCTGGAGATCCATCCCGAGACCTTCATGCACGCCCACCTGCGCCTGATCTTCGCGGGACTCAAGGCGCCCGCGTCCGCATAGAATTTGAGGGTTTGCCCGCAAGCCCAATTCGCACCGAGGAACACGCATGAACATCGAACAAGCCCGATTCAACATGATCGAACAGCAGATCCGCCCGTGGGACGTGCTGGACAAGGGCGTGCTGGGGCTGCTGGCCGTCGTGCGCCGCGAGGACTTCGTGCCGCCGGCCTACCGCGCGCTCGCCTTCGTCGACACCGAAGTGCCGCTGGGCGAGGGCGAGAACATGCTGCCCCCGCGCGTGGAGGCCCGCATGCTGCAGGACCTGCAGGTGCAGCGCCACGAGCGCGTGCTCGAGATCGGCGCCGGCTCCGGCTTCATGGCGGCGCTGCTGGGCCATCGCGCGCAGAGCGTGATCTCCCTGGAAGTCAAGCCCGCGCTGGCGAAGATGGCCACCGAGAACCTGCGCCGCAGCGGCGCGGCCAACGTCACCGTGGAGCAGGCCGACGGCGTCCACGGCTACGCCGCCGAAGGCCCGTTCGACGCGATCATGATGTCTGGCTCGGTCTCGAAGGTGCCCGAGGAACTGCTCAAGCAACTGAAGCCGGGCGGCCGCCTGGTCGCGATCGAGGGCGAC
>CAIMXF010000080.1 GCA_903845345.1 uncultured beta proteobacterium
CAGCGCGCCGCTGGCCAGGCCGAGCGTGTCGTGCAGCGAGCAGACGGCGACGACGCCGCCGACGACGCAGACGGCCTGCAGCCCGGCGTGCAGCCAGCCGGGCTTCTGATTGGAAAAGTGCATCTGGAACGCATTCGAACAGTGGGCGCGACGGGCCGACGAAACGGAATCGCGAGGCAGGCAGCGTGTATCGACTGCCCGACTGCCATTCTTGATGTTTCAAATACTTACGTGTTGGTCCGCGTCAGGGGGCCCCCCGAAGCCATACCCGTCCGGCGTGACCAAAGTCGCGGCATCCTGCCGCCGGCGACTCAATTGGCTTCGGCGGCCCAGCTCTGGCGCACGCTGCGCAGGTAGCGTTCGATGCGCGCGACGGTGTCGGGCTTCGGGTTGTCGATCAGCAGCAGCTTCATGCTGTCCCAGAACACCGGGCAGCCGGTGGCGCGTTCGAGCAGGCGGTCGAGATCGGTGCAGGGGCCCAGCGGCCCGGTGGCGTCGGTCGGCTGGAACCAGGACGGCGGCATCGCGCCGAAGACCAGCCAGAGGCTGCCGTCGGCGGTGGTGCGCGCCTGCGGCTCGCCGGCGGGATCGAACCCGGGCAGCGGCAGCGCCTGCGTGAAGTCGCCGTTGGTCGGCACCTCGGCGCGCCGGTTGTGCGGCAGCATCTTCATCAGCTTGAGCAGCCGCTGTTCGCCGTCGAGCTTCTCGAGCAGGCCCTGGTGCAGCGAGTGGTGCGGGTGGATGCTGCGCGCGCTGGGCGCGGCCAGCATCGGCATGAGGGTGTCGACGAGGCGGCCGGCCTCGGGAATGCCGCGCAGCAGCGCGAGCTGCTCGGGCGTCAGCGCGGTGCCCACGCGGCGCAGCAGCGCGGCGCGCAGTCGCGCGGAGCGCGCGGGCGCGCAGGCGGGCGTGGGCAGCCTCGTGGCGAACACGCGGAAGTGGTCGGCACGGCGCACGCCGTCGATCGACACGCGGTCGTGCGCCGACACCGTGATCTTGAGCGTGCCGTCCGGCAGCCGCGTGAGCGACGTGACCGTGGCGAGCGTGCCCACCGTGTGCAGATCGGTGGCGGTGAACTCGAGCGTGCCGAACTCGCGTTGGCGCACCACCACCAGCTCGCCGTTGCCCGACACCGCCGCCTCGACCGACGCCCGCGACAGCGCGCGACCCACGAACAGCGACGTCTCGCTCCCCGGGAAGAGCGTCATGTCCAGCAGCGGCAGCATCGGGTAATCGACGGCGACGGGCATCGGAGCGGTGGCGGCGTTCGTAAGTGTCAACGAGGGGCCTGTGTTTCCCGGCGGATCGCGGCGACGGTCGTCTCGACGACCAGCCGGGTGCCCAGTTCGCCCAGTTCGGCGGTCGCGCGTTTGGGCTTGCCGGTGACGCCGGCCGGGTACGGGCCGGCCAGCTTGTCCTCGCGCACCAGCGCCGGATCGACGGCCAGCGCCAGCGCGGTGTCGGCCAGGCCGGCGTGCGAGCCCATCTCGGCATCGGTGACGCCGTGGGCCTTCAGCGCCGCGACGTAGGCGGTCTGCGTGATGCGGTAGTACTCGAGCGGCGCGTGCGCGCGGCAGGCCGGATCCCTGGCCCATTCGCGATTGAGCTTGTCCTTGACCAGGGTCAGGTCGGACTGGTAGCCGCCATGGTCGCCCAGGAAGACGACATCGCGGAAGCCGTGCTGCTTGAACGAGCGCGCCGTGGCCTCCAGCAGGCCTTCGAAGACCGCGTCGGGCACGGAGATGGTGCCGGTGTACTTCATGTGCGCCGCGGGCGGATGGATGCTGCCCTCGGGCACGTAGGCGATCGTCGGGGCGACGATGGCGTTGCCGAGCGCGTCGGCGATGCGGTCGGCCAGGACATGCGCGCGCACGTTGTGCTTGCCCAGCACCATGTGCGCGCCGTTCTGCTCGGTGCCGCCGATCGGCACGATGACGGTGGTGGCGCCGTGGGCGATGCGCTCGCGCACCTCGACGCTCGTCATGGCCTCGAGGTCGTTGGCCGCGAAGCCGGCCGGCGGCGTGGCGGCGGCGGCGGGCGCCGACAGTGCGAACAGGAGGATGACGGCGCTCGCGAGCGCGGAGAAGGGCGGGCGACCACTCATGCCGATCACCCCTTGCGCACGCGCAGGAGCTCGTCGAGCACCAGGCAGATCGCGCCGAGCGTGATCGCGCTGTCGGCCAGGTTGAACGCCGGGAACGTGTACGCGTCGTGCCAGTGCAGCGAGATGAAGTCGACCACCGCGCCGCGCGTCATGCGGTCCAGGACGTTGCCGACCGCCCCGCCCATGACCATCGCGATGGCGAACGAGAACAGCTTCTGCGACCCGTTGCGACGCAGCAGCCACGCCATGAAGCCGGTCGCCGCCAGCGCCAGCACGATGAAGAACCAGCGCTGCCATCCGCCCGCGTTGGCCAGCAGCGACCAGGCCATGCCGGTGTTCTCGAGGCGGACGACGTCGAAGAACGAGGTGACGGTGCGGCTCTCGCCGATGCGGAAGTCGCCGACGATCAGCTGCTTGGCGAACTGATCCAGCAGCACGACGACGAGGGCGATGCCCAGCCACAGCCACATCGAGGGGCCGTTGCCGGCGGAACGGGAAAGGGAACGGGTGGCCATGGAGACGCTGCAGATGGACGCGGGATTGACTCCGCGCAAAGCAGCTACTTTAGCCGTTGTCGAGCGCTTGAAGACTGTTAACAAACGTATGAAACACGCGGCGTGCCCGCATTGACTGCGCTGGACCAAGTCGCGTAACGCCAGCCGCGTGGCGAGGACACCCGGGATATCCATCGAGAGCGTTTTCTTCGGTTCGTTCACCCCTTTTCGGCCGCCGGGCCGTTTCATCGAGACGCACGCGCCCCTCGCGGCGCGTTTCCTTGGTCGAACCTGGAGGATTCCGCATGAACTTCGCCCTGTCGCAGCGCCAGACCGAGCGCCACCCGGTCGGTCTCTTCGTCGTCATCGGCCTGCACGTGCTGCTGGCCGCGGTGCTGGTGTCCGCCAAGCTGGCCCGGCCGACCGGCGAGACGCCGCCGATTCCGCTGATCCCGATGGATCCGGTCAGGCCGCCCGAGCACAGGACGGAGAGCCTGCCGAAGCCGCCGACGCAGGCGCTGCACACGCTGCTCGTCGATCCGCCGCTGATCAAGACCGATCCGCAACCGGACGCCATCGTCGCCCCGCCCACCGGCCACGTCGCCGAGCCGGAGCCGACGCTCGTCGCCTCCATCGGCAAGCCGACGGACGACTCGGCGCACAGTCCGCGCTTCACGCCGCGCGCCGCGCACATCGACGCCGGCGCGGCGCAGTGCCGGCCCGACTATCCGGCCGCCGCGCAGCGCGCCGGCATCACGGGCGTGACACGCATCCGCTTCAGCGTCGACGCCACGGGCCGCATCGCCGGTTCGGCGATCGTGCGGCCGTCGGGCGCTTCGCGCGAGAACCGGCTGATGGACAAGGCCGCCGCCGAAGCGCTCGCGCAATGCCCGGTGCAGGTCGGCACCGACGAGATGGGCCGCCCCGTGGGCACCACGACGGACGTCGACTACGTCTGGACGATCAACTGAGAGGGGCGCCCAGGGCGTGGCAGGGTCGACTCGAGACAATTCCTTGGCGATCGAGCGCCGGAGGTGGAAACTGTCTGCATGACGCCTCTCACGCTGCCCGAAATCGGCCTTCTGAAGGAACTGGGCATCAACATGGGCTTGATGTCCGTGCTCGTCCTGGTGCGCGGCATGCTGCCCCTGGCCGCGCCAGGCCGCGCAGCCCAGCGGGTCGTGAGCATGATGAGCGGGCTGCTCTTCGGCGCGGGCACCATCCTGGCCATGCAGTTCCCGTTGGCCGTTGCCACGGGGGTGCTGGTGGATGCCAAGACGGTCGTGATGGCGCTGGCCGGCGCGTTTCTGCCGGTCGAGGCGATGCTGATCGCCCTGGCGCTCGCGTGTGCCTACCGTTTCTCGATGGGCGGGATCGGGATGGGCCCCGGCATCGGCGTCATGGCCACCGTGGCCGCGCTGGGGGCGTGCTGGCGTCGCTACCGCTCGCCCACCCTCGCCCCGATCCCGTGGCTGCTGAGCCTGGGCGTCGCGGTCAGTGTCGCGGCGCTCGGCTGGCTGGCGACCCTGCCTGGCCCGATCGCACACGCCCTGCTGGACGAGTTGGTCGTGCCGGTGCCGGTCGTCTTCATCGCGGGCATCGTCACGTTCGGAAGCCTGCTCGATGTGCTGCAGTCCCGGCAGGCCACGCTGGCCGACCTGCGCACGCGCGAGAGCGCGCTGGCCGCCGCGTTGCGGGAGCGCAGCCTCGGCGAGGCGCGCCTGATGCAGTCCAACCAGCGGTTCGAGGCGATCTACAACGCGACCCCGGATGCCATGGGCGTCGTGCGTGTGCGCGACCGGGCGATCCTCCACGTCAACCGGGCGTTCGAGTCCATCAGCGGCTACGCGAGCACCGAGGCGGTGGGGAGCACGGCGGCGCAGCTGCAGCTGTGGCGCGATCCGGCGGCCAGGGAGGCTTCCTTTCGAACGGTCCTCGAGCAGCAGGCGTTGGACGTCGCAGGGGTCAGACTGCGCACGAAGGACGGCCGGACGATCGACGGCCCGATCTCGCTGCGCCTCGTCACGGTCGACGACGAGAGCTGCGTCATGTTCGTCTTCCGGGACCTGACCGAACAGCGGCAGATCGAGATGGATGCTTCCAGAGCGCGCGAGGAACACGCCATCGCCGAAGCCGCCACGCGCGCAAAGTCCGAATTCCTGGCCAACATGAGCCACGAGATACGCACCCCGCTCAATGCGATCGTCGGCCTGACGGAGCTGACCCTGCGCACTGCGCTGACGCCGCAACAGCGGCAATACCTGTCGAGGTGCAGGCTGGCCGCCGATTCGCTGCTCGAACTGGTCGGACAGGTGCTCGATTTCTCCAAGATCGAGGCGGACGCGCTCCAGATCGAAGCGATCGATTTCCAGCTGGCCGAGGTCATCGAGCGGGTCGACGCCCTCGTTGCCCAAAAAGGGCAGCCGGACGTGCTGAAACTGATCGTCGAGATCGACACGGACGTTCCGCGCGAACTGGTGGGCGACCCCCAGCGACTGGTGCAGGTCCTGGTCAACCTCTGCGGCAATGCGATGAAGTTCACCGAGAACGGCGCGGTCGTCGCGCTCGTCGTTCGAACGGAACGCTGCACGAGCGACGCGTGCACGCTGCGTTTCTCGGTGCGCGACTCGGGCATCGGAATGACCGATGCCCAGCAAGCTCGATTGTTCAAGCCGTTCTCGCAGGCCGACACCTCCACGACCCGGCGCTATGGCGGCACCGGTCTCGGACTGGCGATCTGCCGGCGACTCGTCGAGGCCATGGGCGGAACCATCGCGGTCAGCAGTGCGCCAGGCGTCGGCAGCGAGTTTTCCTTCACCGCCGATTTTGGCCTGTCGTCGGCGTCGCGCACGTCCGCCCGGCGTTCCGTCGTTGCCGCCGATCCCTGGGAGGCTTTGCGCGCCCGCCGGGTCCTGCTCGTCGAGGACAACGAAATCAACCAACTGGTCGCCAGCGAACTGCTCGGCCAGATCGCGGGCATCGACGTCACGGTCGCCGGCAGCGGACCCGAGGCTTTGCAATGCCTCGTCCGCGAACAATATGTCGCCGTGCTGATGGATGTGCAGATGGCCGGCATGGACGGATATGAGACAACCCGCCTCATCCGTGCGCAACCGGCGTTGCGCCAACTGCCCATCATCGCGATGACCGCCAACGCGACGCCCCAGGACAAGGCCATGTGCCTCGTGGCGGGCATGGACGATTTCATCTCCAAGCCGTTCAACAGCACGGATCTCCTGACGCTGCTGGCCCGCTGTGTCAGCGACGGCGTGCCTTCGCGCACTGCATTCGCGAAGATCGATTCCTGAGACGCTCGCGGGTGCGATGGACCACCTGGACGGGGTCGAGCAGCCATCCCCGGCATCTCGCGTTGCCCGGCGGGCTGACGAAGCCGGGCGACCGCTTGATCCGCACATGCTCGTGCCAGCGAATGGCCTCGTCGACGGCCGTCGCGAACTCCTCGATGGCTTGCACGGTGCGAGTTGGGTGCCGGTGCCGAAGACGCGGTTAGGGCAAAGTGCGGTCGGTCGGGCCGTCCGGTATGGGGTAACGTACGGCGGGGTGCAACATGTCCCATGGCGCCGCCTGCAACGCCAACTCGATGACCGACACATCCAGATTCAGATGCCCGGCTTGTGGCTTCACGGTTTTCAACCGGCGAATCGCCGCCTGCGAGTCATGCAAGGCACCGCTGCCTGCAGACTTGATGTTCACGGGCAAGGAGCTCGCGCGACTCGAGGAAGAGTCTGCGCGTATCGCCAAGATCCGTGCCGACATGGCTCGAGAGGCCGAGCGCCTGGAAGAGGAGAGGCAACGCCGCCGGGGCGACGGTGGGTGACCGGGCCCCTCCGATCTCGGCAGTCGGCCACAACCAGACGCTCGCGTACGTCAGCTGTCGGATGTCGTGCGAATTGGTTTTGCGGGCCGAATTTCAGGGCGATACTCGATTTGTACGTAACTGCATGGAAGCTTCCGATGTGGGTGTATCTAAAGCCTGCGCTAGTTGCCGCGGTAATCGTGATTGGTTCCACGTCTGTTTGGGCAGTAAAGGCGCCTAGTGCAGCCGACGTCGTGTACGCGCGTAGCGATCTTGACGTGGCGTTGGCCCCCGCCCACAACCGTGCGGAATTTGAGGCTTGGTCTGCTCATCATTCCTCGCCGGATGAGAATCCATTTTTACGCCTGAGTCCCGGCGCTCAGCACCGTTTCGTGGAATCGCTCGACTCTTGGGCGATGGCGCACGGCGGTGCTCCCGACACTGCCGACATCGAGGCCGAGTTGACGCTGTCTCAAGCAGTCCGGCTGCTAGCCGTCATTGGTCGGCAGACTATCGGGGTTCATTTCATGCCGGATATCCGCGTCGAGAGCAGCGAAGACAGGGTGGCCGATGCTTGGCGAAAAGCGGTGCTGGGTGCTGGAGGCGACGAATGAAGGTCGCGTCTCGAATGTGCGGGAAGTTCACGAGCGTGCGCCAATGCGTTTTCGGCACTCTCTTGGTCGCTGCCACACTCGCTCAAGCAGATCCCGCTTCCGTTTCTCCAACATGCGCGCCAGTGGCGGATGCGAGGCTATCGATCGACTGCACCGTCGCCGTACTTCGTGGCCGCGTGTCGGCACAAGCTCTCAACGAAGACGCGCTATATGCGACGGTGCGCGGTCTGGCATATCGCGCGGAGGTGGGGTCGCAGCCCGGCGATGTTGATGCGATGCTTGCCGCAGTCCGCGAGCTCGATGCGCGGCACGCCACGCGCCCGTGGGATCGCCGCCAGTTGCTCGACGTCCTCCTCCTGGCTGGCCGAATCGAACAGGCGCGGGTCGTTCAGGCGCAGATTCCAAGCTTGCATGGCGATGTCTACCCGTCCAGAGTTCGCCTCCCATCGGCGCGCAGCTCGAGAGAGGTTCGGTACTTTGCGCTCGATTCCACTTCGACTGTCCTCCGTGAGTACGCCATCGATATAGAGCACGGCGCATACATCCTCGTTCAGGCAGCCGAAGACTGCCCGTTCTGTCGTGACGCTCTGCGACGAATCCCGGACGATCCAAGCTTGGCCGCTGCATTCCGCGGGCACGCTGTGTGGTACTCCCGGCCAGACGCAGCATCTCCCTTACGGGTGCTTGCGCGCTGGGATCAGCAGCAACACGGCGTGCCGCTTGCAGTCGTAGAAGACCTTGGGGGCTGGCCGTCCGCTGGCGAAGCTTGGCGCACTCCAGTCTTCCATTTCGTACTTGACGGTCGAGTAGTGAAGTCGGTCCTTGGTTGGATCCCGGGCAAGACGGAGGCTGAGTTGCGCGACGGTCTCGAATCCATCGGCCTCGCAGTGGGGCATTGATGGATGCACGAGCCTCGACGCCCGCGCGGCAAATTGAACGTCGGCTTCGAGGCGGGGTGATCGGCTCGGTGAACTACTGCTGTGGGTCGACAACCGACCGTCACCCCCAAAACCGGTCGTTCCGCGCCGTCTGCGACCGCACCCTCGTCTTCCCCCCGTTCAGCGGCCACGGGATGACCGGCTGACCCAGCACCCGGCGTATCGACGACCGCCTCGCGCCCAAGCCGGCGGTCCGCGTCCAGGCCACGCACTTCGCGAGGTGCCGACGCCGCCGATGGCCTGTCAGCCGACTGCCGCGGCGGTGTCGACGACGCTGCCGGGAACCGTCCTGGTCAGCGCAATTGCCGTTGTCGGCTGCAAATTCCCCCTCGGAGGGGGAAATTTGCCGTCCGGCGCGGCATCGATGCCCAGTGCGGCGGCAAATTTGCGTCTGCGAGCGGCAAGTTTCCCGGTCTGGACAGCAAACTTCCCGTTCCGCGGAGCAACGATGCCCCTGGTCGATCCGATGTTGCCCTTCCGAGCGGGAAATCTGCCCCTCCGAGAGGCATCGTTGCGGGTCGACAGGGCAAGTCGGGCCGGGGGAGGCCCGGTGCCGGCGCCGGCGGCGCGGGCCGCCGCCGGCTTTCAGGGATCCCCGGCGGGATTCCTGGTCGGTTCAGCGCGGACTCAATGGGCCGGGCTGGCGTCGGGGGTCGGCCGGTTGGCCGGCGGCGTCTTCACGGCGCTGCGTCCCGGAAAGCGCG
>CAIMXF010000081.1 GCA_903845345.1 uncultured beta proteobacterium
CGCGGCCGTACTTGTCCTTGACGTAGTCGATGACGCGGTCGCGGTTGCCCTGGCAGAAGTCGATGTCGAAGTCGGGCATCGAGACGCGTTCCGGGTTCAGGAACCGTTCGAACAGCAGCTTGTACTCGAGCGGGTCGAGGTCGGTGATCTTGAGCGCGTAGGCGACCAGCGAGCCCGCGCCGGATCCGCGGCCCGGCCCCACCGGGCAGCCGTGCGTCTTCGCCCACAGGATGAAGTCCGACACGATCAGGAAGTAGCCGGGGAAGCCCATGTTCAGGATCGTCTTGATCTCGAACTCGAGCCGATCGACGTACTCGGGACGCTTCGCGTCGCGCGTGGCCGCGTCGGGGAACAGGTGCAGCAGCCGCTCCTCCAGGCCGTCGAAGCTCAGCTGGCGGAAGTAGTCGCCCATCGGCATCGCGCTGCCGTCCGCGAGGATGGGCGTGGGAAAGTCGGGCAGGTAGTTCTTGCCCATCGCCAGCGTGAGGTTGCAGCGGCGCGCGATCTCCACCGTGTTCGCGACGGCCGACGGGATGTCGGCGAACAGCGCCTCCATCTGCGCCTGGCTCTTGAAATACTGCTCGCGCGTGAAGCGCTTGATGCGGCGCGGGTTGGACAGCGTCTCGCCCTCGGCGATGCACACCCGCGCCTCATGGGCATCGAAGTCGTCGGGCTCGAGGAACTGCACCGGGTGCGTGGCGACGACCGGGATCTGCAGCCGCGCCGCCAGCGGCACCGCGGCGCGCACGTGCGCCTCGTGTGTAGGCAGGCCGGCGCGTTGCAGCTCGAGATAGAAGCGGCCCGGGAAGATGCGCGCCATCTCCCGAGCCGCGGCCTCGGCGCGCGCGGTGTCGCCGCCCAGCAGCGCCTGGCCGATGGCGCCGAGGTCGGCACCGGACAGCGCGATCATCCCGCCGCCGAGTTCCTCGAGCCAGTCCCAGCGCACCCAGGCCTGGGCGCGCTGCACGTTCTTCGTCCAGCTGCGGCCCAGCAGTTCGCACAGGTTGAGGTAGCCCTGCTTGTCCTGAACCAGCAGCGCCAGGCGCGTGGGCACGCGGTCGGCGGCGTCGGGCAGCGGATCCATCCACACGTCGACGCCGATGAGGGGCTTGACGCCCTTGCCGCGGCAGGCCTTGTAGAACTTGATGGCGCCGAACAGGTTGGACAGGTCGGTGATGCCCAGCGCCACCTGGCCGTCCGCCCTGGCCGCCGGCGCTACCTCGTCGATGCGTAGCGTGCCGTCGACGACGGAGAACTCGGAGTGGGTGCGCAGGTGAACGAAGGCCATGCGCCGATTGTAGGGAGCCGGCCGCACGCCGCCCGGCGCGGAATGCCCGGTTTTCGGCCGGAAAGCTGTGCTAGGCGGCGTCCCCCGGCGCGCGACGGCCGCACAGGTGAAAATACGCCCTCGCCCCACGTTCCCATGCCCTTCCTGAACATCTCCACCTACCGCTTCGTCGCTCTCGACGGCCTGCCCGCCCTGCGCGATCGCCTCGCGTCCAGCGCGCAGGCCGCCGGCCTGAAGGGCACGATCCTGGTCGCCCACGAGGGCATCAACCTGTTCATGGCCGGCGACGAGCCGGCGTTGCGCGCGTGGATCGCGAACGCGCTGCACGCCGAGCCGCCGTTCGCCGGCCTGCCCACCAAGGACAGCTTCAGCGACGCGATGCCGTTCAGGCGCCTGAAGGTGAAGATCAAGAACGAGCTGATCCGCATGAACCATCCGACGATCCGGCCGCAGCAGGGCCGCGCCGCGTCGGTCGATCCGGCGACCCTCGCTCGCTGGCTCGCGCAGGGCCACGACGACGCGGGGCACGAGATCGCGCTGCTCGACACCCGCAACGCGTTCGAGGTCGACGCCGGCACCTTCGAGGGCGCCCACGACTGGCGCCTCTCGAAGTTCAGCGACTTCCCCGCCGCCTTCGACGCCCATCGCGCCGAGCTGGAAGGCAGGACGGTGGTGAGCTTCTGCACCGGCGGCATCCGCTGCGAGAAGGCCGCGCTGTACATGCGCGAACGCGACCTGCCCGAGGTGCTGCAGCTCGAGGGCGGCATCCTCGGCTACTTCGCGGCCACCGGCGGCGCCGCGCCGGGCTGGCGCGGCGACTGCTTCGTGTTCGACGAGCGCCGCACCGGCGCCGCCGACCTCGCGCCGGGCGACCCGCCGCCGTGCGAGCGCGCCCACGGCGTCGCGGAGCAGGCCTGATGCAGGCCCTCGTCCGCGCGCTGGGCGTGCTGCTGATGCTGACGGCGCTGGCCGTCACGCTCACCTACGCGCCCGACCGCTCGGTGGACAGCCTCGTCACGCTGTGGGCGCCGCCGCCGTCCGACTTCATGTACGTGAAGGGCCAGTTCGTGCACTTCCGCGACGAAGGCCCGAAGACCGATCCAACGCCGCTCGTGCTGATCCACGGCACCGCGGCCAGCCTGCACACGTGGCAGGGCTGGGTGGGCGCGCTACGCGGGCGCAAGCGCGTCATCACGTTCGACCTGCCCGGCTTCGGCCTCACCGGCCCGTTCACCGGCGAGTACCCGCGCGACGACTACCGCGCCGACAACCTCGCCCGCTTCACGCTCGACTTCCTCGACGCGCTGCACGTGC
>CAIMXF010000082.1 GCA_903845345.1 uncultured beta proteobacterium
ATGAGAAATTCGATGGACGTAACCCTGAACGGTCGCGCATGCAATCTGCAGACCGATGACGACCGCATGTTGCTCTGGGTACTGCGGACGGACCTGGCGCTCACCGGCACCAAGTACGGCTGCGGCGAAGGCATTTGCGGCGCCTGTACGGTGGTCGTGGACGGTGCCGCCGTGAGATCGTGCAAGACGTCGCTCAGGACGGTGGCGGGCAAGTCGGTCGTGACGATCGAAGGACTGGCTCATAAGGGCGCGTTGCACCCGCTTCAGCAGGCCTTCATCGATCACGGGGCCTTCCAGTGCGGCTACTGCACCGCCGGCATGCTGCTGACGGCTTTCGTCTTCCTGAAGGAGAACCCCCGACCGACGCGCGATGCCATCGTGTCGCACATGGCGCACAACCTCTGCCGATGCGGTGCCCATCAACGGATCGTGGATGCGATCGAGGCGGTTTCGCTTCAGGTCGGAGCGCTGTCATGAACGACGGCACCGGACTCGACCGTCGCACGTTTCTGGAGCGGGTCGGCGGAGGCATCGCGGTGCTGGTCACCTCGGGGCCCGGGCTGCTGCACGCACAAGCTGCCGCGCACCTCTACCCCGAAGATTTCAATGCCTACCTGGTCATCGGCCAGAACGGTCGCGTGACGGTCTTCTCCGGCAAGATCGAGATGGGGCAGGGTGCCATGACGTCGCAGGCGCAAATGGTGGCCGAGGAACTCGGCGTCTCGATCGCGGCGATCGACATGGTGCTGGGCGACACCGATCGTTGTCCGTGGGACATGGGAACCTTCGGATCCCTCACGACGCGCATGTTCGGGCCCGCGCTGCGCGCCGCGGCGGCGCAGGCCAGGCGGGAGCTTGTGACGCTCGCCGGGCAACGACTGGGCGCCGCAGCGAACCAACTCGAGGTCAGGGACGGCCAGGTCGCCGTGCGTGGCGAGCCGGGCCGCATGGTCAGCTTCGGGACGCTGTCCAAGGGCGCCGCCATCACGCACGTCCTGGACGGCAAGGCCTTGCTGCGTGGCGTTTCCGAATTCACCGTGATGGGCACATCGCCCGTACGGCTCGATGCCACCGAGAAGGTGACCGGCGAGGCGCTCTACACGGCGGACATTCGCGTCCCCGGCATGCTGTACGCACGAATCCTGCGGCCCCCGATGCATGGCGCAACGCTGACCTATCTGGACGCTTCGGGCGCCGCGAGGCTGCAAGGCGTCACCGTCGTGCAACGAGACGGCCTCGTCGCAGTTCTTCACGCGCAACCCGATGGCGCGACCGCCGCGCTCGCCGGACTGGCGGCCGATTGGAAGCTGCCGCCGTCAGGTCTGGATCCGGACACCATCTTCGAGCACATCCTCCAGGCTTCCGGCGCGCCGAAGGAGATCGTCCGTCGAGGCGACGTCGCCGCTGCGCGCGCCGACGCGCAACAGGTGTTCGAATCGACCTACGAGAAGGGCTACGTGGCCCACGCCGCGCTCGAGACCCACGCCGCGTTGGCCGAGTTGAAGGACGGACGGATGACGGTCTGGGCCTCCACGCAGACGCCGTTCCCGACACGCGACCGGATCGCCAAGGCGCTTGGCATGCCCGGATCGAACGTGCGCGTGATCACGCCCTTGCTTGGCGGTGGCTTCGGCGGCAAGAGTGCCGACGGCCAGGCCATCGAGGCGGCGCGCCTGGCGCAGATGACCGGCAAGCCGGTGCAGGTCGCCTGGACACGCGAGGAAGAGTTCTTCAACGACACCTTCGATCCTGCCTCCGTCGTGAAGGTGGTCTCGGGGATCGACCGCGACGGCAGGATCAGTCTCTGGGACTATGCGGTCTTCGCGGCGGGCGAGCGCGCGGCCACGACGTTCTATTCGGTTCCGAATGCCCGCATTCGCTCGGCCGG
>CAIMXF010000083.1 GCA_903845345.1 uncultured beta proteobacterium
ATGCCCGCCCCCTTGCCGACACCGTCGCCTGCGCCTGCGCCTGCGCCTGCGCCCACGCCCGCGCCCGCGCCTGCGCCCACGCCCGCGCCCGCGCCGCAGGACACGATCGTCGCCAAGGCGCCCCCGGGCATGCCGGCCATCCCGTTCCTGAACGAGGCGCGCCAGCAGGAGTACTGGGCGTACTTCAAGGACGCACCCTACCCGAAAGCCTGCGCCATCTCCGACAACGGCCACTTCGCCTGCTCGGGCGGCACGCACCCCAGGGATCGCAGCCAGCGGGCCGACCCGAAGCAGCGCTCGCTCGAGCGCTGCGCGCAGTACGCCGGCAAGCCCTGCGTGCTCTACGAAGTCGACGACACCGTCGTCTACCGGCCGCCGGCGCCCTGATCCGCGGCGCCGCGCTTCACTGCATCCCGCGCGCGTTGTTCTCCGTGAGCACCGCGCTGGGCGCCACGACCTCGCCGTCGTCCGCCTGCGCCACGTCGGTCGGCGTGATGTTGGCCATCACGGTGCGCTCGTCCTGCGACATGGCCAGCGTCTCCAAGCGGCCGTCCGCGTGGCGCGCGAAGCGCACGCGCTCGGGGCCGTGCACCGGCGCGTGGTCGGGCCACGGCCAGCCGCCGAATTCGGTGCGGCGGTAGTCGTCGAAGGCCTGGCGCAGCTCGGCCTCGGTGTTCATCACGAACGGGCCGTACTGCGCCACCGGCTCGCCGATCGGGCGTCCCTGCAGCATCAGGAACTCGGCGACGTCGGCGCCCGTGTTGACCAGGTCGACGGCGCTCGCCGCGCGCAGCTCGATGGCCGCGTGCTGCGCGATCGCCTCGCCGGCCACGCTCACGCCGCTGCCCGCAAAGAAATACAGCCTGCGGCGCGCGGCGCCGTTGACTGCCGGCGGCAGCTTCCAGCGCGCGCCCGGGTCCATGCGCAGCGTCCAGATCGCCACGTCGGCCTCGGCCTGGGATGCCCACGAATCGGGCGGCGGTGGCAGGGGCTCGGCGACGTCGACCGCATCGGGCTCGGACGACGAGCGCGCTCCTTCGAGCCGGCCCGCGATGACCGCGACTTCGGTGAGCGCGCCGTCGCCGCTCTCGAAGAAGCGGTGCGGGATGTCCTCGGCCCACAGCATCGTGAAGTGCGGCTCGGCCATCTTGCTGCGCGCGGGCAGGTTCAGCCAGATCTGGAACAGCTCCAGCGGGTTGGGCTGGTCGGTGTCCAGCAGCGGGAACATCTCCGAGTGCACGATGCCCTTGCCGGCCGTGAGCCACTGCACGTCGCCGCCGCCGAAGCGCGCCGCCGCGCCGAGCGAGTCGGAATGGTCGGTGAGGCCCTTGCGCACGATGGTCACCGTCTCGAAGCCGCGATGCGGATGCGACGGGAAGCCCGGCACCTTCTCGCCGTGGTACATGCGCCAGCCGTCCTTGCCGCCGAAGTCCTGCCCGATGTCGCGGCCGGCCAGCGAGGCCGCCGGGCCGAACGCGCCGTTGCCCTTCGGGTAGGCGTCGTCATGGTGCACGCAGAACAGGAACGGATCGGCCGTCTCCCACGGGAAGCCGAGGGCCTGGATCTGGAGGATGGCGTTGTCGGGCATGTCGGCTTTCGTTTTCGGGACTCGACCCAGTCTAGCGACTCGCGCATTCCTGGCTGCCGCGCCGGGGCATGCGCCGCGCCCGCGCTCAGCGCGGCGTCGCCGGGAAATCGATCGTCGCGAGGAAGTCGTTCACGTACGGCGCCCACAGCCGCTGCGCGTGGCTCGACAGCCCGTGGCCGTTGCCGTCGGCCACCGCCGGCGCGTGCACGAAGGTCGTCTTGCTGCCGCCCTGGGCGAACGCGGCGTGCCACGCGACGGGCACGTCGGCGCCCCAGAACTGGTCGTTCATCGCGTAGACCCACAGGTTGGGCACGGTCGTCGCACGGCCGAAGCTGGCGTAGAGCGACTCCAGCTGGCCGGGATCGCAGCTCGCGCCCGGCGAGCGCTCGGGGTTGCCGCCGGCACCGCCCGCGAAGTTGATGTAGCCGACGACGCCCTCGTGCGCATGCGTGCCCGCCGCGACCGTGGTGAGCCCGCCTACCGACTGCCCGACCAGCAGCACGTGATGCGTGTCCGCCCAAGGCTGCGAGCGCAGCCAGGCGAGCGTCGTGTCGACCGTGCGTGCCGCGGACTCGGCAGTCTCGCGGTAGTCGGGCCTCGACGTGCAGCGGCCCATCGCGTCGAAATGCGCGCCGCTGTTCTCGGGGTCGTTGCTCAGGCCGGTCGCGCCGTAGCCCGGACGGATGGGCGCGACCACCGCATCGCCGCGCGCGAGCCAGAAGCGCAGTTGCGCGTTGCTGACGCCCACCTTGAGGTGCGCGCGCTGGGCGGCGTCCGGCGCGCGGCCGTGCGAGAACACGACCACCGGGAACGGCCCGTCGCCCGGCGGCCGGAAGACCTGCGTCACCATCCCGATGTTGCCGCCGAAGAGGCCGCCGCCCGACAGCGGGATCGAGACGGTCTCGCCCGCGGGCAAGGGCGCCAGCGGCGCGGAGGCCGCCGACGCCGCCGGCAAGGCCGTTTCGGCATCCTGTGCGAACGCCGGCAAGAACACGAACGACGCGCCGATGGCGGCCCGCGCCGAGCGAACGAGGGC
>CAIMXF010000084.1 GCA_903845345.1 uncultured beta proteobacterium
TGCAGCATCTGCTGCTTGGCGGCGCTGACGCGCGGTGCCGGGGCCGGCGCGCGTTCGGCGTCCGAAACCTCGGCGGTCTTCAGCGGACGCGGATCGCGCGGCGCGGCCCTGGGCTCGCGCGGCCTGGACTGCGCCTGCTTGCGCGCGGCCTCCAGCAGGTCGCGGCGCTGGTCCTCGTCGCCCATCGAATACGCTTCCCACCACTCGACGAGCGCCATGTCGATCTCGCCGGCATCGGCGCGCAGGCGCATGAAGTCGAACGCGGCGCGGAAGCGCGGTTGCGCCAGCATGGCGGCGGGCGAGCTGCCGGTGCGCTTGTCGAAGCGCGGCTGCATCTGCCAGATCTCGCGCATGTCGGCGGCCAGCTTGCCGCGGCCGGAGATGTCGCCGATGCGCGCGTCGAAGGTCGCGTCGACAGCCGCCTGCAGCGCGGGCATCAGCGATTCGCCCTGCGCGCGCAACGCGTCCCAGCGGGCCGAGACCTCGTGCCAGAACACGCACGCCATCAGGAAGCTCGGCGCGACCGGCTTGCCCTCGTTGACGCGGCGGTCGGTGTCGGCCAGCGCGCGGTTGACGAACGCCTCGCGCGCCGGGTTGTCGGCGATGCCTTCGAAGTACGAGTCGAGGATCGCGAACACGCCGCGATCGAGGCCGTACTTCTTGAGCATCGCGATGCTCTGCAGCGAGTGGCCGGTCTGCAGCAGCTTGAGCAGTTCCTCGAACATGCGCGAGGACGGCACGTTGGCGAGCAGCGACTTCATCTTGCGGATCGGCGCCTCGGTCTTGGCCTCGATCCTGTAGCCCATCTTGGCCGCGAAGCGCAGCACGCGGATGATGCGCACCGGGTCCTCGCGGTAGCGCGTCTCCGGGTCGCCGATCATGCGCAGCAGCCTGGCCTTGGAGTCGACCATGCCGCCGTGGTAGTCGACCACCACCTGCGTCTCGGGGTCGTAGTACATCGCGTTGACGGTGATGTCGCGGCGCGCGGCGTCCTCGTTCTGCGGGCCCCACACGTTGTCGCGCAGCACGCGGCCGCTGGCGTCCACCGCGTGGCTCTTGCCTTCGAGCTCGGTGCGCGAGGTCTTCTCGTTGCCCTGCACGGCGGAGGCGTCGGCGGCGTTGTCCAGATACGCGCGGAAGGTCGACACCTCGATCTTCTCGTGCTCGCGGCCGCGGCCGTAGATCACGTGCACCAGGCGGAAGCGGCGGCCGATGATGAAGGCGCGGCGGAACAGCGACTTCACCTGCTCCGGCGTGGCGTTGGTCGCGACGTCGAAGTCCTTGGGCTCGAGGTCGACCAGCAGGTCGCGCACCGCGCCGCCGACGATGTAGGCCTCGTAGCCCGCGTCCTTGAGCTTCTTGCAGACGTTGACCGCCGGCTCGATGATCAGGCGCGGATCGATCTTGTGCTGCTCGACGCCGTACTCGACGCGTTGGCCGAGCGTGACGCCCGCGGGCAGCCCGTCGTCGGCGGCCGGGCCCTTGCCCAGCAGTCGGTCGATGAATTTGCGAATCATTCGAAAAGCCTCAGGAATCGCCAGCCGCGCTCGGTGGCCACGGCCTCGAGCGCGGCCGACGGATTGGTCGCGACAGGGTCGGTGGCCCGCTCCAGGAGGGGCAGGTCGTTGATGGAATCACTGTAAACGCTGATGCGATCGAAGTCGCCCCAGCCGGCGCCCTGCGCGGCGAGCCATTGCTCGACGCGCGTGACCTTGCCGTGCTGGTACGTGGGCACGCCCTTGATGGCGCCGGTGACGGCACCGTGGGCGTCGCGCTCGAGCTCGATCGCGAGCAGCTCGGGCACGCCGAACGCCTGCGCGATCGGTCGGGTGACGAATTCGTTGGTGGCGGTGACGATGGCCACGAGGTCGCCCGCGTCCTGGTGCTTCTTCACGAGCGCCAGCGCCTGCGGCGTGATCATCGGCGCGACGATCTCGCGCATGAAGCGCGCGTGGATGTCGGCCAGTTCCTGCGCCGTTCGGTCGCGCCAGACGGACGTGGCGAACGCGACATACGCGTGCACGTCGAGCGCGCCGGCCACGTAGGTCGCGTAGAACTCGTCGTTGCGGCGGCGCCAGGCGTCGCCGTCGGCCCAGCCGATGGCGACCATGAACTCGCCGAAGGAATGGTCGGAGTCGCCGGCGATGAGCGTGCCGTCGAGGTCGAACAGCGTGAGGTTGCGGGTGGTCATCCGGCGGTCGATTGTTCGGATTGTTCTTCGTCGAGCATGCGCTTGAGCAACGGCACGGTGACGGCGCGCTTCTCGGCGAGCGCGAAGCCGTCGAGCCGGTGCAGCAGGTGCATCAGGCTCTTCAGGTCGCGGGCGAAGCGCACGAGGATGTAGTCGAGGACGTCGTCGCCCAGCACGACGCCGCGGCGTCCGGCCTCCTGGCGCAGCGCCTCGCGGGTGTCGGCCTCGGCCAGCGGCCGCACGGCGTGCACCGGCCCCCAGCCCAGACGCGTGCGCAGGTCTTCGCGCACGGGCAGGTCGACGGGCGGCAGGCGGCCGGCGGACGCGAACTGGGCGCTCAGGCGCGCGCCGGCCGCGGGCGATCCGGACAAGGCCAGCGCCGCGCCCGCGCCGCCGTCGGCCCGCGCGTGCATCTCGCCGCCGACGCGGCTCGCCGCCTCGACGAACAGCGTGAACGCGGCGTGCTGGCGCGCGTCGTCGAAGTCGTCGACGCCATCGAGCAGCACCAGCGCGGCGTCGTCGGCGAGCTCCCACGGCGTGGAAGACGACGCGTCGAACCATTGCGCGACCCGGCCGGACTCCACCGCCCGCGCCTGCAGCTCGCGCAGCAGCTGCGTCTTGCCGCAGCCGGCGGGCCCCCAGAGGTAGAGCGGCGCGCCGGGCCACGACTGTTCGCGCAGCTGTCCCACCACCGCGGCGTTGTCGCCGGGCAGGAACCCGGCGAACGGCGGCAGCGGATCCCAGGCGAGATCGAGGATCAATTGCCGCATGGGGATGGCCTCCGTCCCGCGCACTGCGGCATTCGCACTTCGGAGCGGCCTTGCATGCTCATGATCGATAGAACGAACTGGCGCGATAGGCATCCATCGCGTGGCGCATGGCGACGACCGCGAGCGCCGTCACCGGCAGGCACACCAGCACGCCGACGAAGCCGAACACTTCGCCGAACACCAGCAGCGCGAGGATGACGGCCAGCGGGCTCAGCCCGATCCGCTCGCCCACCAGGCGCGGCGTGAGCACGAAGCTCTCCAGCACCTGGCCGACCGCGTAGACGACGGCCACCTCGGCCACGCCGTGCCAGCCGGTGAACTGGATCGCCGCCGACATCAGCGCCAGCACCAGGCCCGTGGTGTAGCCGAGATACGGGATGAAGACCGCCAGGCCGGTGAACACGCCGATCGGCCACGCGAGGTTCAGGCCGGTGAGCATCAGCCCGAGCGGATAGATCAGCGCCATCGCGCCCATCACCGAGATCTGGCCCTTCAGGTACTGGCGCAGCATGGTGTCGCACTCGCCCAGGAAGCGCGCCAGGGCTTCGCGCGACTTCAGCGGCACGAGGTTCCACGCGCCCGTGGTGACGGTCTCGGCATCGCACAGCAGGTAGAACACCAGCACGGGCACCAGCACCAGGAAGCCGGCGATCGTCGCGAGCCAGCTGCCGCCGATGCGAGCCGAGCTGAGCAGCTTGGCGCCCCACTCGTCCATGTTGCCGTCGAAGGACTTCATGATCGAGGTCTTGACGCTGTCGGCGTCGACGTCGATGCCGAAGTTCTTCAGCTGCGGCGCGACGACGTGGTTGAACTTGTCCAGCAGCCCTGGCCATTGCGTGCGCAGCTGCGGCAGCACGGTGGTGACGATGGGCACCAGCAGCAGCGCGAGCGCCGTGACCGCCAGCATCGCGAACAGCACGGTGACGGTGGTGGCGAGCGCGCGCGGCACGTGCCGGCGCTCGAGCAGGCGCACCATCGGCCACAGCAGGTACGCGAACACCAGCGCCAGGATCAGCGGCGTCAGCGCCGAGCCCAGCACCCATAGCAACAGCGCCGCGGCCACGGCCAGGGCGAGCCAGGTCAGTGCGCGTTGCTGTGCGGGGGTCAGAGTCATGTCGAAAAGGCGAGGCCCGATGACGGGCGGCAGGGTGGCCGGAGGCCCTTGACGGCATCCGGGTCGCGGCCGGGGGCCGCTGGAGGACGGAACGCCCAGGCGGACCGCAACCGCGCATTGTAGGGCGGCTCGACGGCCGCCCCGGCTCAATGGCGCTGCGAACGCGCCGCCAGGATGCGGCGCCTCAGGCTGTCGGCGTCGGCGGCGTCGGGCGTGTGTTCCAGGTACAGGCCCCAGTCGAACGCAGCCTCCTCGGTGCGGCCCATGGCGTCGAGCACGTCGCCGCGCACGCGGTAGGTGTCCCAGTCCTGAGGCTCCAGCACCACCTGGCGATCGAGCACGGCCAGCAGCCGCTGCGCGTCGCCGCGGCCCTGGTGGATCTGGCGCAGGTTGCGCAGCATGCGGCCGATGATGTCGCGCGGCCCGGCGGCCTGCAGGAACAGGCCCAGCGGCACGTCGAGGGCATCGCCCATCGCGCCGGCCTGGCGCACCTGGTCGAGCCGTTCCTCGAGATCGCTGCGCGACAGCGACCGCCCGGTGAACGGATCGATGACGACCTCGCCCTGCGGCAGCCACATCTTCACGAGGAAATGCCCGGGGAACGACACCCCCTCCGCGCGCAGGCCGACGTGGCCGGCGATCTCCATGTACAGCAGCGCCAGCGTGATCGGGATGCCGCGCCGGCGCGCGAGCACGTCGGGCAGGTAGCTGTTGGCGGGGTCGTGGTAGTCGTTGACGTTGCCCGCGAAGCCCAGCTCCTCGAAGAAGTAGCGGTTCAGCAGGCGCAGCCGGTGCAGCACCGGGGCGTCGGGCGCGAGGCGGTTCTTCAGGCGCAGCGCCAGGGCGTCGACGTCGGCCAGCACGGCTTCGACGTCGAGGCCTGGCGTCTCGTCCTGGGCGATCGCGATGGCGGCCTCCAGCAGCGGGAACTGCTCGTCGTCGGCCACCAGGGCGTCGAAGTACTCCAGCGCGCTCGGCGTGCTGAAGGTGGGCGTGGGCCGGGGAAGCAGGGACATGCGCCCGAGTTTAGACCGGGCGCCGAGACCGCGCCGCGCTCATAAGCCTACCCTCCACCTGAAGGCGGCGGTGCGAGCGCCTGCTGGCGGCCGCGCTGCGCTCATGCCTTGCGCGCGAACTGCGTGACCTTGATGCCCACCGCCGCCAGCACCGCGACGTACAGCAGCGCCACGCCGCCCAGCACGCCGGCCATCTTCAGCGCGCGCAGCAGCGGATGCGAGCGGTCGAGCCAGTCGATCGCCTGGTCGGCCCACGCCAGGCCGGCGCCGAGCGCCAGCGTGGCCACGAGCACCCGGCTGCCGAAGGCGAGCCAGCCCGGCTGCGGCTTGTAGACGCCCAGCCGGATCAGTCCGATGAGCAGCCAGCACGCGTTGAGCGTCGCGCCCAGGCCGATCGACAGTGCCAGGCCGCCGACGCCGATGTGCAGCCCGAAGATGAACAGCAGGTTCAGCAGCTGCGTGAAGATGAGCACGGCGATCGCGATGCGTACCGGCGTGCGGGTGTCGAGCTGCGCGAAATAGCCCGGCGCGAGGATCTTGACGCTGACGATGCCCAGCAGCCCGACCCCGTAGCCGCGCAGCGGCTCGACGGTGGCGAGCACGTCGGCGTCGGTGAAGCGGTGGTAGTGGTACAGCACCGCGATCAGCGGCTTGGCGAACACGAGCAGCGCGATCGCGCACGGCAGCGTCTGCAGCACGACCAGGCGCAGGCCCCAGTCGATCATGTTCGAGTAGCCGTCCTTGTCGCCGCGCACGCGCGCGGCCGACAGCTGCGGGATCAGCACCACCCCCAGCGCCACGCCCAGCAGCGAGGTCGGGAACTCCATCAGCCGGTCGGCGTACGTCAGCCACGACACCGACCCCGTGGCCAGGTGCGAGGCGAGCTGCGTGTTGACCAGCAGCGACACCTGCGCCACCGACACCCCCAGCAACGCCGGCGACATCTGCTTGAGCACGCGCCGCACGCCGGGGTGGTGCCAGGCGTCGACGATGCCGCTCCAGCGAAAGCGGATGTGCGGCATCAGGCCCAGCGCCTTCAGGGCCGGGATCTGGATGGCCGCCTGCAGCACGCCGCCCAGCATCACGCCGATGGCCAGCGTGTACACGCCCGGGATGCCGTGCGCCTGGAACGTCGGCGTGCAAGTGCGCGCCACGAGCACCACGCTCACGTTGAGCAGGATGGGCGTGGCCGCCGGGATCGAGAAGCGGCCCCAGGTGTTGAGGATGCCGGCCGACAGCGCCACCATCGACATGAAGCCGATGTAGGGGAACATCACGCGCGTCATCAGCACCGCGGCGTCGAAGCGCTCCAGGCCCGAGGCCATCAGCCAGACCAGCACCGGCGCGCCCACGATGCCGACCACGCAGGTGGCCAGCAGCGCCCAGGCCAGCACGGTGGCGACGGCATCGACCAGGCGATGCGTCGCCTCGTCGCCTTCGGAGATGCGCGAGTTGGCCAGCAGCGGCACGAAGGCCTGCGAGAACGCGCCCTCGGCGAACAGGCGGCGCAGCAGGTTGGGAATGCGGAACGCGACGTTGTACGCGTCGGTGAAGCCGCTGGCGCCGAAGCTGGCGGCCACGAGCTGCTCGCGCACCAGGCCGGACACGCGCGAGGCGAGCGTCAGCAGCGAAACCGTCGAGGCGGCCTTGAGGAGATTCATCGGAGGCCGACGGGCCTTGTGGCTGCGGCGTAATGGGAGTCTGGGCGCGGATTATAGGAACCTGCCTGCCTTCGGACGAAGGAAAGTTCGGGTTACTACCCTTTTCCGTGAGCCCGGGTGGTGCAAGCCGATACAATGCACCCAGCTACTCCAAGCTCCAGTCCAGCGAGTGGCAGTCGATCCTCGACGCCTTCCCCAGCAATCGGCCTTCACGACTGGTGCCCGCATCCATGCGCGGCGCAGCAGGCCGATCCGCGTTCCCCGGCACCGACCGGGACTGAAAAACCATCCATGAACTTTGACGAACTCGGCCTGGCCGAGCCGCTCCTGCGTGCAGTGCACGAGTACGGCTACACGACCCCGACCCCGATCCAGTTGCAAGCCATTCCCGTCGTCCTCCAGGGCGGCGACCTCCTCGCCGGCGCCCAGACCGGCACCGGCAAGACCGCCGGCTTCGTGCTGCCGATGCTGCACCGGCTGCTCGCCGGCGGCGGCAAGAAGGATGCGCGCGGCAAGATCCCGGTGCGCGCCCTGATCCTGACGCCCACCCGCGAACTCGCCGCCCAGGTCGAGGAAAGCGTGCAGACCTACGGCAAGCACGTGCCGCTGACCAGCATGGTGATCTTCGGCGGCGTCGGCA
>CAIMXF010000085.1 GCA_903845345.1 uncultured beta proteobacterium
TCCGCTTCGAGTTTCCCGAGCGCCCCGGCGCGCTCATGCGCTTCCTCGACTCGATGCACCCTGACTGGAACATCACGCTGTTCCACTACCGCAACCAGGGCGCCGACTACGGCCGCATCCTGGTGGGCCTGGTGGTGCCGGACAAGGACAGCCAGGCGCTCGCGACCTTCCTCGCGACCCTGGCGTTCCCCTGGGTGGAAGAGACCGACAACCCGGTCTATCGCCTGTTCCTGTCGTAGGAGCGCGGATAGCTTCCGATATCCGGCGCTGCCGCTCAGACGCATCAACAGAAGTTCAAGGGAGCGGCGGCTCCGGCTCTGCCGGGCCGCTCGCGGAGCGCCCCCTCGGGGGGCAGCGAGCGCCAGCGAGCGTGGGGGCTACCAATGACTGGGCAGCTCGCGCAGGATGCGCAGCCGCCCGTCTTCCAGCGAGATGATCGCCGCGTGCTCCAGGTCGCGCAGGATGCTGCCGGCCATCTCCTGGGAGCAGCCCAGGCGCTGCGGCAGGTCGATCTCGGCCAGCGGCTCGCGCACGAGGCGCGTGCCGTCGAACTGCGCCTGGGCCACCGCGTCGAGCCAGCGCTTCAGGCGCAGGTAGGCGTCGTTCATCGCGTACTGGCTCGCGGCCAGCGTGGCCACGCGCGCGCGCTGGATCACCTTGGCGATCAGCTCGAACGCGAACTGCGGCCGCTCCGAGATGTACTGCGACAGCGTGGCGCGCTCGACGTAGGCGCAGGTGGTGTCCGACAGCGCCTCGACACTGGCCATGCGGGCGCCGCCATCGAGACCCATCTCGCCGAGGTAGTCGCCCGGGCCGAACAGGCCGTAGGTGACGTGGCGGCCGGTGTCCGAGCCGGTGAACGCGCGCAGTTCGCCCGCCAGGATGATCAGCAGCGCGTCGCCGCGATCGCCTTCGTCGAGCACCAGCGAGCCCTTGCGGAAACGCCGGATCTCGCTGCGCTCGGCCAGCGGACGCAGGATGTCGGGCAGCACGTTGTAGTCGATGGGGCCGGATTTGCGTGCAGACATTCGAAGGGCTCCTGCGCTGCCGCGGCAGCGTGGGGTGCGAAGGATTCTTCGCTTCAGTATCGCCGCTTTGTCCGCACCGCGTGCAGCGGGCCAGGCCCTGTCGACGGCCCGTCAGCGGGCGTTTTGCACACCGCGCGGCCGTCCAGCCGTCTTTCGTTTCGTCGGCGCCGGCGCGGGCCTGTCGTGCCGACCGCGCAGCCCGTCGCAGCGCGCTGGCCGGCGGCGCGGGCCGGCGCCACCATGCAGGCCGTTGCCACTTCGCCCGGCCCGACTGCCATGACCAAGACCTGCCCGCCCGCCTGGCTCGTGCTCGACGACGTGTCCTTCGCCTACGGGCGCGGGCCGGCCGTCAACCAGTCGCTGAACCTGACGCTGGGGCCCGGCATCGTCGGGCTGCTCGGGCCGAACGGCGCGGGCAAGTCGACGCTGATGCGCATGCTCGCCACGCTGGCGCGCCCGCGCAGCGGCCGCATCCTGTGGCACGGCACGGACATCGCCCGCGAGCCCGACGCCCTGCGCACGACGCTCGGCTACCTGCCGCAGGACTTCGGCGTCTACCCGGCGCTGTCGGCGCGCGAGTTCCTCACGTTCCTGGCGGCGGTCAAGGGCGTGCCGGCGCAGGCGACCGGCGCGCGCGTCGAGGAGTGCCTCGCGCAGGTCGGCCTGCTCGACGTCGCCGACCGCGCGCTGGCGGGCTATTCCGGCGGCATGCGCCAGCGCGTGGGCATCGCACAGGCGCTGCTCAACGATCCGCAGCTGCTGGTGGTCGACGAGCCCACCGTCGGGCTCGACCCGGCCGAGCGGCTGCGCTTCCGCCACCTGCTGACGGAGCTCGCCGGCGAGCGGCTGGTGCTGCTGTCGACGCACATCGTGTCCGACGTCGAGGCCAGCGCCGCCGCGCTCGTGGTGCTGCAGGGCGGCCGCATCGTGTTCGACGGCACGCCGCAGGCGCTGGTGGCCGGCGCGCGCGGCCGAGCCTGGGACTGGACGATCGTGCCCGGCTACCTCGCCGAGGCGCGCCGCAGGTTCGTCGTCACCCAGTCGCTGCATCTGGGCGGCGCGGTGCAGTTGCGCGTGCTGGGCGGGCAGCCACCCGGCGCGACCGCCGTGCCCGCCGTGCCCGCCGAACCCAGCCTCGAGGACGCCTACACCGACCTGCTGGCCCGCGCGGCCGCGGCACAGCGCGGCACGCCGGCACTGGCGGCCTGACATGAGCGCCACGCTGCCGCTGCCCATCGCCGCCCCGCGCGGCGCCGCGCCCGCGCGCGGACTCGCGCACACGGGGCGCATCGCCCGCGCGCTGTTGGTCGCCGACCTGCGCCAGCGCACGCGCAGCCTGCGCTTCTGGATCGTCGCGCTGGCCGTCACGATCGCCGGCTGGTGGTGCCTGCCGCCGGTGGACGCCGGCTACATGATCGTCGCGGTCGGCGACCACCATCGCGGCTTCTACTCGAGCGCCTGGATCGGCATGGTGCTGGCGATGATGTCGCTGCTGTGGGGACTGGTCGGCTTCTACCTGGTGCGCGGCACGGTGCAGCGCGACTTCGAGACGCGCGTCTGGCAGTTGCTCGGCACGACCTCGATGCGGCGCAGCGCGTACCTGCTGGCGAAGTGGGCCAGCCATCTCGCGGTGATGGGCGGCCTGCTCGGCGCGACGCTGGTCGTCGGCCTCGTCGCGCAGTTCGTGCGGGCCGAGGATCGCCATGTCGACCTGTGGGAACTGGTCAAGCCGAGCCTGTTCATCGCGCTGCCGACGCTGGCCTTCAGCGCCACGCTGGCGATCTGGTTCGACGTGATCCCCGTGCTGCGGCGCACCGCCGGCAACATCGTCTTCTTCTTCGTGTGGATCGGGCTGCTCACCACCGGCGCCGTCGGCATCGAGCATGGCCAGCCAGGACGCGAGGCCCGTCTCGCGCAGACGGTCCAGCCCTGGACCAGCGACCTTCCGGCGATGCAGACGATGCAATGGGCCATCGATCACCAGGTCGCGCGCCAGTTGCCGGACGTGGTCGCGCGCGACGGCTTCTGCGTCGGCTGCGGCGGCATCACCGCGCCGGCCGTGCGCTTTTCCTGGACGGCCTGGGAAGTGCGCGCCGCCGTGCTGTGGGGCCGCCTGCTGTGGCTCGCCGCGGCGCTCGCCGGCGTGCTGCTGGCCGTGCCGCTGCTCGACTGGGCCGCCGCGCGCGTCGCGCCGGCGAGCGCCTCTGGCAA
>CAIMXF010000086.1 GCA_903845345.1 uncultured beta proteobacterium
ATTCATCGTGCTCGATTGATATGTCTGGTGAATCAATGAACGACGCCCTGTTCGACCTGCGGCAACTGCGCCAGTTCGCGGTCCTCGCCGAGGAATGCCACTTCGGCCGCGCCGCGGCGCGTCTGGCGATGACGCAGCCGCCGCTGACCCAGGCCATCCAGCGGCTGGAGGCGGCGCTCGGCGCGCGTCTATTCGAGCGCACGCAGCGCCGCGTCGCGCTGAGCCCGGCCGGCGCGGTGCTGCTGCCGCTCGCGCGCAAGCTGCTCGAGGGCGCCGACGCGCTCGCGCCCGCGGTGCGCGCGGCGGCGGCGGGCCTGTCCGGCCAGTTGCGGCTCGCGTTCGTCTCCAGCGTCACGTACGGCCCGCTGCCGGCCTGGCTCAGCGGCTTTCACGCCGCCTATCCCGACGTCGCGTTGAGCCTGCGCGAGGCCACGCTCGACGTGCAGCTCGAGCTGTTCGCCGCCGGCGAGATCGACGCCGGCTTCGTGCTGCACGCGCCCGGGGCGGTACCGCCCGGCTTCGAGCACGTGCGCGTGATCGACGAGGCGCTGGTGATGGCGCTGCCCGACGGCCATGCCGCATGGAAGTCCCACGCCGCCGCCGCCACGGCCACGATGCCGCGCCTGCGCTGGCGCGACGTCCGCGCCGAGCCGCTGGTGATCTTCCCGCGCCAGATCGCGCCGTCCTTGTTCGACGCACTCGTCTCCGCGTACCACGCCGGCGGCGAGGCCATGCGCATCGCGCAGCAGGCGATCCAGATGCAGACCATCGTCAACCTCGTGTCGGGCGGCATGGGCGTGGCGTGGGTGCCGGAGTCGCTCGTGCACCTGCAGCGCGCGGGCGTGCGTTACGCGCGCGTGACCGGCCTGACCGGGCAGGCCCTGCGCTGCGAGACCAGCCTCGTTTGGCGCGCGGGTGCCGCGCCGGTGGTGGAGCGCTTCGTCGAGCACGTGCGGCGCGGCAGGCGGCGCGTTTCGACAGGGCGCTGACAGCCGCATCGGAACCGACACGCGAAACAGCGACAATCGCCGGCTGTCCAAGGAGTTTCCCGCCGATGCTGCAGCATCCCAACATCGATCCCGTCGCCGTTCCGCTCGGACACTGGCACCTGTTCGGCAACGACTATGCCCCGGCGATTCACTGGTACGGCCTGACGTACATGGTCGCGTTCGGCCTGTTCGTGTGGCTGGCCGGCAAGCGCGCGCAAACCCCTTGGTTCGCGCGCGAGGGCTGGCTGCGGCGCGACGTCGAGGACCTGCTGTTCTACGGCGTGCTGGGCGTCGTCCTGGGCGGACGCCTCGGCTACGTGATCTTCTACAAGCCGCTGTACTACCTCGACCACCTGCGCGAGATCGTCGCGGTCTGGAACGGCGGCATGTCGTTCCACGGCGGCATGCTGGGCGTGATCGTCGCGATGGCGTTCTTCGCGTGGCAGCGCCAGCGCCCGTTCCTTCAGGTGACCGACCTGATCGCGCCGTGCGTGCCGCTGGGGCTGGCGAGCGGGCGCATCGGCAACTTCATCAACGGCGAACTGTGGGGACGGCAGGCCCCTGATTGGCTGCCATGGGGGATGGTGTTCCCGGAGTCGGGCTCCAACGTGCCGCGCCACCCGTCGCAGATCTACCAGTTCCTCGGCGAGGGCATCTGCCTGTTCCTGATCCTGTGGATCTTCGGCAAGAAGGAACGAGGCCGCGGCCAGGTCTCGGGCCTGTTCCTGATCGGCTATGGGTTCTTCCGCTTCGTCGTGGAATTCTTCCGCGCGCCGGACGACTTCATCGGCGACAAGACGACGCTCGTCGGCGATCCGACCACCCACCTGCTGTGGTTCGGCTGGAGCGAGGGCCAGTGGCTGTGCGTGCCGATGATCATCGCCGGCCTGCTGATGTTCTGGTGGGGCTCGCGCCAGCCGCGCGGCCTCGTCCAGGCCGCCGCCTGACCCCTCGCCCGGCGCGGATGCCGGGATTCGCGTGCCGCGATCCGCGCGCGCCGCTCCGAACTCCTGACAGAATCGACGCCATGCGCCAGATCTTCCTCGACACCGAAACCACCGGCCTCAGCCCCGAGAACGGCGACCGCATGGTCGAGATCGGCTGCATCGAGATGGACAACCGCCGCCTCACCGGCCGGCACCTGCATTTCTACTTGAACCCGGAGCGCAGGAACGGCGAGGGCGCAGTCGCCGTCCACGGCCTGACCGACGAGTTCCTCGCCGACAGGCCGCTGTTCGCCCACGTGGTCGACGAGTTGCTCGAGTTCGTGAGCGGCGCCGAGATCATCATCCACAACGCGGGCTTCGACGTCGGCTTCCTCAACGAGGAACTGCGCCGCTGCGGCAAGCCGAAGTTCAGCACCCACGTGTCCGCCATCACCGACACGCTGGCGATGGCGCGCGACCAGTTCCCGGGCAAGTCCAACTCGCTCGACGCGCTGTGCAAGCGTCTCGAGGTCGACAACAGCAACCGCACGCTGCACGGCGCGCTCATCGACGCCAACCTGCTCGCCGAGGTCTACATCCGCCTCACGCGCGGCCAGGACTCGCTGGTGATGGACATGACCGAGGAAAGCCGCAGCGGCGCCGACCTCGGCGGCCCGGTCGACCTCGGCGTCTTCGCGCTGCCCGTGCTCGCCGCCACCGAGGCCGAGCTCGCCGACCACGAACGCGTGTTGGGCGAGATCGACAAGGCCAGCGGCGGCAAGACGATCTGGCGTGCACAACAGCAGGAAGCTGTGGCATAATCCTAGGCTGTCCTGATGTTCTGGGCAGACCGGTTATCGGGTGGTTAGCTCAGCGGTAGAGCATTGCCTTCACACGGCAAGGGTCACAGGTTCAATCCCTGTACCACCCACCAGACGAAAGAGCCCGCAAGATCGACGTCTTGCGGGCTTTCTTCATTGTGGCTGCGCTTCCGGCACAGAC
>CAIMXF010000087.1 GCA_903845345.1 uncultured beta proteobacterium
CGGCGTGATGATCTTCGCGGAGCCGCGCTTCGCGACCGCGATCATCGACGAGCGCGACCTGTCCGGCCTGGCCGACGCCAACGACGAACTCGATCGAGTGGTGCGCCGGCTGCTGGAGCGGCGTCCCGACATTCGCATGCTGTTCCTGGTCGGCTCGTGCCCGTCCGAGGTGATCAAGCTCGATCTCTCGCGCGCGGCCTCCCGCCTCTCGCAGGTGTTCGCGCCCAAGGTGGCCGTGCTCAACTACTCCGGCAGCGGCATCGAGACGACGTTCACCCAGGGCGAGGATGCCTGCCTCGCCTCCCTCGTGCCGGGCCTGCCCGCTGACGACGCGCCCGCCTTGATGGTCGTCGGCGCCCTCGCCGACGTGGTGGAAGACCAGTTCCGCCGGATGTTCGAGGAGATGCGCCTGGGCCCGGTGCACTTCCTGCCCGCTCGCAAGGCCGATGCGATGCCGCCGGTGGGGCCGAACACACGCTACCTGCTCGCCCAGCCGTTCCTGGCCGACACTGCGCGTGCGCTCGAAGAACGCGGCGCCCGCCGCATCGCAGCGCCGTTCCCGCTGGGAGTGCGTGGCACCACCGCCTGGCTCCAGGCGGCTGCGGAAGCGTTCCATGTGCCGGGCGGCCGTGTCCACTCGGTCATCTCGCCGGGCAGCACCCGAGCCGCAACGGCCATCGGGCCGCACCGCGCCGCGCTGCAGGGCCGCCGCATCTTCTTCTTTCCCGATTCGCAGCTCGAGATCCCGCTCGCACGCTTCGTCGCGCGCGAACTGGGCATGGTGCTCACGGAAGTGGGGACGCCTTACATCCATCGCCAGCATCTCGCCGAGGAACTGGCCTGGTTGCCCGCCGATACGACCTTGTCCGAGGGGCAGCACGTCGAGCGCCAGATCGAACGCTGCCGCGCCGCCAAGCCCGACCTGGTCGTCTGCGGACTCGGCCTCGCGAATCCGCTCGAAGCCGAAGGCTTCACGACCAAGTGGTCGATCGAACTCGTGTTCACGCCCATCCAGGGCTTCGAGCAGGCAGGCGACCTCGCCGCGCTGTTCTCGCGGCCACTGCACCGGCGAACGCTGCTCGCGGCCTGAAGACAGGATCAACGTGCAACTCGCCCTCTGGACCTATGAAGGCCCGCCCCACGTCGGGGCGATGCGCATCGCGACCGCGATGCGCGGGCTTCACTACGTCCTGCATGCCCCGCAAGGCGACACCTACGCCGACCTGTTGTTCACGATGATCGAGCGCCTGCCGCGGCGTCCGCCGGTCACCTACACCACCTTTCAGGCGCGCGACCTGGGCGGCGACACCGCGGAGCTGTTCAAGACCGCGGCGAGCGACGCCTTCGAGCGCTTCAAGCCGCAGGCGATGATCGTCGGCGCGTCGTGCACCGCGGAGCTGATCCAGGACGATCCCGGCGGCCTCGCCCGCGCGCTCGACCTGCCCATCCCGGTGATCGCGCTCGAACTGCCTTCCTACCAGAAGAAGGAGAACTGGGGCGCGAGCGAGACGTTCTATCAACTTGTTCGCGCGCTCGCCAAGCCGCGTGCGGCAGCGCCCGATCCCGCCGTTCCGTCCCGCAAGCGCTGCAACGTCCTCGGGCCGGCCGCGCTCGGCTTCCGGCATCGCGACGACCTGCGCGAGGTGCTGTCGTTGCTCGACCGGATCGGCGTCGAGGTCAACGTGGTCGCGCCGATGGACGCCACGCCGCACGACCTGACGCGCCTGGGCGACGCCGACTTCAACGTCGTTCTCTACCCCGAGGTCGCCGGCCAGGCCGCGGCGTGGCTGCAGCGCAGCTTCGGCCAACCCTCGACGCGCACGATTCCGATCGGGGTGGCCGCGACACGCGCGTTCATCGCGGAAGTGGCCGGACTGGCGGGCATCGCAGTGCCCACGAACATCGAGGGCGACGCCGCCCGCTCGTCGTGGTACGCGCACTCGGTCGATGCCACCTACCTGACCGGCAAGCGCGTGTTCGTCTTCGGCGATGCGACGCACGCGATCGCCGCGGCGCGGGTCGCCAGCGCCGAGTTCGGCTTCAAGGTCGTCGGCCTGGGTTGCTACGCCCGCGACTTCGCACGCGACGTTCGGGAAGCAGCGGCCTCGTATGGCATCGAAGCGCTCATCACCGACGACTATCTCGAGGTCGAGGAGCAAATCGCGGCGGCGCATCCCGATCTCGTGCTCGGCACGCAGATGGAGCGCCACATCGCCAAGCGTCTCGGCTTGCCGTGCGCGGTGATTTCAGCACCGGTGCACGTGCAGGACTTCCCGGCGCGTCATTCTCCGCAGATGGGTTTCGAAGGCGCGAACGTGCTGTTCGACACCTGGGTGCACCCGCTGATGATGGGCTTGGAAGAGCACCTGCTGGGCATGTTCCGCGGCGACTTCGAGTTCCATGAGGACGCGGCGCCGTCTCACCTCGGTCACGGCGCCGCCGTCGCCCCGCCCGCGCCACCTGCGGACGTCCCGAGCGCAGCCGCCTGGGCGGAGGACGCGGAAAACGAGTTGCGAAAGATCCCGTTCTTCGTCCGCGGCAAGGCTCGCCGCAACACGGAACGCTACGCGCTGGAACACAGCGTCCCTCTCATCACTGTCGAGACACTTTACGATGCCAAAGCGCACTTCAGCCGTTGACGCGACCGCGTCCGCTGCGTCGGCAACCCCGGCGATGCGCGTGGTCCTTGTCACCATGGACAGCCACCTGGCCAGCGCCGCCGAACGCGCGAGCCGCACGCTGGCCCGATCCATGCCGGGTCTTCAACTGAGTATCCATGCCGCCTCCGAATGGGGCTGCGACGAAGAGGCGCTGGCGCGCTGTCGATCGGACATCGCCCAGGGCGACCTGGTGCTCGCGACCATGCTGTTCATGGAGGAGCATTTCATGCCGGTGCTGGACGCGCTGCGCGACCGGCGCGACGCGTGCGATGCCATGGTCTGCGCGATGAGCGCCGCCCCGGTCATGAAGCTGACGCGCATGGGCAAGTTCACGATGGACGGCGCAGCGAGCGGGCCGATGGCGCTGCTCAAGCGCCTGCGCGGCAAGCCCGCGGAGCCGGGAGACAAGCAGGGCATGTCGGCCACCGCCGGCGCGCGCCAGATGAAGATGCTGCGCAAGCTGCCCAAGCTGCTGCGCTTCATTCCGGGCACCGCGCAGGACGTCCGCGCCTATTTCCTGACGCTGCAGTACTGGCTCGCAGGCTCCGAAGACAACTTCGCGCACATGATCCACTTCCTCGTGGACCGCTACGCCAGCGGGCCGCGCAAGACCCTGAGCGGCGTCGCGCCGGTGCAGGCGCCGCTCGACTACCCCGAGGTGGGCGTCTACCACCCGCGCATGCCGGCTCGCATGTCGCTCTCCGCGAGCGACCTGCCGCGTTGCGCGACCTCGGGCAAGGGAGGCACGGTCGGAGTGCTGTTGCTGCGCTCGTATCCGCTGGCCGGCAACACAGGACACTACGATGGCGTGATCACCGCGCTGGAGGCGCGCGGCCTGCGCGTGATCCCGGCATTCGCCACAGGTCTGGACTCACGGCCTGCGATCGAGAAGTTCTTCGTCGAGGGTGGCCGCCCGATCATCGACGCGCTGGTGTCGCTGACCGGTTTCTCGCTCGTCGGCGGTCCGGCCTACAACGACGCCAAGGCGGCCGAGGACATCCTCGCGCAACTGGACGTTCCCTACATCGCCGCGATGCCGGTCGAGTTCCAGACGCTTGTTCAGTGGGGCGACTCCCCGCGCGGCTTGACGCCGGTCGAAGCGACGATGATGGTCGCGATCCCCGAGCTCGACGGCGCGACCGGCCCCATGGTCTTCGGCGGTCGCAGCGATGCCGCGCATGTCGCGTGCAACGGCTGCGCGCACGCCTGCAAGTTCGAGAACGCGGTCGGCTCGCACGACATGCACGCCTGCATCGACCGCGCCGACGCGCTCGCCGCGCGCGTGGCGCGGCTGGTCGAACTGCGGCGCAGCGACCGCGCGCAACGGCGCGTCGCCGCCGTCGTGTTCAACTTCCCGCCCAACAGCGGCAACACGGGGACGGCCGCCTTCCTGTCGGTGTTCGAGTCGCTGCACAACACGCTCACCGCGATGAAGGCGCAGGGCTACACCGTCGACGTCCCCGCGACCGTCGACGAATTGCGCGATCGCGTCATCGAGGGCAACGCGAAGCGCTACGGCGCGATGGCCAATGTGCATGCGCGCATCGCGGTCAACGATCATGTGCGGCGCGAGAAGCACCTCAAGGAAATCGAGGCGCAGTGGGGGCCGGCGCCCGGCAAGCAGCAGAGCGACGGCCGCAACATCTTCGTGCTGGGCGAGCGCTTCGGCAACGTGTTCGTCGGCATCCAGCCGGCATTCGGATACGAAGGCGATCCGATGCGCCTGCTGTTCGAACACGGCTTCGCGCCGACGCATGCATTCTCGGCCTTCTACCGCTGGCTGCGCGAGGATTTCGCGGCGCACGCCGTCCTGCATTTCGGCACCCACGGCGCGCTGGAGTTCATGCCCGGCAAGCAGACGGGCCTGACAGCCCGCTGCTGGCCGGATCGACTGATCGGCGACCTGCCCAACCTGTACCTGTACGCGTCCAACAATCCTTCCGAGGGCATGATCGCCAAGCGCCGTGCGGCGGCCACGCTGGTCAGCTACCTGACGCCGCCGGTGGCGCAGTCGGGCCTGTACAAGCGGCTCGCGGACCTGAAGGGCTTGCTGGAGCGTCACCGCGGACTCGGGCCCGACGACGCCACCGAAGCCGCGGAACTCGTTCCGATGATCCAGAGCACCGCCGCGGAACTCGAACTGGCCGCCGGCTCGCCCGCATGGGACGCGGCAAGCACCGCGCGCATCGACGCGCTGTCCGATCAGTTGCTGGAGCTCGAATACACGCTCATCCCGCACGGATTGCATGTCGTGGGCCGAGTGATGCCGGCGGAGCAACGCGTCGACATGCTGGCGGCGCTCGCCGAGGCCAGCCATGGCCAGCATCCGCCGCGCGAATCGCTCCAGGCCCTGGTGGACGGCCAGTCCCCGGAATTCGCCGCGGGCAACGGCGCCACGCCTGAACACCTGGCGCTGATGCGCGAACTCGCCGTCACCAGCCGCCTGCTCGAGAAGGACCACGAAATCGACGGCCTGCTGCGCGCGCTCGATGGCCGCTTCCTGCGCCCGACGCCCGGCGGCGACCTGTTGCGCACGCCGGCGGTGCTGCCCACAGGCCGCAACCTGCACGGCTTCGACCCGTTCCGCATCCCGAGCGCCTACGCGGTGCGCGACGGCGCGCGCCAGGCCGATCGCCTGCTGCGCAAGCACGCGCAGGAGTACGCAGAACTGCCCGAATCGATCGCGATCGTGCTGTGGGGCACCGACAACCTCAAGAGCGAAGGTGGCCCGATCGGCCAGGTCCTCGCGCTGATGGGCGCTCGACCGCGCTTCGACGGCTACGGCCGGCTGGCCGGCGCGGAACTGGTGCCGCTCGAGGAGCTCGGCCGACCGCGCATCGACGTGATGGTCACGCTCTCGGGCATCTTCCGCGACCTGCTGCCGTTGCAGATCAAGCTGCTCGCGGAGGCGGCGTTCCTCGCCGCCGGCGCCGACGAACCGATTGAGTCGAACTTCATCCGCAAGCACGCCCTCGCCTTCCAGGCCGAGCACGGCGGCGACCTGGAAACCGCCGCGCTGCGCGTGTTCGGCAACGCCGAGGGCGCGTACGGCGCGAACGTGAACAGCCTGGTCGACAACAGCCGGTGGGAGGACGGCGACGAACTCGCCGAGACCTACACGCGACGCAAGGGCTTCGCGTACGGCCGCGCCGGCCGGCCGGTAAAGCAGGCCGAGCTGCTGCGCAGCGTGCTCGCGGGCGTGCAACTGGCGTACCAGAACCTGGATTCGGTGGAACTGGGCGTCACCACGATCGACACCTATTTCGATACGCTCGGCGGCATCAGCCGCGCGATCCAGCGGGCCAAGGCCGATGTGGAAGGTCCGTCGGCGAAGGTCGCGCCGGTCTACATTGGAGACCAGACGCGCGACGGCGACGGCGGCGGCACCGTGCGCACCCTCACCGAACAGGTGGCTCTCGAGACGCGCACCCGCATGCTGAACCCGAAGTGGTACGAAGGCATGCTCGAACACGGCTACGAAGGCGTGCGCCAGATCGAGGTGCACATGACGAACACGCTCGGATGGTCGGCCACGACCGGCCAGGTGCAGCCCTGGGTCTACCAGCAGCTCACCGAGACCTTCATGCTCGATCCGGCCATGCGCGAGCGGCTGGCCGAACTCAACCCCACCGCGTCCGCCCGTATCGCGAACCGGTTGCTCGAAGCGCAACAGCGCAAGTACTGGTCTCCCGACGCCAGCGTGCTCGACGCGCTGCGCCGGGCGGGAGACGAGCTCGAAGACCGGCTCGAAGGCGTATTCACCGCGAACGCGGAAAAGGCAGCTGCATGATCGAATCCATTCCCCTTCCCTTCCCCAGCGTTCGGACGGACTCGCGCCGACTGGATGGCGAGGGCAGCCTGCAGGTGCAGCTCGATCCGAACCTGAAGATCGGCACCGCCAAGGTGTTCGCCATCTACGGCAAGGGCGGCATCGGCAAGAGCACGACGTCGTCCAACCTCTCGGTGGCGTTCAGCAAGCTCGGCAAGCGCGTCCTGCAGATCGGCTGCGATCCGAAGCACGACTCCACGTTCACGCTGACGAAGAAGCTGATGCCCACCGTGATCGACGTTCTCGAGACGGTGGACTTCCACGCCGAGGAACTGCGAGTCGAGGACTTCGTCTTCGAGGGCTACAACGGCGTGATGTGCGTCGAGGCCGGCGGGCCGCCCGCGGGCACGGGCTGTGGCGGCTACGTGGTCGGCCAGACGGTCAAGCTGCTCAAGGAGCATCACCTGCTGGACGAGACGGACGTCGTGATCTTCGACGTGCTGGGCGACGTGGTCTGCGGCGGTTTCGCCGCGCCGCTGCAGCACGCGGATCGCGCGCTGATCGTCACCGCCAACGACTTCGACTCGATCTTCGCGATGAACCGCATCGTCCAGGCGATAGGCGCCAAGGCGAAGAACTACAACGTCCGGCTCGGCGGCGTGATCGCCAACCGCAGCGCGGCCACCGACCAGATCGACAAGTTCAACGATCGCATCGGCCTGAAGCTGATGGCGCAATTCCCGGATTTGGACGTGATCCGGCGCAGCCGACTGAAGAAGGCGACGCTGTTCGAGATGGAGTGGTCGCCCGAGCTCGAGGCCGTGCAGAACGAGTACCTGCGCCTGGCCGCGCAACTGTGGGCTGGCACCGACCCGCTGATCGCGACGGCCATGAAGGATCGCGACATCTTTGACCTGCTGGGATTCGACTGATGCAGACCCGCCTCCAGCCCCCTTCCCGCGACTCGCGTGCCGATCGCGGCAACTACCTGTCGCGCCGCGGCGAGATCGAGAACTACTTCGACCGCACCGCCGCGCAGGCGTGGGCCCGACTCACCTCCGACGCCCCGCTCGGACGTGTGCGCGCCAACGTGCGCGCGGGACGCGACCGCATGCGCGCGACGCTGCTGTCCTGGCTGCCGCAGGATCTCTCCGGTCGCCGGGTGCTCGACGCCGGCTGCGGGACGGGCGCCCTGGCCGTCGAAGCCGCGCGGCGCGGCGCCACCGTCGTGGCGATCGACCTTTCTCCGACGCTCGTCGCGCTGGCCGCGGAGCGGCTTCCCGCCGATCTCGCGCCCCGAATCCGATTCCTCTCGGGCGACATGCTCGATGACGGCCTCGGGCACTTCGACCACGTCGTGCTGATGGACTCGCTGATCCACTACCGCAGCGCGCAGGCCGTCGGCGCCCTCGAACGCCTCGCGCCGCGCGTGCGCGAGTCGATCATCTTCACTCACGTGCCCAGCAACCCGCTGCTCGTGACGATGCGCGCGGTCGGCCGCTGCTTCCCGCGCGGCGACCGGGCACCGGACGTCGAGCCCGTCGCCCACGTCAGGCTCGCGCGCGAGCTGGCGGACGCGCCGGGGCTTGCCGGCTGGGCCATCGGCCGCGACGCACGCGTCAGCGGCGGCTTCTACACGTCTCATGCGATGGAGATGGTGCCGGCATGAAACCCGTCTCGCGTCACTGGCGCCGGCTGACCCCGGAGTTGCTGCCCTTCGCGGATGCAGCCAGCGCGGCGCTGCCGCTGTCGCGTCTGCTGCGGCTGTCGCTGTTCCAGGTGTCGGTGGGCATGGCGGGCGCGTTGCTGGTGGGCACCTTGAACCGTGTGATGATCGTCGAGCTCGGCGTGTCGGCCTGGCTGGTCTCGGCAATGATCGCGATGCCGATGCTGGTCGCGCCCTGGCGCGCGTTGGTCGGGTTCCGTTCCGACACTCACCGCTCGATCCTGGGCTGGCGTCGCGTGCCCTACCTCTGGTTCGGCTCGCTGATGCAGTTCGGAGGCTTCGCGATCATGCCGTTCGCGTTGCTGATCTTGTCCGGCGACACGCACGGGCCGATCTGGATCGGCACGATCGCGGCAGCGCTCGCATTCGCGCTGGTCGGCGCCGGGCTGCAGACCACGCAGACGGCCGGCCTCGCGCTGGCCACCGACATGGCGCCCGCCGACACGCGGCCCCGCGTCGTCGCGCTGATGTACGTGATGCTGTTGCTCGGCGTGCTCCTGAGCAGCCTGGTCTTCGGCTGGCTGCTGCGCTCGTTCAGCGAAATCAAGCTCATCGGCGTCGTGCAGGGCGCGGCGATGGTGACGATGTTCCTCAACATCATCGCGCTGTGGAAGCAGGAGCCCCGCGGCGCGCCATCGACGCCGGACGATCCGCCGCGGCCGGCCTTCCGTGACGCCTGGCGGATCTTCGCCGCGCAGCCGCGGACGCTGCGCTTCCTGGTCGCCGTCGGCCTGGGCACCGCTGCGTTCAACATGCAGGACATCATCCTCGAACCCTACGGCGGCAGCGTGCTGAAGCTGCCGGTCGGCTCCACCAGCGTGCTCACCGCGCTGCTCGCCCTCGGCGGCCTGTGCGGGTTCGCCTGGGCGGCGCGCAAGCTGGCCGCCGGCATCGACCCGCACCGGCTGGCCGCGCTGGGCATCATCGCCGGCGTTGCTGCCTTCGCCGCGGTGATCTTCTCCGATCCCTTGCAATCGCCCTGGCTGTTCCGATCCGGCGCGGTGCTCATCGGCTTCGGCGGTGGCCTGTTCGCGGTGAGCACGCTGACCACCGCGATGGAGATGGCACACCCGCCCGGCGACCAGCCCGCCTGCGCCACGTCCGGCCTGGTGCTGGGCGCGTGGGGCGCCGTGCAGGCATGCGCCGGCGGCCTCGCGATCGGCCTCGGCGGCGCGTTGCGCGATGGCGTCACCGCGCTCGCGTCGCGCGGATTGCTGGGCGAGGCGATGTCCAGCCCGGGCGTCGGATACAGCGTCGTCTATCACATCGAGATCGCACTTCTGTTCGCGACGCTGGTGGCACTCGGACCGCTGGTGCGCCGAAGTGTCGTCGGCAACACGACGTGGTCGCAACCACCCCAATTCGGTACGGCCGGAACGGCCCTCTGAACTCTCAACGCCGAAGAAACCCCTAGGAGCGCACGATGCAAACCGGTGCCATTACTTCTTACATAGACGTCGCACAACTCACGCTGTACGCGTTCTGGATATTTTTCGCTGGCCTGATCGTCTACCTGCTGCGAGAGAACAAGCGCGAAGGCTATCCGCTCGAGTCGGATCGTTCGGATCGCGCACCGAGAGTCAGCGTCCAGGGCTTCCCGCGCGTGCCGGATCCGAAGACCTACCACCTGCGCGACGGTCGTGTCGTGACGGCGCCCCGCGTCGAAGTGCCGGACGGCCCGCTGCGTGCACGTCCGATCGGGCCGTGGCCTGGCGCCCCGCTGCAGCCGGACGGCGATCCGATGAAAGCCGAGGTCGGGCCCGGCAGCTACACGATGCGGCCCGATATCCTCGACCGCACCGAGGACGGACTTCCGCGTCTCGTCCCGCTGCGCGCAAATGTCAGCGCCAGCGTCTCCGGCCGCGACCCCGATCCGCGCGGATTGCCGGTGATCGGCGCTGACGGCCTCGTCGCCGGCACGGTGCGCGACCTCTGGCTGGACCAGGCCGAGATGCTGTTCAGATATCTCGAGCTCGAACCCGCGGGCGGCGGTGCACGCGTGCTGTTGCCGATCAACTTCGCCCGCATCGACGCACGGCGCGTGCGCGTGCGTTCGCTGCTGGCGGCGCAGTTCACGGGCGTACCGCTGCTGCGCGATCCCGAGACCATCACGATGCTTGAAGAGGAACGAATCATGGCCTACTACGGCGCTGGCACGCTCTACGCCACCGCGCAACGCCAGGAGCCGCTGCTGTGATCACCGGTGAACACGAGTTCGAGGCCGAGTACGGCCTGCCCCAACCCTTGCCGCGCGACGAGCGCCTGCTCTGGCAGGGCGGTCCGGATGGACGCGTCCTGGCGATCGAGGCCCTGCACTGGCGCAAGCTGGCGATCTACTTCGCGATCCTGCTCGCATGGCGGGCCGAGAACGTGATCTCGGGTGGCGGCACGGTGCTGCAGGCAGCGGTGGCCTCGGCCTGGCTGCTGCCGCTGGCGGTCTTCGCGATCGGCATGGCGCTGATCGTCGCGACGCTGATCCGCCGAACCACCGTCTACACGCTGACCGATCGCCGCGTCGTGATGCGCATCGGCATCGTGCTGACCATGACGCTCAACCTGCCGCATCGCCAGATCGACGCCGCCGCGCTGCGGCCCGGCAAGGACGGCCACGGCGATATCGCGCTCACGCTCGTGCAAGGTGTACGCATCGGCTACGTCCACCTGTGGCCGCACGCGAGGCCCTGGCAGGTGCGCTGGCCGCAGCCGATGCTGCGCGCCGTGCCGCAGGCGTCGCGGGTCGCCGCGCTGCTGTCCGACGCGTTGCAGGCCACGGCCATCGGCGCAGCGCGGGCGTCGGGCGCAAATGTGACCCCGCTGGCCCAGCCTGTTCCAGCCGCCATTCGCCCGATCGCCGAACCTGCGGCCAGGGCCGCCTGACGCCATGGCCACGCTCCATACCCTGGCCAGCGACGAGCCCGTCAGCGTGCCGAAGACGTCGACGCCGATCCTGCCCCTGGTCGCCTGTGCGGTGCTCGCCTTGAGTACGCTGGTGGGCGTCAGCGTCGTTCGTCTCACGGGCCTCGGCTCGGGGCTGAGCGACGTCGCGCCCGTCGTGCAGGAGCGCGCGCTGCGCTTCGAGGACCGAACCGACGGCGGCATCACCGTGCGGGACGCGCGCAATGGCGCCGTGATCGGCGACGTCGCCCCCGGCACCAACGGCTTCCTGCGCAGTGCCATGCGCGGACTGGTTCGCGAGCGCAAGCGCGAAGGCATCGGACCGCAGTTGCCCTTCGAACTCGTGATCCGCGGCGATCAACGTCTCACGCTAGAAGATCCGGGCACCGGTCGGCGCATCGATCTGCGCTCGTTCGGCCCCACCAACGCGGGCGTGTTCGAGAATCTCCTGTACGTGACGGCAATCACGCCTCCCAGCGCACCCGTCAAGCCCTGACAACCCGATCGAAGCGGAGTCAATGATGGACAACACACGCATCCGCACTTCGGACGAGGCCACGGAACATGCACGTGCAAGCACGTTGCTGAGCCCTCGCTTCTATACGACGGACTTCGCGGCCATGGACCGCCTCGACATCGGACCGGTGCGCGCGGAGTGGGACGCGCTGCTCGCCGAGTACGAAGGCGACAACAACCACGACCACTTCCAGCGCACCGCCGAATTCAACGACGAGGTGGCGCGCCTCGAGCCGACATGGTCGGCCGAACTGCGGCAGGAATTCCTCGACTTCCTGGTGAGTTCCCTCACCTCCGAGTTCTCGGGCTGCGTGCTGTACAACGAGATCCAGAAGAACGTCACCAATCCCGACATCAAGCAGCTCATGCGCTTCATGGCGCGCGACGAATCGCGGCACGCGGGCTTCCTCAACCAGTCGCTGAAGGACTTCGGGCTGGGCGTGGACCTCGGGGGTCTCAAGCGCACCAAGTCGTACACGTTCTTCAAGCCGAAGTTCATCTTCTACGCGACCTACCTTTCCGAGAAGATCGGCTACGCGCGCTACATCACGATCTTCCGCCAGTTCGAGAAGCATCCTGAACTGCGCTTCCATCCCATCTTTCGCTGGTTCGAACGCTGGTGCAACGACGAGTTCCGGCACGGCGAATCATTCGCGCTGATCCTGCGCGCGAACCCCGCGCTGCTGGCCGGCGCCAACATCCTGTGGATCCGCTTCTTCCAGCTCGCGGTATACGCCACGATGTATGTGCGCGATCACCAGCGGCCGCAGTTGAACGCCGCGATGGGCTTCGACGTGACCGACTATGACTTCGAGGTCTTCCGCATCACGCGCGACATCTCGACGCAGGTGTTTCCGCAGACGCTCGACATCGAGCATCCCGCCTTCCGCGCGGGGCTGGATCGTCTTCTGCGTGCGGCCGAGGGCATCGAGCGCGCGAAGGCGCGCGGAGGCGTCGCGGGCGCACTGAGCAAGGCCGGCTGGGCGCTGGTCGGGGCGTGCACGTTCGTCCGCCTGTACATCCTGCCCACCCGGCGCCAGCCCCTGCCCGCGCAGGTGCGCATGGCGCCGGCCTGGTGAGCACGGCCTGCCTGCCACGACGCCGAACCCGAGTCTAGACATGCCTCAGCAACTCACCCCGGTCGTCTACGTGCTGTTCGCATGGTGGTTCAGCACGGGTGTCATCCTGTACCTGGTCGGACTGCCGCGATCGACGCACAAGTGGACGATGGCGGCAACGACGCTGATGCTGGCGATCGCGCTCGCGGTGATCGCCCGCAGCGCGCAGGACACGGGCCATGCGGCAGCCTATGTGGGCTTCACCGGCGCGCTGGCGGTGTGGGCCTGGCAGGAGATGGCCTTCCTCCTCGGGTACGTCACCGGCCCGAGGCGCCAACCCTGCCCGGCGCAGGCGCAAGGATGGCGCCGCGCCGGCCTCGCGTTCCAGACCGTGTGGCACCACGAACTCGCGCTGCTCCTGCTGGGCGCGACGATCGCCGCACTCACATGGCACCAACCCAATCGGGGCGCGCTGGCGACGTTCGCGATCCTTTGGGGGATGCGTCAGAGTGCGAAGCTCAACTTCTTCCTGGGAGTGCGCAACCTCAACGAGCACTTCCTGCCCACGCATCTCGTCTACCTCCACAGCTATTTCCGACGCCGCCGGATGAACGTACTGTTCCCGCTGTCGGTCGTCGCGGCGACCGCCGCCACGATTGCCGCCTGGCAGGGGGCCTTCACGGGTGACCTCCCGGCCGCGCAAGAAGCCGCCGCCTTGCTTGGCGCAACCCTGCTCTCGCTGGGCGTGCTGGAGCACTGGTTCATGGTGATCCCGCTTCCCAGCCACGCGCTCTGGAACTGGGGGCTGCGCTCGAGAGAGTGAGCGCAGCCGGCACCGATCGGTGCGCCAGGACATCGGCGTACTCAGCCCATCCACGATCGCGATGATGAACGGAACGCCGATGAGCCAGGCGGGCGGTGCTGCTGCTGCAACGAGAGTCTGCCGTCTGGAGAGATCGGGTGAGCGTGGCAGGCGCGAGTGCTGCGCGGGGCCTTCGATCTCAGTCGCGCGGCCCGCGCGCGTGGGCAACCCAGCGGTCGATGTCCGCCAGCCGGATGCCCGCCAGGCCGGCGTCGACGGCCAGCACGTTCGGTCGCCATCCTGCACGCTGGTCGAGGCCGGGGCCGATCGCGGTGACGCGGGGAAACGACGATTCGACAAAGCCGCTGCTGCGCGCGAGCACGACCGGCATGTCGACCGCCCGCGCCGCGGCGGCACCCAGCGGAGAATCTTCGATCGCCACCGCCTGCGACGGGCAGACTCGCGCCTGCAACAGCGCCCGGACGTAGAGCTCGGTGCCCGGCTTCCCGCGCTGCACGTCCTCGCCGCACACCAGCGCATCGAACCAGCGCCGCCAACCCGAGCCGAGGTGCAACGCGAGCAGCGCCTCGACGCAGGCGCGGCTGGTCGTCGTCGCGATGCCCATGCGCACGCCCTGGGCGCGGCATTCCTGCATCAGCGACATCACGCCCTCGCGCAACGGCAGGCGCGCGTGGCGCAGCAGATCGGGATAGATCGCGATCTTCACGTCACGCACCCGGCGCGCAAGCGCATCTCGCCGGCTGGCAGACCGTGGCGCGTCCGGCCGGCCGGCCATGTCGCGCAGCAGACGTTCGCGGTCGCTGTTGATCGCCTGCAGCTCGCCGTAGTGCGCCTCGCTCCAATGCCATGGGAGCCCGCACGAGACGAAGGCGCGGTTGAAGGCGACGCGATGGCCGTCGCGCTCAGTCTCGGCCAGCGTGCCGTCGACATCCCAGACAAGCGCCTTGAGCTTCATCACGCAGGGCCGCGTCTGTCCGCATCGCTCTCGATGCCCGGCTCGGCGACTCGTGTCAATTCGATCTCCTTGAAAGACACGCGCTTGGCGGCGCATGGCATTGACTCTAGGCGTCGCACGGCTCGAAGGAAAGTCAGTTCTTGTTTACGTGGTCGTCAGCAAAAGCTGATCAATCGACATCGGTCGGGCACGAGGCGCCGATGAACGTCACGTTCCGCCAGCTTCGGGTGTTCGCCGAAGTCGCCAGGCTCGGCAGCATGAGTCGCGCCGCCGAGACGCTGCACCTCACGCCCCAGGCCATCTCGATGCAGATCCGCGAGATCGAGACGCAGGTCGGACTGCCGATGTTCGACCGCGTGGGCCGCAGCGTGACGCTGTCGACGGCCGGCGAATACTTCGTGGTCCACGCGCGCCGACTGCTCGCCGATCTGCTCGAGGCGGAGAACGCGATGGCGCGCTTCAAGCGTCTGGAACGCGGCCTGCTCACCATCGGCATCGTCAGCACGGCGAAGTACTTCGTGCCCTCGCTGCTGGCACGCTTCCATGACGAGCACACCGGTGTCGAGGTGCGCCTTTGCGTGCACGACAACCGCGAGGCGCTCGTCAAGGCCATGGGCTCAGGCGAGATCGACCTGTCGGTGATGGGCCGTCCGCCGCGCGAGCTAGGCGCGCGCGCGGAGCCGTTCGCGGCGCATCCGATGGTCTTCGTCTGCGCCCCCGACCACCCGCTGCTCGACGGCGGCTCGCGGCCCGCCAGCGTCCTGGACGGACTGCCCTTCATCGTGCGCGAGCATGGTTCCGGCACGCGCGCCGCGATGGCCGCCTTCCTCGCGGAGCGCCGCATCGATCCGCGCATCACGATGGAGATCGCCAGCAACGAGACGATCAAGCAGGCGGTGATCGCGGGACTCGGCGTCAGCTTCCTGTCGCTGCACACGATCGGCCTGGAGCTGCGCAACGGCCTGATCCGCGTGATGGACATCGAGGGCACGCCGGTGATGCGAACCTGGAACGTCGTGCACCTGCAGTCGCGCGTGCTCTCGCCCGCGGCCGAGGCGTTCCGCTATTTCATCATCGAACATGGCGCGGCCAGCCTCGCGCCGGCGTGATGTCGACAAGGACGAGCAGCGGCTCAGGTCGCGGTCGCGCCGAACCACTCCGCCAAGGCACGCGCGACGCGTTGCGGCTGCTCTTCGTGCGCCAGGTGCCCCAGCCCGGCCAGGCGTTCCACGCGTGCGTTGGCCAGCACCGTGGCCACCTGGTCCGACTGACGTGCCGGAACGATGCCATCGCGCTCGCCATGGATCAGCAGCACGGGTACCCGGATCAGGGGCAGCGCCCTGTTCAACGGCGCGAGATCCCAGCCGGCCATCATCGCCAGAGCCCCCGCGACATGGGACGGGTTGCGCATAAGCGCGCCATAGACCCCCACGCCGCGTTCGTCGAGCGTGGAGCCCGTGCTGGCGATCATGCGTCGCACCGCCGAGTCGCTGCGAGCTCGCCACGCAGCGAGATGGGCCAGCGCGCCGCTGCGCGAAAGCAGGCGGGCCAGCGGCGGGGCAACCATGCCTGCGACCCCCTCGAACGGAACCAGCGCCGGCCCGATCCAGGCCAGGCGATGCAGCGACGCCGACTCGGCCAGGGCCATCTGCGCACTGAGCGCGGCGCCCGCGGAATGTCCGGCGATGAATGCCGGATCCAGGCCGAGGTCGCGCATCAGCACGGCCAACGCATGGGCGATCACGGGCAGGCTGCTCGGCCCGCGCGGCACCGCTGACGTGCGGCCGTGCCCTGGCAGGTCGGGCGCGACGAGCGTGAAGCGGTCGCGCAGCAAGGGCATCACGTCGCGCCAGCTGGCACTGGAGGACCCGGTGCCATGCAGCAACAACAGCACCGGGCCATGGCCCGCGCTCCTGACGAACCAGCGGATGCCCGCCGAGTCGACGAAGCGGCAGGGCACATCGAGCGCCGTGTCGGCCGGCTGGCCCTGCGACAGCTCGACGGCGCTCGCTGACGACGCCGGCATTCAGGCGTCCCGATCGAGGCGCCGGATCTGCTCGTAGAGCACTTGCGCACGCTGGGTGGATTCCTCGAGCTCGCCGAGCATCGGCGCCATCGCGGGGCCGGTGGGGCCGTCCGAGATGTCCATCGCGGCAAGGCTCGCGTTCGTGAGGATCGCGCGGATCACGTCGTCGGACTGCTGCTCGGCCGGCACCAGCTTCTGCTCGAGTTGGCGACGCGCGTCGGCGGCACGGTGGCTGTCGCTGAGGTCGGCCAGGGTGAGCACGAAGCCCAGGAGCGAGCCGTTGCTGGCGGGCACGACCTCCGCACGCACGCTCACGGGCAGGGCCGCGCCGGCGGGACGGCTCAGCATTCCTTCGCGGCGGAACGGCTCGCGCGTGGCGACCAACGCGAGCAGCGATTCGCGCACGCCGCTGCCCGCATCGAAACGCTGCGCGAAATCGCCCACCGCGTCGATGGCGCGCTCGGCGCCGCCCAGGAGCTCGTGAAACGCCGGATTGGCATGCAGCAGCCGGCCCCCGGCATCCGCGATCGCCACGGGGCCGCGCGAACAGTCGACCACCGATCGGATGCCCACCAGTTGATGCTCGGCGATCAGCAGGCGCACCGCGTGGACCTGCAGGATGATGTCGACCAGCGCGCTGCCGATCGCGCGGGCCAGCACCACCTCGGCGCCCGTCCAGGGCAACGCCGTGCCGCGGACGATCTCGGACCAGGCCGCGAACGAGCGGCGCGGCGAAAGCTCGAGCGGGCTGTCGCCCAGCGTCGGCTTGTTCGGGTCGCCGGCCCACGTCACTGTCTGCAGCTGCTCCTTGCGGAACCAGACCAGGTAGTCGGGCCGCGTCGCAGACAGCCTGACCGACAGCACGCCGCTGGCCGTCGGCGTCAGGGATGCGAAGGCCGGGTTGGCCTGTGCGATGCAGGAGCAGGCGAACGGCATCGGATGATTGCCGGCGTCGATCCACTGCATCAATGCGCGCAGTTCGGGCGTGGACGGCACCTCGCCCGAGCTCAGCACCTCGCCGTCGTGGAACAGCGCCGCGCCGGTGGCTTCGAGCGGCTGGAGCAGCGTGCGTGGATTGCGGAACAGTGCCAGCCGCCAGTCGCCCTCGACCGACGTCGCCTCGATCAGCCGCTGCTCGAGCCGCTGCACCAGGATCGCGACCTGCGCGTGCGCGTAGTTCTCGATTGCCGCGATGCGCGTGGCGATGACTTCGGCCAGCAGCTCGCACGACGCGCGAACCTCGAAGCGCAGGTGCCGCGGCGAGTAGTGGTGGGCGGCGATCAGGCCCCACAGGCGGCCCTCGCGCACCAGCGAGATCACCAGCGTGGCCGTCACGCCCATGTTCTTCAGGTACTGCAGATGCAGCGGCGACATGCTGCGCAGCTGGCACAGCGACATGTCGAGTTCCTGTCCGTCGACCGGCGAGCGCGTCGGCACCAGCGGCACCGGCTCGTAGTTCACGTCGACCAGCATGCGAACCCGCGCGCGCAGGTACAGCTCGCGCGCTCGTTGCGGGATGTCCGACGCCGGATAGTGGTGTCCGAGCAGCGACTCCAACCGCGGGTCGCGAGACTCGGCGATGATCTGGCCGTGGCCGTCGGGGTCGAACTTGTAGACCATCACGCGGTCGTAGCCCGTCAGGTCGTGCACGCATTGCGCGGCCGCATCCGCCAGCGTGCCGAGGCTGGCCGCGGCGCTGAACCTCTGCATGGCGGCCGCCACGCTGCGCATGAGCACGTCGTGCGCGATCGCCGCCGTCGGCAACTGACCGGCTGTCGGCGGCGCCGGCTCGAGCTCCAGGATCAGGGTGCCGCCCGCGGCGCTGTGCAACGTGCCTTCGAAGCGCAGCGTGGCATCTGCACGACCATCCCGCAGGGCGCATTGCAGCGGCTCCGGTGTCGACAGGTCGGCCGAGGCGACGAGGCGCGCGACCTGCTGGGCACAGTCGCCGCCGAGCGCGCCCAGCGGCCGCTGCAGCACGTCGTCCAACGAGACTCCGAGGAAGCCGGCGACGTTGGCGGTCGCCTGTTCGACGACCAGCGATTGCACGCACAGCACCAGCAACATGCCGTGCGGCTGCACCGATCCCGCCAGGTGGATCAGCTCACGTTCGCAGTTGCTCAGGTCGGCGTGGCCGAAGCGGGGGCTGTCTGAAAGCGTCTCGGGCATGGCCTCAGCGTAGCAGGCCGAGCCGCGCGACACGCTCGGAGAGGTCGGCTTCGGACAATCCAAGAAGAGCGGCGGTCTGGACCCGACCGTCGGCCGAGCGCCGTAGCGCAGTCTCCACCGCGTGCCGCTCGGTCAGCTCCGAAGCTCGACGCACCAGTTCGAGCAGCGGCAGCTCGCCTGTCTGGTCGAGCAGGGCCAGCAGGGCAGCGCGCACGGAGTCGGCCTGCGAAGGCTTCGCGGGCACCAGCGTGATGCCCAGGCTCTCCTGGTCGCCGTCGTGCATCAGGGCCGCCTGGGCGAAGCATTCGAACGTGGACGAGCGTCCGCCGCCCAGCAGCAACGCAGGACGCCGCACGAGCCCGCCGCGGCGGGCGTCGGTCAGCACAGCAGCGAGATGGCGCTGCGGATCGCCGAGCAGTTCGCAGATGCCATGACCCTCGACACGATCGGAATCCGACCTGCAGAGTGCACGGAACGCGGCATTCGCGGCCAGCACGTTGCCCCTCGAATCCGTCACCACGACGGCCTCGCCGTCAAGGCTGGTTCCATCGACGGCGGCGCTGCGGGCGCGCACGAGCAGATGCAGGGGACCCTGCGGACCGGCGTCGCCGGACTGCGCGCGGAACGGCATGGCGCACAGGTCGACCTGCGCGGCCCCGGCAGACGCGGACAGACGCGTGCGGATCTCCTGAGGCCGCCCGGTCTGGACGGCCTTGGAGAGCAGTTCCTCCACCGGCAGCGGCAGCGGGACGCCGCGCGGACCGAACAGGGTCTCGGCTGCGGCGTTGACGTCCTGCACCGCGAGCGTGGCGCCATCGACGACCATCAAGGCGTCGTTGGCGACCTGGGCCAGCATGCGCTGCCGCGACGCCTCCTGCCGCAGTTTCCAGTAGTCGCGCTCCATCTCCCGTTGCGCATCGACGAATCGCTGCTGGATCGCGGCCACCGCGCGCAAGTCGCGTCCGACCGCGATGACCGGGCCGCCCCGTCCGAGCCGCAACGCGGCGTAGGACATCGGGATGTCCGCGCCGCCCGCCGAGGGATGGCTGACCTCGCGCCGTCGGGTGACGCCAGGATCGCTCGTCTCCTCGAGGATCAGCTCGATCTTGCGCCGGGTGTCGCCGGTGACCGTCTCGACCCAGGAGCGGCCGAGCCATTCGTCAGCGGGATGGCCGGCCGTCGCGCCCGCCATGGCGACCTTGCGGATCACGCCGTCCGGGTCGATCACCAGCGCGATGTCTCCGGTCAGGGATGCGAACGCACGCGCCAGTTCCGGCGCGACGCCGGACAGCGCACTGAGATCGGACGAGTCGGACGGACTCCGGGCCACCAAGGTCTCCACAATAGCGCTTGCGCGGGATCCAGGACCGTAGCGCGGCCCCGGGCGACTTGGTCGGATGCGAGCGGTGCCCGAACCCCGGTAGAACCCTGTTGTCAACTTTGCGTGACACTCATATTATCCATCAATGTTGACGGATTGGACAGCCCCCACGCTTTCGCCGGTCGATTTCCGCCCGGGCCCGAGATCTGCGCGGCGCGGCACGCCGCACGCGGTCGTCATCGGCAGCGGTTTCGGCGGCCTCGCGGCGGCGGTACGCCTGGGGGCTCGCGGCTACCGGGTCAGCGTGCTGGAGCAACTCGACCAGCCCGGCGGCCGGGCGCGGGTGCATCGGATCGACGGCTTCGTCTTCGATGCCGGCCCGACCGTGATCACTGCGCCGCACCTGTTCGAGGATCTGTGGACGCTCTGCGGACGCCGCCTCGCCGACGACGTGACGCTGGTGCCGGTGGCACCGTTCTATCGCCTGCGCTTCGACGACGGCACGACCTTCGACTACAGCGGCGATGCGGCGGCGATGCGCGAAGCGGTGCGCCGCCTCGCGCCCGGCGACGTCGAGGGCTACGAGCGATTCGTCGCCGCGAGCGAGGCCATCTTCCGCGTCGGCTTCGAGCAATTGGCACATGTCCCCTTCGACCGGCTCGGCGACATGCTGCGCGTGCTGCCCGACCTGGCCAAGCTGCAGGGCTACCGCACCGTCTACGGCCTGGCCTCGCGCTACGTGCGCGACGAACGCCTGCGGGTCGTGTTGACGTTCCAGTCGCTGCTGGTGGGCGGCAACCCCTTCTCCACCACCTCGGTCTACTGCCTGATCGCCTTTCTCGAACGGCAATGGGGCGTCCACTTCGCGATGGGCGGCACCAACCGGCTCGTGAGCGGGCTCGTCGGCCTGATCGAGGGACAGGGCGGCAGCGTCCGCTGCAACCAGCAGGTCGAGGAGATCATCGTCGAAGACGGCGCGGCACGCGGCGTGCGGCTGGCGAGCGGCGAGCGGCTCGCTGCCGACGTCGTGGTCAGCAACGCCGACTCCGCGTGGACCTACCGCAAGCTGATGCCCGGCGTGCAGCGCAAGCGCTGGACGGATGCGCGGCTCGATCGCCAGAAATCATCGATGAGCCTGTTCGTCTGGTACTTCGGCACCAATCGCCGATACCCGGACGTCGCGCACCACACGATCGCTCTCGGCCCGCGCTATCGCGGCCTGCTGGGAGACATCTTCGATCGCCATGCGCTGGCGGACGACTTCAGCCTGTACCTGCACCGCCCCACCGCGACGGACCCGTCGATGGCGCCGGCCGGATGCGATGCGTTCTACGTGTTGTCGCCCGTTCCGCACCTGGGCAGCGGCACCGACTGGAAGATGCGCGCGGAGCCCTACCGCCAGGCGATCGCGCGGCGCCTCTCGGAAACCTTGCTGCCCGATCTCGAACAGCATGTGGCGGCGTCGCTGATGCTGACGCCGCAGGACTTCCAGGACACCTTGTCCTCGTGGCGCGGGGCTGCGTTCGGGCCCGAGCCGCGCCTCACGCAGAGCGCCTGGTTTCGCCCGCACAACCGCAGCGAGGAAGTACGCGATCTCTATCTCGTGGGTGCGGGAACGCATCCCGGCGCCGGCCTGCCCGGCGTCCTGTCTTCAGCCCGCATTCTCGACACGGTGGTGCCGCATGGACGAACACTCGCAAGCGCCGTCGCCTGACCGCGCGGACATCGCCGTCTGCCGCGCGCTGCTGCGCCAGCACGCGCGCAGTTTCCATGCCGCCTCGATGCTGCTGCCGCGATCGGTCCGCGACCCGGCGTCGGTGCTGTACGGCTTCTGCCGGATCGCCGACGACGCCGTCGATGCACCCCAGCAAGGCGTCGATCGCCACGCGGCGGTGGCCTCGCTGCGCGACCGTCTGGCTCGCGCCTACGCGGGCGCGCCGCGCGGCACGGCCATCGATCGCGCGCTGGCGGCGGTCGTCGCGCGCCACGGCATCCCGCGCCTGCTGCCCGAACGACTGCTGGAAGGACTCGAGTGGGATGCGGACGGCCGCCGCTACGAGACGCTGGACGACCTGTTCGACTACGCCTCGCGCGTGGCGGGCGCCGTCGGCGCGATGATGGCGCTGCTGATGGGCGTGCGCTCGGCGGCCGGCCTTGCCCGCGCGTGCGATCTCGGCGTGGCGATGCAGTTGTCCAACATCGCCCGCGACGTCGCCGAGGACGCCGGCATGGGCCGCATCTACCTCCCGCTCGCCTGGCTGCGGGAGGCCGGCATCGATCCCGATCGCTGGCTCGCGCAGCCGACACACAGCGCGGCGCTGGAGTCCGTCGTCCGACGCCTGCTCGCGCGAGCCGAGGAGCTTTATGCGCGCGCGGCGGCGGGCGTCTCGGCGCTGCCGCTGGCCTGCCGTCCGGGCATCAACGCGGCGCGCCTCCTGTACGCCGCCATCGGCCAGCAGGTGGCGCGGGACGTCCCGCAATCGCTGAGCCGCCGCACCGTCGTGTCGACACGCCGCCGGCTGTTTCTCCTCGCGCGCGCCGTCGCCTCGCCCTGGCCCGCCGCGCGCGAGCTGCACGCGCCGGTGCTGGCCGCCAACGAGGCCATGGTGCGCTCGGCGTCCATCGAACCTGCCTCGCAGGCGCACGGGGTCGTTTTCATCGTCGACCTGTTCACGCGGCTGGAGCAGCGCGATCACGGTGCGCGCCGCTTGCCAGCACGAGGAGCACTGCGTTGACCCTCCTCGCCCTCGGACTCAATCACGGCAGCGCGTCCATCGACGCGCGCGGCCGCTTCGCGATCCCGTCGGATGCGCTGTCGCAGAGCGTGCAGGGCCTGCGCGAGCATCTCGGACAGGGCAAGGCCGAAGCCGCCATCCTGTCGACATGCAACCGCACCGAGCTCTACATCGCGGCCAACGACGAACGCAGCCTGAAGGCGCCAGCGCTCGACTGGCTGGCCGCACGCGGCGGCTGGCGTTCGTCGGAACTGGCGCCCCATGCCTACACGCTCGAGGGCACGGAGGCCGCGCGCCATGCGTTCCGCGTGGCGTCCGGCCTCGATTCGCAGGTGCTGGGCGAACCGATGATCCTCGGCCAGTTGAAGCAGGCCGTGCGCGCCGCGGAGACGGCGGGCGGCCTCGGACGCACCTTGCACCAGCTGTTCCAGCGCTCGTTCTCGGTGGCCAAGGACGTGCGGACGACCACCGAGATCGGCCTCCATTCGGTGAGTCTCGCGGCGAACGCCGTGCACATCGCGCAGCGCCTGTTCGGCGACCTGTCGGCGATGAAGGTGCTGTGCGTGGGTGCCGGCGACATGATCGACCGCGTGGCGACGCATTTCAACGGGCGGCGCCCGCAGTCGATGACCATCGCCAACCGGACCGCGGAGCGCGCCGAAGCGCTGGCGCAACGGCTGGGCGCGTCCACGATGGCACTCGCGGAGCTGCCGAGCCGGCTGGCGGAATTCGACATCGTCATCTCCTGCACGGCCAGCACGCTGCCGCTGATCGGCCTCGGCGCGATGGAGCGCGCGCTCAAGGCACGCCGCCGCCGTCCGATGCTGCTGTTCGATCTCGCCGTGCCGCGCGACATCGAGCCCGAGGTCGCGCGCCTGCCCGACGCCTACCTGCACACGCTGGACGATCTTGCGGACTGCGCCGAACACGCCGGCGCGCATCGGCAGGCCGCGGTGCGCGACGCCGAGGCCATCATCGACGACCGCGTGCGCAGCTTCGGGCACTGGCTGACGCAGCGCGACCAGATTCCGCTGATCTGCTCGCTGCAGCAGCAGGCCGCCGACTGGCGCGCGGAGGAACTGGCGCGCGCGCACCGGCGCATCGCGCGCGGCGAGCCGATGGCCGACGTGCTGGAGAGCCTCGCCCGCGGGCTCACCGGCAAGATGCTGCACGGCCCCCTCGCCGCGCTGCATTCGGCCGACCAGGAATCCGCGCTGGCCGATACCGTCACGCAGCTGTTCCTGCGCCCGCATGCGCGCTGCGGCGTGAATGGCTGACCACCTGCTCGGTGCGATCGAGCTGACGCTGGTGTTCGGCGGCACGGTCGCCTGGGGCTGGTGGGAGCTGCGGGCCACTCGTCGCGCACGGCGCGAGTCGGAGCAGCGCGAAGCGGCCGCTCGACGCATGGCCAGCGAGGACTC
>CAIMXF010000088.1 GCA_903845345.1 uncultured beta proteobacterium
CCGCAGGAAGGCGCCGGAGGTCCGCGTATCCTCGCAGCCGATGGCGTCGGCCAGCGCGAGCGCATGCAGCGCGCGCAGGCTGATGTCGGCGAGGTTGCCGATGGGCGTGGCGACCACGTACAGGCAGCCGCGCGGGTAGTCCTGCTGCCCGGCCACGGCGGCGGCGGTCTGCAGCGTCTGGCGCAGGCCGACGACCGCCACAGGGACATCGGCGCCGGACGCCGGCAGGGAATGATCGGACACGATGGCTTGGCCTTGGATGAACACGACGGGCGCCGACGACGCGAAGGCGGACGGGACGCCGCGCGCGATCACCGGACGGGCCGGCGAGGCACTGGCGCAGCGCTACCTCGAGGCGCGCGGGCTGCGCGTCCTCGAACGCAATTATCGAGTGGCACGCGGTCGTTCCCGCCTGGGCGGTGAAATCGACCTGATTGTGCTGGACACCGACGGCACGCTGGTGTTCGTCGAGGTGCGCGTGCGGCGCGGTGGGATGGGTGGCGGCGCGGCCGCCAGCGTGAACCGGGCCAAGCGGGCGCGGCTGGTCTACGCCGCGAAGACGTATCTGTCGCAGCTTTCCCGGGTGCCGCCGTGCCGGTTCGACGTCGTCGCCGTGGACGGGGATCGCGTGCAATGGCTGAAGGCCGCGTTCGACGAGAGCTGACGCACCGGGTTTGCCGTCCTTTAGAGCGTCTCTCGGCGAACATGGCCGCCGCTGGATAAGCAATAACCCGTAACTTCAACGAATTCTTGACGTTCATCGTCGCCGTCGATCGACGAACGCCAGGATTTCGACGGCCCTGGCCGCCGGATCAGCACGAATCTCGCGAGCGATCCGATCAGGATGCCTGCCCAGCGGAACTCGACGACAGGACGCGACTCTGTCCTACGGATCGCTGAACTATGATCCGCGCGCGGTCCTTCCCTCCCGGCCGCGTCACCTGGCGTCCATGCTCGAACCCCGAATCCAACAGCATTTCTTCGAAAGCGCCGACCTGAGCTACCAGGCGGCCGAGGCCATGGCGCGACCGATCGCCGATGCGGCGCAGGCGATCGTCGACTGCGTCACCGCCGGCGGCCGCGTGTGGGTGCACGGGCGGGGCGTCGCGCAGGCGCCGGCGCAGCTGCTGGGCGCGGCGCTGTCCGGACGCTTCGAGCGCGATCGCCCGGGGCTCGCCGCGATGGTGCTGGCGGTCGATCCGCTGCTGCTGTCCGAAGCCCGCGAGTCGATCGCGGACGCCCCCGCCGTGACGCAGCTGCGCGTGCTGGGACAGGCCGGCGACGTGCTGGTCGCGTTCGCGACGCGCCCCGACGATGCGCTGCTGGCGGCCGTGGTGGGCGCCGCGCACGAGCGCGAGATGAGCGCACTGGTCATCGCCGGGCGCGAGCCGGGCGGCAACGCCGCGCGACCGGCCGGCCAGGGCATCACCGGCGAGACCGACATCTGGATCACCGTGCCGCACGAGCGCGCCGCGCGCATCTGCGAACTCCAACTGCTGACGCTGCACGCCTTGTGCGATGCCGTCGACCTCCAACTGCTCGGCGACGCCGACCTCTGATGAACATGCACACCTCACTTGCCCAGGCGCGCCGTCGCCACCCGTTCGCCGCCACCGCCCTCGTCGGCGCGCTGGCCCTTTCCATGCTCGGTTCGCTGCAGGGCTGCATCGCGCTCGTCGCCGGCGGCGCGGTCGCGGGCGGCCTGTCGCTCAACGACCGCCGCACCGGCGGGGCGCAGATCGAAGACCAGTCGATCGAGCTGAAGTCCGGCGGCCGCATCCGCGAGGCCATCGGCGACAAGGGCCACATCAACGTCACCAGCTACAACCGCATCGCGCTGATCACCGGCGAGGTGCCCACCGACGCCGACAAGGCTGCGGTGGAGAAGGCGGTCGCCGGCATCGAAGGCGTCACCAACGTCGTCAACGAGCTGGAAGTGGGCGCGAACAGCACGCTCAGCACGCGCTCCAGCGACACCGTGATCACCGGCCGCGTCAAGAGCGCGCTGATCGACGCCAAGGATATCCAGTCCAGCGCGATCAAGGTCGTCACCGAGCGCGGCAACGTCTACCTGATGGGCCGGGTGAGCGAACGCGAGGCCACGCGCGCCTCGGACATCGCGCGCTCGCAGCCCAGCGTGCTGAAGGTCGTGCGCGTGTTCGAGATCCTCACCGAAGAACAGCTCGCCAACCTGAAGTGACGCGCTCGTCGCGCCCATGAGAAACGGACGCCGCGGCGTCCGGTTTTCATGGGGCCAGCCGATCTACTTGTTGAGCAGCCGGATCAGGCTGGACGTGTCCCAGCGTCCGCCGCCGCGGTTCTGGAGTTCCGCGTAGAACTGGTCGACCAGCGCGGTGGCCGGCAGGCGCGCGCCGTTGCGACGCGCCTCGTCCAGCACCAGGCCGAGATCCTTGCGCATCCAGTCGACGGCGAAGCCGAAGTCGAACCTGTCCTCGACCATCGTCTTGCCGCGGTTGTCCATCTGCCAGCTCTGCGCGGCGCCCTTGCCGATGACGTCCAGCACGGCGGGCATCTCGAGCCCGGCCCGCATGCCGAAGGCCACGGCCTCGGACAGGCCCTGCACGAGCCCGGCGATGCAGATCTGGTTGACCATCTTGGCGAGCTGGCCGGAGCCGCTGTCGCCCAGGCGCGTGACCGCCTTCGAGAACGCCATCGCGACAGGCTTCATCGCATCGAACGGGTCCGCGTCGCCGCCGCACATCACGGTGAGCATGCCGTTGATCGCCCCGGCCTCGCCGCCCGAGACCGGGGCGTCGATGAAGTGCAGGCCGCGCGACTTCGCCATGCCGTGCAGTTCGCGTGCGATGTCGGCCGACGCCGTCGTGTGATCGACCAGCGTCGCCCCGCGCGCCATGCCGGCGAATGCACCGTCCTGGTCGCCGGCCACGACCGCGTGCAGGTCGGCGTCGTTGCCCACGCACGTGAACACGAACTCGGCACCCTCGACCGCGTCGCGCGGCGTCGGGGCCATCTTGCCACCGTGCTTGTCGACCCAGGCCTGGGCCTTGGCGGCGGTGCGGTTGTAGACGGTCACCTGGTGTCCGGCAGCGGCGAGGTGGCCGGCCATCGGGCCGCCCATCACGCCCAGGCCTAGGAAGGCAACCTTGCGGGACGGCGTCGATTCGTATTGTTTGGTCATCGTGATGTCAGTTCAGAGCCAACGAACAGCGCGCGCCGCACGTTGCCGGCGCTGCCGCTCAAACGGCTCATTCGAAGTTCAAGGGAGCGGCGGAACCGGCTCTGCCGGGCCGCTCGCGGCCGGCCCCTCGGGGAGTGAAGCCGGGAAAGGGCTCGCACAGCGAGACCCCGGCGGAACAGCATCCGGCCCGCAAGCCGGATGCTTTCGAGCAGCCAGCGACCGCGGAGCCAACGCTTACCCAAAGGTCATGTGCTCGGTGCCGGCGGCCAGGTCGGTCGAGCGCGAGCGTTCGCTGTCCAGCTTGATCTGCAGGCGCAGGTCGTTGACGGAATCGGCGTTGCGCAGGGCGTCCTCGTAGGTGATCAGGTTGGCCTCGTACATGTCGAACAGCGCCTGGTCGAAGGTCTGCATGCCGAGCTCGCGCGAGCGCTTCATCAGATCCTTCAGGTCGCCGACCTTGCCCTGGAAGATCAGGTCGGCCACGAGCGGGGTGTTGAGCAGGATCTCGACCGCGGCGACGCGGCCCTTGCCTTCCTGGCGCGGGAGAAGGCGCTGCGAGATCAGGGCCTTCATGTTGAGCGACAGATCCATCAGGAGTTGCAGGCGGCGCTCTTCCGGGAAGAAGTTGATCATCCGGTCCAGCGCCTGGTTGGAGCTGTTGGCGTGCAACGTGGCCATGCACAGGTGGCCCGTTTCGGCGAAGGCGATGGCCAGGTCCATCGTCTCGCGATCGCGGATCTCGCCCATCAGGATGACGTCGGGGGCCTGGCGCAGCGCGTTCTTCAGCGCCAGCTCCCAGCTGTCGGTGTCGATGCCGATCTCGCGCTGCGTGACGATGCAGTTCTTGTGCGGATGCACGAACTCCACCGGGTCTTCCACCGTGATGATGTGGCCGAAGGTGTTCTCGTTGCGCCAGTCGAGCATCGCGGCCTGCGACGTCGTCTTGCCCGAGCCGGTGGCGCCCACCATGATGATCAGGCCGCGCTTGGTCAGCGCGACGTCCTTGAGCACGCGCGGCAGGCCCAGGCTGTCGATGGTGGGGATCTCCTGCGGGATGGTCCGCAGCACGATGCCCACGTGGCTCTGCTGCAGGAACGCGCTGCAGCGGAAGCGGCCGATGCCCGCGGGCGAGATCGCGAAGTTGCACTCCTTGGTGCGCTCGAAATCGGAGGCCTGCTTGTCGTTCATGATGGCGCGCGCCAGCGCCATCGTGTGCGCGCCGGTGAGCGGCTGCGGCGACACCTTCGTGACCTTGCCGTCGACCTTGATCGCCGGCGGGAAGTCGGCCGTGAGGAACAGGTCGGAGCCGTTGCGCGTGACCATCAGGCGCAGCAGGTCGTTGACGAACTTCGATGCTTGTTCTCTTTCCATGGCCTTCAACCTTTCAATGTCTTCAGCCCCGATCTTGCCAGCACTGGGCAGGATCAGCGGTGATCAATGGCAACGACCGCGCCGCGCTGCGAAGAAATCGGTCACTCGCGCGTGAGCAGCGCCGACAGCCGCGCGCTGACCTGGCGCAGCCGCAGCGACAAGCGCCTCGCCAGCCACGCCAGCAGCGCGGCCGCGAGCCGCGGCTCGTGCTGCATCATGCGGTCGAGCGCGGCGGCGCCGAGCACGGCGAACTTGGCCGACGTGAGCGTGGTGCAGGCCGAGAAGCGGGCGCCGGCGTCGAGCAGCGACATCTCGCCGAGCACGTCGCCCGCGCGCGACTCGCCCAGTCGCGCCTTGGCGCCCCACGGCTGCACGCGCTCGACGGCCACGGTGCCGTCCAGCACGATCAGCAGGAAGTCGCCCTGCTCGTCCTGTCCGATCACCTGGCGGCCGGCCTCCACCTGCACGTACTCGAGGTAGTTGCCGAACACCGACAGCGCCTCCGGCCCGAGCTGCGACAGCTGCGGATCCTGGCCGAACAGCTTGACCAGCGCCAGGGTGCCCAGCTCCGTGTCGTAGGGCTTGGTGTGCAGGTCCAGGCTGCGCATGTCCCAGCTGACCATGAGCTGGGTGTCCTGGTGGCCCTCCTGGAACTGCGTGGCGAAGTAGCTCGACGAGCCGTCCTGCGGCGCGACGGCCAGGGGCGTGGGTTTGCGACGAAACCGGGCAAGAAGGTTTTTCACGGGAAGCGCGGTTGGCGAGGGAGATCAGCCCGGGAAGTTTTCCGGGAACTTGGCCTTCAGGCGAGCTTCCGAAGGAGCGACCACGTTGCGGCGCACGAGATCGGCCAGGCACTGGTCGAGCGTCTGCATGCCCGCGTTCTGGCCGGTCTGGATGGACGAGTACATCTGCGCGATCTTGTTCTCGCGGATCAGGTTGCGGATCGCCGCCGTGCCCAGCATGACCTCGTGGGCCGCGACGCGGCCGGTGCCGTCCTTGGTCTTGCACAACGTCTGCGAGATGACCGCGACCAGCGATTCGGACAGCATCGCGCGCACCATGTCCTTCTCGGCCGCGGGGAACACGTCGACCACGCGGTCGATCGTCTTGGCGGCGCTGGAGGTGTGCAGCGTTCCGAAGACCAGGTGGCCCGTCTCCGACGCGGTCAGCGCGAGGCGGATGGTCTCCAGGTCGCGCATTTCGCCGACCAGGATGCAGTCCGGATCCTCGCGCAGCGCCGAACGCAGCGCGTTGGAGAAGCTGAGCGTCTGCGGGCCGACCTCGCGCTGGTTGACCAGGCACTTCTTCGATTCGTGCACGAACTCGATCGGATCCTCGATGGTCAGCACGTGGCCGTAGCTGTTGTCGTTGAGGTGGTCGATGATCGCTGCGAGCGTCGTCGACTTGCCCGAGCCGGTCGGGCCGGTGACCAGCACCAGGCCGCGCGGCTTCATCGCCAGGTCCTGGAAGATCTTCGGGCAGTTGAGCTGCTCGAGCGTGAGGATCTTGGACGGGATCGTGCGGAACACGGCCGCCGCGCCGCGGTTCTGGTTGAACGCGTTGACGCGGAAGCGCGCCAGCCCCTGGATCTCGAACGAGAAGTCGCACTCCAGCGTGTCTTCATAGTGCTTGCGCTGGGTGTCGTTCATGATGTCGTACACCAGGCCGTGGACCTGCTTGTGCGACATCGGATCGACGTTGATCCGGCGTACGTCGCCGTGCACGCGGATCATGGGAGGCAGGCCCGACGACAGGTGCAGGTCGGAAGCCTTGTTCTTGACAGAAAACGCGAGCAGTTGGGTGATGTCCATGTGATCCGTGACCCGCCAGGGCTTATGCTCCGGCCCGAATGGCCAGCATCGCAGAGAACATACTACAAGTCCGGGGACGAATTTCGTCCGCCTGTCGGGCATTTGACCGACTTCCTGCAACCGTTCACCTGTTGGCGGTGAGCAAGACGTGTCCAGGTGTTTCAGTGCGCGAGGCTTTCGCGGCCGGCCAGCACGATTTCGGCGAGAACTACGTGCAGGAGGCACTGGCCAAGATCGCCGAACTGGCCGACGTGCGCGACCAGCTTCGCTGGCACCTGATCGGCCCGCTCCAGAGCAACAAGGCGCGCGAGGTCGCGGCGAACTTCGACTGGGTGCACGCGGTCGACCGGATGAAGCTCGCGCAGCGGCTGTCCGACCTGCGCCCGCCCGGCATGGCGCCGCTGCAGGTGTGCCTGCAGGTCAACATCAGCGGCGAGGACAGCAAGAGCGGCGTCGCGCCCGAAGCGGCGCTGGCGCTCGCGCGCGAAGTGGCGGCGCTGCCGCGCCTGAAGCTGCGCGGGCTGATGGCGATCCCCGGTCCGGCCGGCGACCTGGCGGCGCAACGCGTGCCGCACCGGGCGCTGCGCAAGCTGTTCGAGGCGATGAACGCCGAGGGCCTCGGGCTGGACACCCTGTCGATGGGCATGAGCGCCGACCTGGAGGCCGCGATCGCGGAAGGCGCCACCTGGGTACGGGTGGGGACGGCGATCTTCGGGTCGCGTCCCGGCAAGACGGCGTGAGCGATGCTCACGCCCTTGCGAAGCGCATCAGGCGCGACCGCGCATCAGTGCGAATTCCTGCAGGGCGGCGGGCTCGTCGATCGGGGCGAACACTTCCACCACCGACAGGCCGTCGCGCAGGTCGAGCGTCGAATCGAGGAAGCCGTTGAAGCGCAGCGCCGGATCGTATTCGGCTTCGCTCAGCGTCTCGATGGCCTCGAGCGTGGGCCAGGTGCGGCGGTAGACCACCGCATTGCTGTTCATCGCGGCGCGCACCATCGTGCGGGCCGTCTGGCTGCGGGCCCAGTCGTTGGCGATCTGGTTGGTGTTGGCGATGTAGGCGGCGGCTGCGTGCATGGAAACCCTCTTCGGTTCGGTGGTCGGCAGGAACGTGGCGTTCAACCGATGACTGAACTTTGCCGGCCAACGTAACCAATCGCATCCCTACGGTGGGGGGCCACCGATGGGGGTGCGGCTCCGTGAACTATTTCGCAGACCAGTGCACGCCGGCCGCCCGCTACACGGGCAACGCGGTGGTGTTCTTCACCTCGTCGATCACCGCGCAGGCGCGAGCGGCCTCGCGCGGGGCGCGCGCGCGACGCGGACGCGACGGGATCATTAGCCGCGGCGACGGCCGCAGCGGCGGCCTCGCGCGGATCGGATCGGGCAGACGTCATGGGCTCGACGGTGCCGCGATGCCCCCTGCGCCGTTCACTGAATTGGCGCGGTGCCCCCGAGGAATCTGCGGCAATGCAGCCGCTTCAGATCGGCAACGCGTTGGTCGTCTTGACCTCTTCCATCACCGTGTAGGTGCGCGTCTCGCGCACGCCCGGCAGGCTCCAGATGACCGACGCGATCATCTCGCGGTAGGCGGCCATGTCGGCCACGCGCGTCTTGATCAGGTAGTCGAAACCGCCGGCCACGAGGTGGCATTCGAGGATCTCCGGGCGGGTCTGGACGGCGGCCTTGAACGTGTCCATGATGTCCGGAGCGGTGCGGTCGAGCAGCACCTCGATGAAGACCATCATGCTCGCGCCGAGCTTGTTGGGGTTCAGCCGGGCTTCGTAGCCCAGGATGAAGTTCTCGCGCGTCAGGCGCTTCACGCGCTCGAGCACGGCCGTGGGCGACAGATGCACCTCCTCGGCCAGCTTCAGGTTGCTGATTCGTCCGTCTCGCTGCAACACGCGCAGGATGCGGGCGTCGATTTTGTCGATGCCCTTGTCGCTGGACAGATTCGACACCGAAGACGGTTCGGGCTGGGTCTTGTTCATGCTGGACGAATCTCCGTGGTCTCTGACGAAATCCGAATTTATCTCTTGGATTCTCCCTCTAAGCTACCAAATTATCCAGTCAGGATTTCCACTGCCATGCCATCCTCCAGCCCTCAGTTCGTCGCGGCGCCGCAACAGGCGCGCTTGCCCTATCCGTATCGACCGGAGGCGGACGTCGTGGAGGCGGCGCTCGCCACCCTGCAGGGCCAGCTGGACTGGGCGCAGGTGATCCGCGCCGGCCGCCCGTGGGTGGAGGCCGTGCGCGACAAGCCGGCGCCGTTCTGGGCGATGGAATCGCTGCTGCGCGAGTACCCGATCTCCAGCGCCGAGGGCCTCGCGCTGATGCGCCTGGCCGAGGCGCTGCTGCGCGTGCCCGACGTCGAGACCGCGATCGCGCTGACCGCCGACCAGCTGGGGCGCGCCGAGTTCGACGCCGACTCCGGCGTCGACGGCCCGCACCGCATGCTGGCCGGCATCTCGGCCAGCGCGATCTCGCTGTCCAAGAAATTCCTGCCCGGCGCCGAAGGCGAGGGCGGCCTGCTCAAGCGACTCGGCGCGAAGACGGTCGTCGCCGCGACCGTGCGCGCGATCCAGCTGCTGGGCCGCCAGTTCGTGCTGGGACGCACGATCGTCGAGGCGATGGAGGAGGCCCTGGGCCAGCGCAAGGCGCTGGAGGCCGCGCGCCGCGGCAGCGCCGGCGCCGCCACCGGACTGCGCTTCTCCTACGACATGCTGGGCGAGGGCGCACGCACCGAGCCCGACGCCGAGCGCTACCTGGCCTCCTACTCGAACGCCATCCGGGCGATCTCGCGCGGCCAGTCCGCCGCGTCGCCCGAGACGGCCGACGGCATCTCCATCAAGCTGTCGGCCCTGTTCTCGCGCTACGAGGACGGCCAGCGCGAGCGCGTGTTCGCCGAGCTGCTGCCGCGCGTGTGGTCGCTGATCGAGCAGGCCGCGCACGCCAACCTGAACCTGACGATCGACGCCGAGGAGACCGATCGCCTCGAGCTGTCGCTGGACGTGCTGGACGCGCTCGCCGAACGCATCGCCGCCGCGTTCCCGACGTGGGGCGGCTTCGGCCTGGCCGTGCAGGCGTACCAGACGCGCGCGCTGCAGGTCGTCGACGCCGTCGCCGGCATCGCGCGCAAGCACAAGCTGCGCTTCATGGTGCGGCTGGTCAAGGGCGCGTATTGGGACGGCGAGATCAAGCGCGCGCAGGAAGGCGGCCTCGCGGGCTACCCCGTGTTCACGCACAAGGAACACACCGACATCTCGTACCTGGCCTGCGCCCGCGCGCTCATCGGCCATGCCGATGTCATCTTCCCGCAGTTCGCCACGCACAACGCCGGCACCATCGCGGCGATCCTGCAGATGGCGCGTGCGAGGAACGCCCCGTTCGAGATGCAGCGCCTGCACGGCATGGGCGAGGGCATCTACCGCGAGGTGATGAAGGACCCGGCCGTCGCGTGCCGCGTGTACGCGCCGGTGGGCGAGCATCGCGACCTGCTCGCGTACCTGGTGCGCCGCCTGCTGGAGAACGGCGCCAACTCGAGCTTCGTGCACCAGCTGGCCGACAACGCGGTCGACGTCGAGCGCCTGCTCGCCTCGCCGATGACCAGCGTGCGCCCGCCCGCGTTCCCGATGCCGGCGTTCCTCTATCCGGTCGACCACGGCCTGCAGCGCCGCAATTCCACGGGTGTGGACCTCGCCGTGATCGCCGACCGCGCGCCGCTGGACGCCGCCGTCGCGGCCACGGTGGTGCCGGCGATCCGCGAAGCCACCACCGAGGAAGTCATCACGACGATGGTGCGGCTGGAGGACGGCTTCGCCGCGTGGAACGAGCGCCCCGTCACCGAACGCGCGGCCATCATCCGCCGCGCCGGCGACCTGCTCGACGCGCGGCTGGCCGAGTTCTGCGGCCTGCTGGTGAAGGAGGCGCACAAGACTCTGGGCGACTGCGTGGCCGAGGTGCGCGAGGCCGTCGACTTCTGCCGCTACTACGCCGACCAGGCGCAGATCCGCCTGCAGGACCAGCTCCTGCCCGGCCCGACCGGCGAAAGCAACGAGCTGCGCATGAACGGGCGCGGCGTGTTCGTCTGCATTTCGCCGTGGAACTTCCCGCTCGCCATCTTCGCGGGCCAGGTCGTCGCCGCGCTGGTGGCCGGCAACACCGTCGCCGCGAAGCCGGCCGAACAGACTCCCGCCGTGGCCGCGCGCATGGTCGAGCTTCTGCACGAGGCCGGCGTGCCCAGGGACGCGCTGGCGCTGCTGCACGGCCCGGGCGAGACGATCGGCGCGTCGCTCACCGCCAACCTGCACTGCTCGGGCGTCTGCTTCACCGGCTCGACGCAGGTGGCCAAGATCATCCAGCGCACGCTGGCGCACAAGGACGGTCCCATCGTGCCGTTCATCGCCGAGACCGGCGGCCTGAACGCGATGATCGTCGACTCCAGCGCGCTGCCCGAGCAGGTGGTCGACGCCGTCGTGCAGAGCGCGTTCCGCTCGGCCGGCCAGCGCTGCTCGGCGCTGCGGCTGCTGGTCGTGCACGGCTCGATCGCCGACGGCGTCATCGAGATGATCCGCGGCGCGCTGACGGAGTTGAACGTCGGCGATCCGTCGCTGCTGTCCACCGACGTCGGCCCCGTGATCGACGACGAGGCCTTCGCGAACGTGTCGCGCAACGTGGCGCGCCTGAAGAAGGACGCGAAGCTTCTCGGCGAGGCGAAGACGACGTCGACCTTCCCGCGCCTGGTCGCCCCGGTCGCGTTCGAGCTCGGCGCCATCGCCGACCTGAAGGAAGAGATCTTCGGCCCGGTGCTGCACGTGGTGCGCTGGAACGGCGACGTCGACCAGGTGATGCACGACATCAACGAACTCGGCTACGGCCTGACGCTGGGCATCCAGACGCGCATCGACAGCCGCGCGCAACGCCTGGCCAGGCTGGCCCGGGTGGGCAACGTCTACATCAACCGCAACATGATCGGCGCGGTCGTCGGCGTGCAGCCGTTCGGCGGCGAAGGCCTGTCGGGCACCGGCCCGAAGGCCGGCGGCCCGCACTACCTGTTCCGCTTCTGCGCGGAGCAGACGCTGACGGTCAACACGGCGGCGGCTGGCGGCAACGCGGCGCTGCTGGCCGGAGAGGCCGGCGGACATTGAGCTCAAGCGGCGGGATTTTCTCCGTCACCGGCGCTGCCGCTCGCGCAGCTCCCCGGAGTTCAAGGGAGCGGCGGATCCGGCTCTGCCGGGCCGCTCGCGGCCGGCCCCTCGGGAAGTGGAGCCGGCAAAGGGCTCGCAAAGCGAGACCCCGGCAGAACGGCATCCGGCCTGCAAGCCGGATGCTTTCGAGCAGCCAGCGACCGTGGGGCTGTCAGTTGGTGA
>CAIMXF010000089.1 GCA_903845345.1 uncultured beta proteobacterium
ACCAGGTCGTCGAAGATGATCCCGAACCCCTGCGGCCAGCCGGGCAGCGAGCCCTTCTTCGGCTTGAACAGCGAATCGGCCCAGCCGACCGGGCCGCGCTTGACCGCGTCGAACAGGCGGAACAGGCCGAACAGGACCAGCTGGCCGATCCAGCCGACGGGCATCGCCGCCCACAGGATGATCCAGAACGCGATGATCTCGTCCCACACCACGGGGCTCGGATCGGCCACCGCCATCGCGCGCGCCGTGTGCGTGCAGGCCCACCAGCCGATGAAGAAGCCGGCGGCAAGGATCGCCGACCAGGCCAGGTGCGACGGCGCGGCGACCCGATCGATCAGCAGGTACAGCACCCAGCCGGCCAGCGTCCCGGCGGTGCCGGGCGCGACGGGCGACAGGCCGCTGCCGAAGCCGAGCGCGATCAGGCGCAGCGGGTGCAGGCCCATGAAGCGCCAGGTGGCGCGGCGCGGGGCGATGGCAGGGGCGTCGGTCATGCGTCAGGCCGAGAGGAAGTGGTCGAACGCGCGCTCGGTCGGCGCCACCGGCGCGCCGCGGGCGTCGACGACGCGCAGGCCGGCCTCGGCGTCCAGCGTGCCGATGCAGGTCACGGGCACCCCCGCGCGCGCGCCGGCGTCACGCACCCGCGCGTGCGCGCCGGCGGGCGCCGCGAACAGCAGCTCGTAGTCGTCGCCGCCGGCCAGCAGGCAGGTGCGGCGCTGGGCCTCGGTGCAGGCCGCCACATGCGCGCCGTGCGGGATGTCGGCCAGCCGCAGTGTCGCGCCGACGCCGCTGGCGCGCAGCACGTGGCCGAGGTCGCCGACGAGGCCGTCGCTGAGGTCGATCGCCGCGGTCGCGATGCCGCGCAGCGCCAGGCCCAGCGCGACGCGTGGCTGCGGACGCTCCATCGCACGGCGCACGTCGTCGAAGGCCTCGCCGCTCAGCACGACCTGGCCGCGGAAGGCTTCCAGCGCGAGGCGGGCGTCGCCGAGGCGGCCGCTGACCCACAGCTCGTCGCCGGCCCGCGCGCCCCCGCGCCGCAGCGCCTGGCCCGGCGGCACCTCGCCCATCACGGTGATGCCGATGTTGAGCGGGCCGGCAGTGGTGTCGCCGCCCACCAGCTCGATGTCGTGGGCATCGGCAAGCAAGTAAAGCCCTTCGGCGAACCCGGCGAGGAAGGGCTCGTCGACGCGCGGCAGGGTCAGCGACAGCGTGAACGCCACCGGCTTCGCGCCGCAGGCGGCCAGGTCGGACAGGTTGACCGCGAGCGACTTGTGGCCCAGCGCGTCGGGCGGCACGGTGCTGAGGAAGTGCCGGCCCTCGACCAACGCGTCGGTCGACAGCGCCCATTGCATGCCGGGCGTCGGCTGCAGCAGCGCGCAGTCGTCGCCGCCGCCCAGCACGGCACGTGGCACGGGGCGGGCGAAGTACTTCGCGATGAGATCGAATTCACCAAGGGCCATTCGGGCTATTTTCACCCACGAACCGCAAGGTGGCCCCGGCCGATGTGGACACCCGCCATTGACGCCGTGCGTCCTACCTCAGAAAGTATTCATGTGCCGCATGACTCGATGCCGATGCAGCGGGACACTCGTGTATTCGGTGTCCCTTTAGAGAGCCACTCCTACAATTGCCGCCCGTCCTGCATGTGCTCCGAGGAGACGCGGAAACATCGCAGACGCCACCAGGATCGCCGATGACCACTCAAGAAGACAAGCGCGCCGAGCTGCGCCAGGCCGCGCTCGAGTACCACGAGTTCCCCACGCCGGGCAAGATCTCGGTCACGCCGACCAAGCAGCTGATCAACCAGCGCGACCTGGCGCTGGCGTATTCGCCGGGCGTCGCGGCCGCCTGCGAGGAGATCGTCGCCGATCCCGCCAACGCGTTCCGCTACACCGCGCGCGGCAACCTCGTGGCCGTCGTGTCGAACGGCACCGCGGTGCTGGGGCTGGGCAACATCGGCCCGCTGGCCTCCAAGCCGGTGATGGAAGGCAAGGGCGTCCTGTTCAAGAAGTTCGCCGGCATCGACGTGTTCGACCTCGAGATCGCACAGAACGACCTCGACAAGCTGGTCGACTGCATCGCCGCGCTCGAGCCCACCTTCGGCGGCATCAACCTCGAGGACATCAAGGCGCCCGACTGCTTCTACGTCGAGCGCGAGCTGCGCAAGCGCATGAAGATCCCCGTCTTCCACGACGACCAGCACGGCACGGCCATCGTCGTCGGCTCGGCGTTGATCAACGGGCTGAAGGTCAGCGGCAAGTCCATTGCCGAGGTCAAGCTGGTGGTGTCGGGCGCGGGCGCCGCGGCGCTGGCCTGCCTGAACCTGCTGCTCAAGCTGGGCATGCCGCGCAAGAACATCTGGGTCACCGACCTGGCCGGCGTGGTCTACACGGGCCGCGTCGAGCTGATGGATCCCGACAAGGCCGAATTCGCGCAGGAGACGCCGCTGCGCACGCTGGCCGAGGTGATGGCCGGCGCCGACGTGTTCCTGGGCCTGTCGGCCGGCGGCGTGCTCAAG
>CAIMXF010000090.1 GCA_903845345.1 uncultured beta proteobacterium
CGCGGGTCCAGGTCTTGATCTGTTCGTCGGTGAGTTGCTGCAGGGCCATGGGTCGAATCGGGGTCGATATCAGGAAGGCGCGGCTTGTGGCCGCTCGCGCGATGCGGGCGGATTCTCGCAGCCACACGCCGCTCGCGCGACCGAGGTAACGCGTAGACCCGACGCCAGACCGAACTTCGTGCGGCCGCGCCCCGTGATAATTCACGAGGTCCACGATTTTTCCGGAGATCCGCAGCATGTCCATGTTCCCCGCCGCCACCTACCAGCAGCGCCGCGCCGCGCTGCTCGCGCGCCTGCGCGACGCGGGCGCACGGGGCCTCGTGCTGCTGCCGGGCCACGTCGACAGTCCGATGAACTATCGCGACAACGCCTACGACTTCCGCCAGGACTCGAGCTTCCTGTACTTCTGCGGCCTGCAGCAGCCCGAGCTCGCGCTGCTGGTCGACATCGACGGCGGCGACGCCACGCTGCATGGCGACGACATCGGCATCGACCATCTCGTGTGGACCGGCCCGCTGCCCAGCGTCGCAGAGCGCGCCGCGCAATCGGGCATCGCGTCGACCGCCACCCGCGCGCAGCTCGCCGCGACGCTGGCCGCCGCGCGCGCCGCGGGCCGTCCCGTGCATTTCCTGAAGCCCTTCCGCGGCGAGTCGCGCCTCGCGCTGAGCGCCTGGCTGGGCCTGGCCGACGCGCAGCTCGACGACGCCGCCAGCCGCGTGCTGACGCTGGCCGTGATCGCACTGCGCGCGGTCAAGAGCACGTCCGAGATCGCCGAGATCGAGAACGCGCTGCACGTCACGCGCGACCTGCACCACCTCGCGATGCGGATGAGCCGCGCGGGCGTCGTCGAGCAGGAGATCGTCGGCGCGATGGAAGGCCTCGCGCTGAAGCATGGCCGGCGGCTCGCGTATCCGTCCATCTTCACGAGCCGCGGCGAGATCCTGCACAACCACGACCACTCGGTGAAGTTGAAAGGCGGCGAGCTGATCGTCAACGACACCGGCGCCAACTCAGCCCTCGGCTACGCGTCGGACATCACGCGCACCATCCCCGTCGGCGGCAGGTTCGACGGGCTGCAGGCCGAGCTGTACGACCTGGTGCTCGATGCGCAGACGCAGGCCATCGCCGCCGTCGCGCCGGGCGTGCCGTACCGCGACGTCCACGAGCTGGCGTGCCGCGTGATGGTCGAGGGCATGAAGTCGCTCGGCTTCATGCACGGCGACGCCGCCGAGGCCGTGCAGGAAGGCGCGCACGCGATCTTCTTCCAGTGCGGCACGGGCCACATGATGGGTCTGGACGTGCACGACATGGAAGGCCTCGGCGAGGACGACGTCGGCTACGGGGAGGGTTTCGTGCGAAGCGCGCTGTTCGGCCACAAGTCGCTGCGCCTCGCGCGTGCGCTGCGGCCGGGCTTCGTCGTGACGATCGAGCCGGGCGTCTACATCAACCGCTGGCTCACCGAGCGCTGGAAGGCCGAGGGCCGGCATGCGGGCTTCATCGACTACGCGATGTTCGACAAGCACGCCGACTTCGGCGGCATCCGCATCGAGGACGACATCCTCGTGACCGCGGACGGCCGGCGCGAGCTGGGGCCGCACATCGCGCGCAGCCGGGCCGATGTCGAGGCGGCGTGCGCGGGCTGAACCGGAACTATCCGTTGATTGCAGCGGACAAGGCTTCGAAGTCCTCGAAAATGGCGCCAACCTGTCTAGGCAAGCAACGTCGAAATTGGACTTCCAGAATGTGCATAATGGGTTTCATGCCCGAGGAACAACACCGCGCACTCCCCGCAAAAAGCCGCCCAGGTTCCTGTGCGGCTTTTTTGTTTTTCATTTCCTAAACCACGCGACTCGTACGCACCCTCATGCCACTTCCGAAGCCTCCCGCCACTCGCGCAGCTCTTCTGTCGGCTGCTGACTACGAATCGCAATCGGCTCCGAAAACGAGCCGCCGCAGCCAGCGGGCCGCGGAGCCGAAGTCGAAGCTGCTGGATCTCCATGACGACCGTGCGGAGACGGCCGTCGCCAAGGCGGCGCCCAAGCCGTCGCCAGCGGCCGCGCCGGCGGCGCGCAGCCCGTCGTCGCCCGGCCTGCCCGTCAAGGCGCCGGCCGCGTACCCGATCGCGCCCGCCCCGGCGGCCAGGCCCAGGCCGAGCTCCGGCGGCGCCCGCAAGCGCGCGCGCTCGGGCGGCCCGTCCAAGCTGTTCGTGCTCGACACCAACGTGCTGCTGCACGACCCGACGTCGCTGTTCCGCTTCGAGGAGCACGACGTCTACCTCCCGATGATCACGCTGGAGGAGCTCGACAACCACAAGAAGGGCATGACCGAGGTCGCGCGCAACGCGCGCCAGGTCTCGCGCGATCTCGACAACCTGGCCACCGAGGGCTCGCTCGATCCGGTCGCGGGCATCCCGCTGTCGAAGACGGGCCACCGCGAGGCCGGCGGCAAGCTGTTCTTCCAGACCCAGTTCCTCGACGCCAAGGCGCCGTCGGGCCTGCCGCAGGGCAAGGCCGACAACCAGATCCTGGCCGTCGTGCAGGCGCTGCGCGAACAGCACGGGTCGCGCGACGTGGTGCTGGTGTCCAAGGACATCAACATGCGCGTCAAGGCGCGCGCGCTGGGCCTGCCCGCGGAAGACTACTTCAACGACAAGACGCTGGACGACGGCGACCTGCTCTACACCGGCGTGCTCGCCCTGCCCGCCGACTTCTGGGACAAGCACGGCAAGACGATGGAGAGCTGGAACCAGGGTGGCTACACGTTCTACCGCATCGTCGGTCCGCTGGTGCCCTCGCTGCTCATCAACCAGTTCGTCTACCTCGAGACGCCCGGCGCCGCGCCGCTGTATGCGCGCGTGACCGAGATCACCGGCAAGTCGGCGGTACTGAAGACGCTGCGCGACTTCACGCACGCCAAGAACGCCGTCTGGGGCATCACCGCGCGCAACCGCGAGCAGAACTTCGCGCTGAACCTCCTGATGGATCCGGAGGTCGACTTCCTCACGCTCACCGGCACCGCCGGCACCGGCAAGACGCTGGCCACGCTGGCCTGCGGCCTGGCCCAGGTGATGGACGAGCGCCGCTACAGCGAGATCATCGTCACCCGCGTCACCGTGCCGGTGGGCGAGGACATCGGCTTCCTGCCCGGCACCGAGGAAGAGAAGATGGGCCCGTGGATGGGCGCGCTC
>CAIMXF010000091.1 GCA_903845345.1 uncultured beta proteobacterium
GGGGTGTTCAGGTGGGCGAGGTCAGTCTGGAATCGGGTTCATCTGACGCGAGACGATCACACCAACCAGACGATGTTCCAAGCCCTAGCTCAAAGAGCATCGGTTCAAGGAAATATAAAACCCTCGCGAACGCGACGGACGTTTCCATTCTATGCGTCCGCACGCGGCCAAGGCGAGCATCAGAGACGTCAATAGGGCCTACAAAATCACTTGACGAACGTGATTCCGACGATGCGTCAAAGCAGCCTGCCGTCATCGTTGAGGGCGGTGTCCAGACGCGCGATGAGATCCTCGACCTGGGCGGCCGCCGCGCGGCGCGCCTCGCTCGCTTCGGCGTGCTCCACGTGCGGCCTGGCGTCGCCGCCTGCGGGCGCGGGCACGGGCGCCGCGGCGGCGCGCGGCGCCTCCGCGAGACGGTACGCGAGGTTCAGCGCGGCCAGCACGGCGATGCGCTCGCGCGCCTTCACCTTGCCGGCGTCGCGGATGCCGCTCATCTCGCGGTCGACCGAGGCGACGGCCGCCTGCAGCAGCGTCTCGCCGCCCTCGGGGCAGGCCAGCAGGTAGCTCTGGCCCAGGATGGTCACTTCGACTTGCTTCACGGCTGCACGCTCCGCGGTTTGTCGCCGGATTCGGCGGGGCTGGCGCCGTCGCCTTCGGAGGCCGGGAGGCGGTCGATCAGCGCGTCGATGCGCGCGCGCGCCGCGGCCAGCCGCGAGCGCAGGTTGTCGCGCTCGTCGGCGACGGCGCGCAGCTGCTGCTCCAGCAAGGTGTTCGTACGCTTCTGCTCTTCGTGGCGCAGCAGGAGGCGTTCGATGCGTTCGGCAAGATCCGGCAGGCGTGACATGGGCGAGGCCCCGGGGACGACAAAGACCCATTGTAGGGGCGCAGGTCGCGCCGCCGTCCGCTCGCAAGCCCTCGAACGCGGCCGCGCGAAGGGGGCGGGGCGGCGTTGCGCGCGCGCCTCGCAACGGATTTGGAAAGGCGTGTCGAATGGTACGATCCGCGCTTCAGTTGGTGCTCCGGACGGCTTGTCTTGCCGTCCGAGTCAAACGGGAATCAGGACGGTCGCCTTCACCTCGAAGCGTCGATCCCACCTGAGCTGCCCCCGCAACGGTCGCGAAGGGTGTCACGCCTGCAAAGGCTTCGACATCGGCTGTCGTCTCCATGGTCACTGTGCGTTCGCAAGAGCGCGTGGGAAGGCCTCGACAAGCTGCCTCTCCGCCAGCCCGGATACCGGCCAACTGCCCGTGATGGGCCGCGTTCGCGCGGGCCGTCTTTCGGTGGTGCCTGCGGGGACGCTGGCGGCCACGTTTGAAGAATCCGAAGTGTTCCCATGAAGTCTCGCCATACCGGGCCAGCCGCGCCCGTGCACAGTCGCGTCGCGGCGTTCGCCACGCACGCCTCCTTCACCGCGTCGCGCGTGTCGCTCGCCATCGCCGCGGCGCTGCCGCTGCTCGCCGCACAAGCCGCGTTCGCGCAGGCGACGCCCGACTCGCCGATGCAGGACGTGGTCGTCACGGCCGCGCGCGTGGAGCAGAAGCTGCCCGACACGCTGCCCGCCACCACCGTCATCAGCCGCAACGACATCGAGGCCTCGCCCGCCACCGACCTGCCCGACCTGCTGCGCACCTTCACGAGCTTCAGCGTCGCCCAGACCGGTCCGCTCGGCTCTCAGACCAGCGTCTTCGTGCGCGGCGCCAACTCCAACCAGGTGCTGGTGCTGTTGGACGGCGCGCCGCTGTCGCGCGCCGACTTCGGCTCCGCCCCGTGGGAGCTCATCCCGCTCGACCAGATTGACCACGTCGAGATCGTGCGCGGCAACCTGTCGAGCCTGTACGGCGGCTCGGCCGTCGGCGGCGTCGTGCAGATCTTCACCAAGCACGGCGGCGGCACGAGCATCGCGCTCAGCAGCGGCAGCTTCGGCACCACCGACGGCAGCGCGGCGATCGGCCACCGCTTCGGCGACGCCGCGACGCCGCTGGACATCGGCCTCAGCATCTCCGGCCAGACCACCAACGGCTACAGCGCGCGCGACGCGAACGTCGATCCCGGCGCCAATCCCGACCGCGACGCCGCGCACCAGGACGGCGCGACGGTGAGCGTCGGCAAGACCTGGGCGCCCGGGCAGCGCACCGAGTTCCGCTACCTGCGCTCGGACACGCACAGCCAGTACGACGGCACCACGACGGTCGTCGAGCAGGACACGCTCAACACCAACCTCGATTCGTTTTCGCTGCAGTCGCACCACCAGCTGCTGTCCACGGTCAAGCTCGACCTGAGCGCCGGCGAGACCTCGGAGCACTTCACCGATCCGACCGAGGCCGACAGCCAGTTCGGCCCGGGCAGCACCACCGGTTCCGGCCGCACGCGGCTGCTGGGTGCGCAGCTCGACTGGCGCTTCGCGCCCGACCACAGCCTGCAGGTGCAGGTCGAGAACCGCAGCGAGCGCTTCGGCGAGCAGCTCGATCCGCAGCGCACCCGCCGGACCAACTCGGAGCGCATCGGCTACCTCGGCAGCTTCCTCGATGCCATCGACGTGCAGGCCAACCTCCGCCACGACGACGCCGACGACTACGGCAGCGCCAACACGGGCCTGCTGGCCCTGGGCTGGCGCATCACGCCGGCGTGGAAGATCGTCGGCCAGTTCTCGACTGCGTTCTCGGCGCCCAGCTTCAGCGACCTCGAGTTCGCCGCGTCGCCCGACAGCCTGAAGGCCGAGCATTCGCGCGACGTCGAATTCGGCGTGCACTGGACGGGCGCGAGCTGGCTCGCGCGGGCGACCTGGTTCTCGCAGCGCCAGCACGACCTGATCGGCTTCGACCCGGTCACCTTCGCGAGCGTCAACATCGGCCACTCGGCCAACCGCGGCATCGAGCTCGCCGCCGACGGCGACACCGGCTACGGCAAGCTGGGCCTCGACGCGACCTTCCAGGATCCGCGCGACACCGACAACGACACCGAACTCGCGCGCCGCCCGCGCACGCTCGTGACCGCGAGCTACCGCGTGCCGGTGTTCGGCTGGGAGACGGGCGCATACCTGCGCTACAACGGCCGCCGCGCCGACATCGACCCGGTCACGTTCGACACGGTGCAGGCGAAGTCGCGCACCACGCTGGGCCTGTCGACGCAGCATGCGCTGTCGACGAACTGGCGCATCGGCGCGACGGTCGACAACGTCACCAACTCGCGCACGCCCGAGGTGCTCGGCTACACCGCGCCGCGCCGCACGGTGCTGTTCACCGTTCGCGGCAACTGGCAGTAAGCCGGGGCCGGCCTCGCCGATACTGCGCCGATGTCTGCCCGCGACCCCACCGTCCTTCGCATCGCCTTGCTGGCGACCGCGACGGCGCTGGTGGCCGCGTTGGCGCTGGGACTCGGCGCGGGCGGCTGGGACTGGCCGCTGATCGTCGCGCTGCGCGCCCCGCGCGTGGCGGCGGCGGCCGGCGTGGGCAGCCTGCTCGCGCTGGCCGGACTCGCGCTGCAGGTACTGCTGCGCAATCCGCTGGCCGATCCGTACGTGCTGGGGCATTCGACCGGCGCCTCGGTCGGCGCGTTGACGGCGCTGCTGCTGGGCGTGCAGTTGTGGCTGGGCGCGGCGGCCGGCGCGCTGGTGGCCGGACTGGCGCTGCTGTGGCTCGCGCGTCCCGCGCTGGCGGCCGCCGACGACGCGTCGCCACGGCTGATCCTGCTGGGCGCGATGCTGGCTTCGGTCTTCGGCGCCGTCGCCACGCTGATGCTCGCGCTGGTGCCCGACCAGCGCTTGCGCGGCGCGATCTTCTGGATGGTCGGCGACCTGTCGGGCGCCGACGCGAGCCTGTGGAACCTGGCCGGCGCCTTGCTGTTCGCCGCGTGGCTGTGGGCGCGCGGCCGCTCCGTCGATCGACTCATGCTGGGCGCCGACGCCGCGTGGCTGCTGGGCGAGCCGGTGCGTCGGCTGCGGCTGGAACTGCTGGTGTTCGCGTCGCTGGCGGTCGGGCTGGCGGTGGCGACATCGGGGGCGATCGGCTTCGTCGGCCTGGTCGTCGCGCAGGGCTGGCGGCTCGCGGGCGTGCTGCGCACGCGCGAGCTGGCGCTGTTGTCGATGTTGTCGGGCGCCGCGCTGTTGATGGCCGCCGATCTCGCCGCGCGGCTCGTCGTCGCGCCGCTGGAACTGCCGGTGGGCGCGGTGATGGCGCTGATCGGGGCGCCGTGCTTCATCTGGTTTCTTTCGAAGGGCATGAAGTGAGCCCCGGTCTGCAGGGTACTGCAGCCAGCCCCCGAGGGGCGCCCGGCCTTGCTCCGGAGCGGCCGAGCGCGGCGGCCGGGCAGGTGAGCCCGTCGCCCTTGCTCGAAACCCGCGCGCTGACCGTGCGGGCCGCCGGCCGCGTGCTGGTCGAGCGCCTCGACTGGCGCGTGAACGGTGGCGAGCGCTGGTGCGTGATCGGCCGCAACGGTGCCGGCAAGAGCCTGGTGCTGCGCGCGCGGGCCGGACTCGGCGTGCCCGGGCGCGCCGGCGAGGTGCTGTGGCAAGGCCGGGCCCAGCAGGACTGGCCGGTGAACACCGCGGCCGCGGTGCGTGCCTTGATGCCGCAGCAGGCGCAGGACCGGTTCGCGCTGACCGTCGAACGCACGCTGGCGCTGAGCCGGGTCGTCGCATCGGACGACGCGCCGCGGGCCACCGAACTGATGGCTGCGCTGGACATCGACGCGCTGGCCGCGCGCCGCGCCGACCAGCTGTCCGGCGGCGAGCGCCAGCGCGTGGCGCTGGCGCAGTGCGCGATGCAGGGCGCGGCGCTCATGCTGCTCGACGAGCCGGTGTCGTTCCAGGATCCTGCACACCAGCAACGGGTCGGCCGGTGGCTGGTCGGCGCGGCGGCCGGCGAACGCGCGTGGATCGCGAGCGCGCACGACCCGAGCTGGATCGCCCGCGTCGCGACGCACGTGCTGGCGCTGTCCGGCGACGGCCGCTGGCAGGCCGGTCCGGTCGAGGCGATCCTCAGCGCGCCGGTGCTGGAGCAGACCTACGGCTGCGCGTGGCGCAGCGTCGAAGGCGCCTGGATCCCCGCCTGACGTTTCAGTTGGCGATGGTGCGCGCCGCCGGCGCCAGGGCCATCTCGCGCTTGAGCGCCGCGCCGAGATCGATCACGGCCATCGCGTAGTAGGCCGACCAGTTGTAGCGCGTCACCACGTAGAAGTTGGACGTGCCCAGGATGTAGCTGGCCGGTTCGTCGCCGTTCTGCAGCTCCACGAAGGCCAGCGGGCCCGCGAAGTCGCGCGCGGCGTCGGGCAGTTGCGCGCCGGCCTCGGCGAGCTGCGCGGCGGTGAAGGTGGGAACGATGTCGCCCGCCACGAGGCGCGCGCGCGCCACGGGATCGACCGGCGGCAGCACCGCGAAGGTGACGGGCAGGTCGCGCTGCCAGCCGAACGTCGCGAGGTAGCTGGCGATGCTGCCGATGACGTCGTCGCCCCCGGAAGCCACGTCGACGTGGCCGTCGTGGTCGTAGTCGACCGCGTACTTCAGCAGGCTGCTGGGCATGAACTGCGGCCAGCCGATGGCGCCGGCGAACGAGCCGCGCGCGGTGTCGGCGTCGCAGCCTTCCAGCGCGCACCACACGAGGTACGCGCGCAGTTCGCTGCGGTAGAACGCGCTGCGGTCGGAGCGGCCCTTGGGGAAGTCGAACGCCAGCGTGGCCAGCGCATCGAGCACGCGGTAGTTGCCGGTCATGCGGCCGTAGAAGCTCTCGACGCCGACGATGCCCGCCACGATCTCCGGCGGCACGCCGTAGCGCTGCTGCGCGTCGGCCAGCGTCGCCGCGTGCGCCTGCCACCATTGCACGCCCGCGGCCAGGCGCCTGGGCTCGATGAAGCGCGCGCGGTAGGCGGCCCAGTTCTTGGCGGTGCCCGGCGGGCCCGGCATGATGGCCTTGGCGACGCCGGGCTGGTAGCGCGCGCGGGCCAGCTGATCCTCGACCCACGCGCGGTCCAGCCCGCGATCGTCGGCCACCTGCGCGGCGAACGCGAGCACGTCGTCGCGCCGGCCGTAGACGACGCTGTCGGGCGCGTCGTCGTCGCGGGCGACGATCGTGCGGCCCTTCCGTTTCTTCTTCGCCGCGGCCTTGGACCTGCTCGCCGCGTGCGCCGCCCTGGGCGCCGAGGCCGAGGCCGAGGCCGCCGGCGCGCCGGCCTGGGCGTTCGCCGGGCCGCTCGTCGCGAGCAACGCGGCGGCGATCGCCGCCAGGGCCGCGAACGATCGCGAACCGCGCCGGGCGCTGCCGGCCTCGACATGAAGGGGGCAGGGCAGGCGTGTCTCGGGCGCAGGAATCATCGAACCAGTTTAGCCAGCGTTCAGGTCGGGGCGACGGCGCGACGGCGCGGGTGTCGCGCGCATCGCACGGCCGCGCTCAGGGGCTTGCGCGCATCGGCGCCGCGTCCCCCGCGCGCGCGGCCTGCGCCA
>CAIMXF010000092.1 GCA_903845345.1 uncultured beta proteobacterium
CTGCTGGTCAACGTGTCGCTGGTCGTGGGCGAGTTCGCGCGCACCGGCTGGCTGGCCTATCCGCCGCTGTCGGAGCTCGCGTATTCGCCCGGCGTGGGCGTCGACTACTACCTGTGGTCGCTGCAGATCGCGGGCGTCGGCACGCTGCTGTCGGGCATCAACCTCACCACGACGATCCTGAAGATGCGCACGCCCGGCATGGGCTACGGCCGCATGCCCATCTTCACGTGGACGGCCCTGGCGTCGAACCTGCTGATCATCGCGGCCTTCCCCATCCTCACCGCGACACTGGGCATGCTGCTGCTCGATCGCTATCTCGGCTTCCACTTCTTCACCAACGAGCTGGGCGGCAACGCGATGATGTACGTCAACCTCATCTGGGCCTGGGGCCATCCGGAGGTGTACATCCTGATCCTGCCGGCGTTCGGCATCTTCTCCGAGGTGATCTCCACGTTCTCGGGCAAGCCGCTGTTCGGCTACCGCTCGATGGCGGTCGCGACGATGGCGATCTGCGTGCTGTCGTTCATGGTCTGGCTGCACCACTTCTTCACGATGGGCGCGGGCGCCGACGTCAACGGCTTCTTCGGCATCATGACCTCCATCATCGCGGTGCCCACCGGCGTGAAGATCTTCAACTGGCTGTTCACCATGTACGGCGGGACGCTTCGCTTCGAGACGCCGCTGCTGTGGGCAATCGGCTTCATCATCACGTTCGTCGTCGGCGGCGCGAGCGGGGTGCTGCTGGCGATCCCGCCCGCGGACTTCGAGCTGCACAACAGCCTGTTCCTGGTCGCGCACTTCCACAACGTCATCATCGGCGGCGTGGTGTTCGGCGCGATGGCGGGCTACACGTACTGGTTCCCGAAGGCGTTCGGCTTCCGGTTGCACGACGGTCTGGGCAAGGCCGTGTTCTGGTGCTGGTTCATCGGCTTCTGGCTGGCGTTCCTGCCGCTGTACGCGCTGGGGCTGATGGGCGCGACGCGGCGCATGCAGCACTACGGCAACGTCGAGTGGCAGCCCCTGATGATCGTCGCCTTCGTCGGCGCGCTGGTGATCCTGTGCGGCATCGTGCTGACCGTCGTGCAGTTGGTCGTCAGCGTGCGCACGCGCGAGCGCCGGCGCGACGCGACGGGCGATCCGTGGGACGGCCGCACGCTGGAATGGGCCACGCGCTCGCCGCCGCCGGCCTGGAACTTCGCGACGCTGCCGCAGGTCGACGGGCTCGACGCGTTCTGGGACGCCAAGCGCCGCAACGGCGGCGCGTTGAAGCCGGCCCAAGGCGAGGGCGCGCATCCGCTCGAGATGCCGCGCCCCAGCGCGCTGGGCTTCTTCGTCGCGTTCTTCGCGTTCGTCGGCGGCTTCGCGCTGGTGTGGCACATCTGGTGGCTGGCGCTGGTCGGACTCGGCGGGCTCGTCGCGTCGGGACTGGCGCGCGCGTGGCAGGTCGAGCACGAGTTCGAGGTCGATCCTGCCGACGTCGCCGCGTCCGAAGCGCAGGGAGCGCGCGCATGATCGCCGCCCGACAACTCCAGGGCGATCGCACCGCCCTGCGCAGCACGGAGGCATCCCGATGATTTCAGCGACCACCACCGTCGCGGAGGTCGAGATCCCGATCTCCGAACGCGGCCCGTCGCCGCGCCAGGTGATCGTCGCCTACGGGTTCTGGCTGTTCCTGCTCAGCGACATCATCATCTTCTCGGCGCTGTTCGCGGCCTACGCGGTGTTGTCCGGCCGCACGGCCGACGGCCCGACCGGCGTGCAGCTGTTCCACCGCGACAGCGTGCTGATCGAGACCGGCTGCCTGCTGATGTCGAGCTTCACGTGCGCGATGATGTCGCTGGCCGTCGACGTGCGGCGCCGCGGCCTGATGGTGATCGGCGCGGTGCTGACGCTGGCGCTCGGCGCGGCCTTCCTCTGGCTCGAGCTGACCGAGTTCGCCGGCATGATCGCGCACGGCGCGGGGCCGTCGCGCAGCGCGTTCCTGTCGGCGTTCTTCGCGCTGGTGGGCATGCACGGGCTGCATGTGGCTATCGGCCTGTGCTGGCTGGTCTCGATGGTGGCGCAGGTCTTCACGCTGGGCTGGCGGCCGATGGTGATCGACCGCCTCGCCTGCTTCAGCCTGTTCTGGCACGCGCTGGACATCGTCTGGATCGGCGTGTTCACCATCGTCTACCTGGGAGCGCACTGATGGACGAGAAGGACATCCGCCGGGAGCAGTCCACCGACGAGGAGACGCCGGGCGGATCGGCCGGCTGGAAGAGCGGACTCGCGAAGGCGCTGATGGGGCTGGCGGCGTCGGTCGTGCTGACGCTGGCGTCGTTCTGGGCTTCGGGCACGCACCTCGTCTGGGGCCCCGGCGTGCCGGTGCTGCTGGCCGCGCTGGCGATCGGCCAGATGGGCGTGCATCTCGTGTTCTTCCTGCACGTCTCCAGCGGGCCCGAAGGCACCAACACCATCCTCGCGCTGGCGTTCGGCGTGTTCGTCGTGGCCCTCGTGGTGTTCGGCTCGCTGATCATCATGGCCAACCTCGACGCCGGCATGACGGACATGAACGGCCTGATGCGCATGCAGCGCTGACGGGTCCGATGGATGCGGGGTGAGGGTATCCACCAGCTCATCCATTCACGAAGTCTTGACCGCCAGCGCAGAGAATCGCTCCGTCTCACAGGGAGCACCTCATCAAACACATCCACCTTCTTTCCGCGGCCGCGCTGGCCTGCGCCTCGTTCGCCGCGCAGGCGCAATCCGTCGACGAGGCGGCGCCCACGCACTGGCGCTTCGGGTTCCAGGGCGGCAGCGTGCAGGACCACGGCCGCACCGAGCCGTCCGTCCAGGTTTCGCTGGGCTACGACATCGATCGCACCTGGTCGGTCGAGGCGCTCGCCAACGTCAGTGCGCTCTTCATCCGCGTCGGCGGCCTGCAGCAGGGCGACCGCGAGTTCGACAGCGCCGTCGGCGGCCGCGTGCTGGCGACGTTGCCGGTGACCGATCGCTGGAACCTGGTCGGCGGCCTGGGCGTGGTGCAGTACCAGGAAGACGTCGGCGAGGGCGAGCTCTTCGGGAACGGCCACGACCACAGGACCAGCCCGATGGTGAGCCTGGCCGCCACCTGCCGCATGAGCCGCCGCTGGTCGATGGGGCTCGAGCTGTCCTCGTTCACGCAGGAGCACTCTTTCAACGCGGGCATCCGTGGCGAATTCCACTTCTGATCGGCGCATCGCCGGCCCGCGCGATGCGGACCGGCGACCCGGTCAATGCGCCGCGATGGCGTCCCTGGCATGCTGCGCCAGGCCGCCGGCCGGCGCGAGCTGCAGGTAGGTCTCGTACGCCTTCTTCGCCTCGTCGGCCTTGCCCTCGCGCTGCAACGCGTCGCCCAGGTTGACGTAGGCCACCGCGCGCGACGGGTCGATCCGCAGCGCGGCCTCGAAGAACTTCACGGCGTTCGCGTCGTCGTTCATCTTCCAGTAGACGAAGCCGAGGTTGTTGGCGGCCAGCGCGAAGTCGGGCTGCAGCTTCAGCGACTGCGCGAACAGGTCGCGCGCCGCGGCGTAGTTCCTCTCCTTGAAGAACTCCATGCCGCGGTCGTTGAGCGAGCGCGCCTGCTGCCGGTCGCTGAGCGGCGCGGCCGGCGCGGCGGCGATCTTCTGGTCCTTGCCCTGCAGGTCCTTCACGGTGACGCCGTCGGTGGCGGCGCTCGCCGCGACGACCGCGGTCGTCTTCTCGAGCTTCGTGTTGAGCGCGATCGCATCGCTGGCCAGCTGCGGCGTGGCGTCGCTCAGCGACTCGTCGTTGGCGGCCAGCGTGAAGACGAACTCGCCGCCTTCCGAGCCGGGCAGGCTGCCGAAGGCCGGCGTCTGCTGGGAGACCGAGGCCACCGCCGGCGCGATGTAGGCCGCGAGCTCGGTGCCGGTGATGATGCCGTCGCCGTTCAGGTCGGCCTTGCCCGCGAGGCCCTGCAGCAGCGTCCACGTGAAGATCGAGTGGCCGCCGGGGCCGCCGTCGGCCACCATCTGGTCGGCGCCGCCGGCGGTCAGCATCTGGCGGCCGACGCGGTGCGCGTTGTCGCGCAGGAAGTTGCCGCCGCCCGAGCGCGCGCCGCCGCGCACCAGGCCCAGGCCGCTGTAGCAGGCGTCCATCACGAAGATGACATGGCGCGCCACCAGCGACTCCGAGATGTTCTGCAGCTCGGTCATCGGGATCGCGTCGTCGGCGACGTGGTCGGTGGCGGACTCCACAGGGATGATGTAGCCCAGGTCGCGACCCGAGCTCAGGTGCTGCGTCGCGCCGTGGCCGGCGAAGAACACGAACAGGTTGTCGGTCTTCTTCAGCCCGGCCTTGGGCAACTGCTCGTTGAACGCGGCGAGGATGTTGGACCGCGTGGCCGATGCGTTCTGCAGCGAGATCACGTGCCCCGGCTTGAAGCCGAGCCTGGAGACGAGCAGGCCCTGCACGGACTCGGCGTCGCGCGCGGCGTGGCTCAGCCTGGGCCAGTGCGCGTAGTCGTCGATGCCGATGACGACGGCCCACGAATCGCCTTCGGTGGTGGTGTCCGACACCGATGCCACCCGCGCCGCCATCGACGCCGCGTCCGATGCCGCCGGCGCCGTGGCGTCGGGCGACACGTCGACGAAGCCGCGCGTCTCGCCCGGCTTCTGCACCGAGAACGTCTTGCCGTCCCAGCCCGCGAACTGGTAGCCCTCGGCCACGAGCCGGCTCATCACCAGCGGCAGCGCCTTGACGGTGCGCTCATGGATGTCGTGGAACAGCACGATGCCGCGCCCGTTCTTGTCGATCTCGCGCATCACGCGGTCGGCGATCGAGTTGGGGATCGGGTCGGCCCAGTCCATCGAATCGACGTTCCACAGCACCGACTGCAGGTGGTTCTCGACGAGCAGCGCCTTGCCCTCGGCGTTGCGCGCGCCGTACGGGAAGCGGAACAGCGGCGGGCGGTCGGGGTCGATGGCCTTGAGGAGCTTGTCGTTGTCGAGGATCTCGGTCTTCAACGCATCGCCGGTCTTCTTCGACAGCTGCGCGTGCGTCATGCTGTGGTTGCCGACGATGTAGCCCTCGGCCAGCAGCTGGCGGCTGATCTCGGCGTTCTTGCTCAGGTGCGGCGTGCCGTCGGCGTCGACCTTGCCCAGGTTGTTGCCCACCTCGAAGAAGGTGCCGGGCGCGCCGTACTGCTTGAGGATGGCGGTGATCTCGGCGGTGTAGATCGGATGCGGGCCGTCGTCGAAGGTCAGCGCGACGACCCTGGGCGGCAGGCCGGTGCCGAAGATCTCGCCGGTCTCGGGCTTGCCCGCGGACAGCGGCTTCGGGGCCGTGGCCGATGCGGGCGCGCTCGCGACCGCGACCGCGGGGCTGGGCGGCACGACATAGCCGTGGGCCTTCAGGATCGCGTCACGCGTGTAGAACGTGCCCAGGTGCGCGACGTAGTCGTCCCACTTCTCGCGCTTCTGCACGATGGCGCGTTGCTCGAAGCGCGAGAAGATCGCGCGGATCTCCTCGTCGTAGTTCTTCTGGATCTCGTCGAGCGCGTCGATGTCGTCGCCGATGCGCTTGTGCAGGCGGATCGCGCCGAGGGTCTGGTTGCGCGCGACGTCGGCCTGCAGCGTGGCGAGCAGGTCGCGGAAGGCGAGGCGGTCGGCGTCGAACAGCGACGGGTCGCTCTCGACGTAATCGAGCACCGGCGCAAGCGTGGGGGTCGGGTCGTCGCGCGACGCGGTGATCGTGTCGAACATCGCCTCGGCCTGGTCCACGTTGGCGCGGTTGTCGTGGAAGATCGCCTGGCCGACCTCGTCGGCCGCGGCGCGCTGCGCTTGCGTCTGCCTGTTCTCGTCGGCGAACAGCACGATGATCTGGCGGTGCGCGGCCAGCACTTCGCGCAGCGAGCCGATCACCGCGCTGGCCGCGGGCTGCGGCGCGCTCGCGGCGGCCGCCGGCGTCGCTTGCGCGGAGGCCGTCTTCTTGTTGCAGCCTTGCAGTGCGAGGCAGGCGACGACCACGAGGGCCGGCAGGGTGGCGAGGGTGCGAACGCGCATCGGTGGCGACCAGGGTGGAATCGGGGCCGATGATACGTGAGCACCCGCCGCGGCTGCTCCCCACGCGGGGCGGCTGGCTGGTGATACGCTGCAGAGCGTCGCCGTCGGAAACGTCCGCGCGACCCCTGGATGCCACCCTTCACGACACGGAGTTCCTTCATGGCCAACGCCTTCTCGCCCGGAGATGTCGCATGAGCGCCGCCCGGCCGCAATCCGGCGCTCGCACCGCAGGCCTCAGGCGGCGGTTAGCTTCATGAGCGGCGAACTCGTCCTCGTCACCGGCGGCTCGGGCTTCATCGCCCAGCACTGCATGCTCAAGCTGTTCGAGGCCGGCTACCGCGTGCGCGCCACGGTGCGGTCGCTCGCGCGCGAGGCCGGGGTGCGCGCCACGCTGAAGGCCGCGGGCGCCGAGGCGGGCGAGCGGCTGGCGTTCTTCGCCGCCGACCTCACCGCCGACGCCGGCTGGAACGAGGCCGCGGCCGGTTGCGACTTCGTGCTGCACGTGGCGTCGCCGTTCCCGTTGACGGTTCCGAAGCACGAGGACGAGCTGATCGTGCCCGCACGCGAAGGCGCGCTGCGCGTGCTGCGCGCCGCGCGCGGCGCGGGCGTGAAGCGCGTGGTGCAGACCTCGTCGTTCGCGGCCGTCGGCTACGGCCATCCGCCGATGGATCGGGCGTTCAACGAGCACGACTGGACGCAGGTGGACGGCGAGGGCCTGACGGCCTACGCGAAATCGAAGACGCTGGCCGAGCGCGCCGCGTGGGACTTCATGGCCCGCGAGGGTGGCGACATGGAGCTCGCGGTCGTCAACCCGGTGGGCGTGTTCGGGCCGATCCTGGGTGCCGATTTCTCGACGTCCATCGAGATCGTCAAGCGCATGATGGACGGCGCGCTGCCCGCGCTGCCGCGCCTGGCCTTCGGCGTGGTGGACGTGCGCGACGTCGCCGACCTTCACCTGTTGGCGATGACCGATCCCGAGGCCGCCGGCGAGCGCTTCCTCGCGGTGGCCGGCGACTTCCTCTCGATGCGCGACATCGCCCTGATCCTCAGGCGCCGCCTGGGCGACGCCGCCAGTCGCGTGCCCACGCGCGAGCTGCCCGACTGGCTGCTGCGCGTCCTGGCGCGGGTCGACAAGTCGGTCGGACAGATCGTGCCGGAGCTGGGCAAGACCAAGAACGCGACCAGCGACAAGGCGCGCCGCGTGCTCGGATGGTCGCCGCGCTCGGCCGAGGACGCCGTCGTCGCGACCGCCGAAAGCCTCGTCCGGCTGGGTCTGGCCAAGCATCGAGGCTGAGCGCGTTGAAGTGGATCGTCAACCTGGTGCTCGGCGCGGCCGTGTCGGCCGCGGTGCTCTACGCGTTCTGGCGCTGGTTCGGCACCTTCGGCCTCGTCTACGCGATGCCCGTGCTGGCCATCCTGGGCAAGCCGCTGGTGGAGATCGGCGCGAGCCTGCCGCGCCTGGCGACGCACATCGCGCTGCGCAAGGTCGACGGCCGCTACTACGAGTTCCGCGGGCGCTCGATGGACATCCACGTCGACGCCGACGCGCGCTGCTGGGTCAGCACCGCCGACGTCCGCAAGATCACGCCGCTGCCGGCCGACGGGGTGCTGAATCGGCTGACGCCGCTGGAATGCCTGGAGTTGGGCGAGCCGCTGCAGTGGCGCATCACGCCGCAAGGACTGGCGCAGGTGCTCGCGAAGTCGTCCGACCCGGACGTCACGAAGTTCTGCAACTGGCTCGAGAAGGACGTTGCGCGACCTGCACGCAACCGGCGCGACGGACGCAAGGTTCCAGGCTAGGTGCGCGCCTGACCGCGCGCGCATGCGGCGCTGCATCGCCAGCGACGTCCCGGAACCTACGATCCCGCCGAAGGCCGGCAGCACGCCGACCGCGCCGGTGGACGTCCAGCCCCGGCCGGTGGCGATCGCCACGCTGCCCAGCCACGCGCCGCGGTCAGCAGCGGCTTGATGTCGCTGAGGACGGCGAACATGCCTCCGAAGCCGATCGCCCCGATGCCCAGCGTGAGCCCCACCTGCGTCCGCGCGAGCGCGCCGAGTTCGCGCAGCGGGCTGGCGCCGTGCGCGGCGGGAACGTCGGGCACGCCGCGGCAGATCAGCACGCACGCGACGGCGGCGATCGCGCTGTCGAGCACGAAGGCCGAGCGGCAGCCGAGATGCTGGCCCAGCCACGCGGCCAGCGGCACGCCGACCAACGTGGCACTGGTCAGGCCGGACATCACGAGCCCGACCGCGCACCGTTCAGCATGTGGATCGCTGCCTGCGCCGTGCCGGCGCGGCATGTCGCTTGCCGCCGTGTCCGTCCCGACCTGCTGGAGCACTGCATGAACGACCACAGCCCTTGCGAACTCGGCCGGGCGCCCGGCCCGGGCGCCCTGAAGGCCGGCGACCGCGTGCCCGACGTGACCTTCCGGCTGCGCCGCGGCGCCGAGTGGGTGGAGACGTCGACCGCGAAGATCTTCGGCGGCCGCAGCGTCGTCGTGTTCTCGCTGCCGGGCGCGTTCACGCCGACGTGCTCGTCCATGCACCTGCCGCGCTACGAGGAGCTGGCGCCGCAGTTCGAGACGCTGGGCATCGCCGAGATCGTGTGCATCGCCGTCAACGACCCGTTCGTGATGCAGGAATGGGGCCGCAACGAGTCGGCCGACAGGGTGCACCTGCTGCCCGACGGCAACGCCGCGTTCACGCGCGGCATGGGCATGCTGGTCGACAGGAGCGACCTCAACTTCGGCCCGCGTTCGTGGCGCTATTCGATGCTGGTGCGCGACGGCGTGATCGAGAAGCTGTTCGTCGAGCCCGACAAGCCGGGCGACCCGTTCGAGGTCTCCGATGCGGACACGATGCTGCGCTATCTCGCCCCGGACGCCGGCCGGCCGGACGAGGTGGCGATGCTCAGCCGCGAGGGCTGCGAATACTGCGCACGCGCCAAGGCCGCGCTGCAGGAGGCGGGCGTCGCCTACACCGACATCTCGCTGCCGCCGCTGCAGCGCGCTCGCGCGCTGCGCGCGATCACGGGCGCGCAGACGACGCCGCAGGTGTTCGTCAACGGCCGGCTGATCGGCGACTCGGAGGCGACGCTGAAGTGGCTCGCCTCACGTCGACAGCCAGCGGCGTAGCTGCTCGAACACGTCGGCGCTGGAGAGCAGCTGCATGTGGCTGGTCTGCTCGAACACGCGCTGGCGATCCGGCGCGAACTTCAGCGTGCGTTTCGCCAGCCGGTGCCTGCCGAGCGCGCTCGCCACCGGCACCAGGCCGTCGCCGACCAGCTTGTCCTTGAGATCGCCCTCGCGTGCCCACGTGCCGGCGATCGCGAAGCAGCGCGGCCCGGCGGGCAGCGGCAACGCCACGCGGCGGTCGGCGGCGCCTTCGAAGCGGTCGCCGGCGATCCAGTCCTCGTCGATCACGTTGCCATGGCGCAGGTCCGTGATGCCCGCGCTGCGCAGCTTCGCGAGGCGCGCCAGCGGGCCGGCGTAGGGCGTGGCGGCGAGCAGCATGTCGACGCCCTGGCCCGCGCGTTCGAGCGGCGCGCCGTGGTGCGGCGTGCCCAGGCAGGCGAGGTCGTCGAGGCGGTCGGGCCAGTGCTGGCTGGCGGCGCGGCCGTAGTGCAGCGCGCTGCGCGCGACGAGGCCGCCCATGCTGTGGCCGACGATCGCGAAGCGCGCGATGGGACGCGGCCAGGCTTCGAGCAGCTGTTCGAGCTGGTGGGCCAGCGCGCGGCCGTTGGTCGACACGTGCAGGCCGCTGTCGTAGTGCAGGTAGACCGGCGTGAAGCCGAGCGCCGTCGCGAGCGCTTGCCCGTGGTCGTGGCCGTTGGATCGACGCCATTGCAGGTCGTTCATGCACAGGCCGTGGATCAGCACCAGCAGCCGCTCGCCGGCGTCGGGCAACGCGGCGGCCAGCGCCGCGCGCTGCAGCGGCAGCGCGCGCCCGCCGCTGCGCAATGCCATGCGGATCGCGAGCGGATTGGCGGTCTTCGCGAGATGGTCGCCCAGCACGCCGTTGAGCGCGGCGAGCACGGCCTCGCGCTCGGGCGAGGGCAACGCCGCCGCCTCGCCGGGCGGCGGCGCGAGGGTCGGCGCAAGCACGGCCAGCAGCGTGTCGACGCTGCCGCCCACCGCGCGCGTGACGCCGCGCACGGTCTTGTAGACGAGCCCCGTGATGCCCCGCGTGCGCCCGTCGGCCGGCCCGGGCAGGCCGGGCAGACTGGCGATGCGCGCGTGCATGGCCTCGACGAGGTCGGTCAGGCCCGTGGTGGCCTCGATGGCCAGCTTCGCGGCGCCGCGCAGCGCGCGCGCCTGCGAGGCAGCCTCGGCGGCGGAGGGGCCGTCGTCGGCGTCGTCGGGGGGGGGCGGTGCGTGTCGGGAACTGGGCATCGGCACAGTGTGCCAGCGCGGACCGGGTGCACTCAGAAGGTCCGCCCGTCGGCCCGGCGTAACGCCCACAGGGAGGCTTGAACGTCCGTTTCGACCCGACACCGCGTGCAACGCGGCCACGCGGGCGGCAAGTGTCGCGGCAAGCGTCGCGACGGGCTCGATTGTCGAAGGACACCCCTTCGGCAGCCTGAACCGGGGCATAAGCCAGAATCGCACTCATGACGAATATCAACCTGTTCCGCAATCGTCCCGTGGCCGTCATCGGCGCGGGCGTCATGGGCGTCGGCATCGTGCAGGTGGCGCTGCTGGCCGGGCATCCGGTGCACCTGTACGACGTGCGCGAAGGCGCGGCGGCGGCGGCCGTCGAACAGCTGACGGCCACGCTGGCCAAGCTCGCCGACAAGGGCAAGCTGACGCCCGAGGACGTCGCCGCCGCGCGCGGTCGCGCGCACGTGGCCAGTTCGTTGACCGAACTGCGCGACGCGGCGCTCGTGATCGAGGCGATCGTCGAGAACCTGGGCGTGAAGCAGGCGCTGATGCGCGACCTCGAGGCCATCGTGTCGCCCGAGTGCGTGCTGGCGTCGAACACGTCGTCGCTGTCGATCACCGCGATCGCGCGCGGGCTCGAGGTGCCGGGCCGCGTCGTGGGCATGCACTTCTTCAACCCGGTGCCGTTGATGCGGCTGGTGGAGGTGGTCTCGGGCCTGGCGACCGAACCCGCGGTCGCCGACGCGATCCACATGCTGGCCGCCGACTGGGGCAAGACCGCGGTGCACGCCAAGTCGACGCCGGGCTTCATCGTCAACCGCATCGCGCGCCCGTTCTACGCCGAGACGCTCGCGCTGCTGCAGGACCAGGCCGCCACGCCCGCGGTCCTCGACGCGTGCGTGCGCGGCGCCGGCTTTCGCATGGGCCCGTGCGAGCTGATGGACCTGATCGGCCACGACACCAACTTCTTCGTCACGCAGTCGGTCTACGAGGCCAACTTCTTCGACAAGCGCTACGTGCCCTCGCTGGTGCAGCGCGAGATGGTGGACGGCGGCCTGCTGGGACGCAAGTCGGGCCGCGGCTTCTATCGCTATCCGGACGGCGGCGCGAAGACGAGCGACGGCGCTGCCGAGGCGGCGCCGCTGCCCGCGGTGCCGTGGGTGCTGCATGGAAGCGGCCCGGTGGCCGACCTGCTGGCCACGCGGCTCGCTGCGTCCGGCCTGGGCTTCACGCGCGAGGCCGAGCCGGCGAACGCCGAGACCCGCCTGCAGATCGGCGACGGCGTGCTGATGCTCACCGACGGCCGTTGCGCCGCCGAACGCGCGAGCGTGTCGGGCGTCGGCGATCTGGCGCTGTTCGACTGGCCGGTGGGCCCGGCGGCCGCCGGCTCGACCACGCCCGGGGTGGCGCTCGCGTGGACGCCCGCGCCGCAAGCCTCGGCCGACTTCGCGACGCGCGCCGCCGCGGCGCTGCGCGCGCTCGGCTGGTCGCCGCAGCGCGTGACCGACGTGCCGGGCCTGGTCGTCGCGCGCACGATCGCCATGCTGATCAACGAGGCGAGCGACGCGGTGGAGCAGGGCGTCTGCGACGCCGCCGGTGCCGACGCGGCGATGACGCTGGGCGTCAACTACCCGGCTGGCCCGTTCGCCTGGCTCGCGCTGTGGGGCGCCGACGCCACGGTGAAGCTGCTCGATGCACTGGACGCGTTCTACCGTGGCGAGCGCTACAGGGTCAGCCCGCGCTTGCGCCGGGCGACGTTTGTTCAGAACTCTTGAGCGAACCCTTGCACGCCCGCTCGTGCCGCCAAGAGACGCCCGGGCGTGGTTGCCGATGCTCGCCGGGAGAACCACTCCGGCTGTGCTTTGCGGCTAGCCTGGACGCCTTTTGGCGACCCGCTCGGACGCGCCGGAGTCGTTCAAAGTTTCCGGCGTCGAAGGAACCGCCAGCGGCACGCTGACATCGCAGCGCACGCCCACGGGCGTGTTCTGCTGCCAGGCGATGGTGCCGCCCAGCATGCGCACGCGCTTGCGGATGCCGCCCAGGCCGAGGCCGGTCGACCAGTCCTTGGGCGTGCCGCCGACGCCGTTGTCGGTGACGGTCAGCCTCAGCAGGCCGTTGGCGAGATCGGCGTGGACGGTGGCGTGCGTCGCCTTGGCGTGGGCGATGATGTTGCTCACCAGCTCGCGCAGGATGCGCGTCAGGCCCGACCACTGCACCACGTTGAGCTGGATGTCGACGTCCTGCGTGAACGACCAGTCCAGCGTGCAGCCGGTGGGCGACAGGCGCTGCGCGATGTCGGCCTTCCATTCGGCCGACGCGTGCGACAGGAAGTGCGTGGTCGCCGCGAGGCCGCGCGTGAGCGTCTTCAGGTCCTGCAGCGTGTGGCGGACGTAGTCCTCCATCTCGGGATTGGGCGCCTTGTACATGAGCGTGAGCAGGCGCGCGCCGATGTCGTCGTGCAGGTCCTGCGCGATGCGTCCGCGCTCCTCGCTGCGGCCCTGCTCGATCGCGCGATCGTGGGCGACGGCACGGCGCAGCTGTTCGACGATGCGGTCGGCCAGGCGCGCATCCTCGGCGGTGAACAGGCGCTTGCCGCGCTCGGCGAAGCGCAGCACGATCAGCCGCGGCTCGGGCTGGTCGCCGTCCTCGAATCGGGACGGCGCGCCCGCGTCGGCCGGCGGCTGCACGGCCAGCGGCACCAGCAGGCCGGCGCCGCCCTCGTACCAGCGCGTGGTCTGCGTGAAGCCCGGCTCGTGGCGCGCGACCAGCGGCTGGAACACGGCGTGGAACAGCTCCAGCTGCCAGTCGGCGGCGCGCTCGGGCTGCTCCTCGACCTTGCGCGCGATGCGCAGCAGGTGCTCGAACAGCCGCTCGGTGGTCACCGCGCGGGCGCCGATCATCTGGTCGAGCAGCCACTGGCGCGAGGCCGCGTAGACGCCCAGCGCGACGAACAGCGACGTGGTGATCGACGCGAACTGGTTGAACGAGAACACCGCCACGAACAGGAGGTCGACCGACGTGGCGAGCGTGCTGACGCCGGCCAGCATCGCGAACTCGCGCATCATGTGCTGCGAGCGCGCGAGGAACGGCGACATCAGCAGCAGCGAGGCGAAGAACACCGTCCAGATCACCGGGACCGCGGTCACCAGCGACTGCACTTCGCCCGGCATTCGGTCGCTGAGCGCCACGACGATGGTGACCAGCGCGAGGCTGCCCACCGTGACGATGGACAGGCGCCGCATCACGGTCGCATACGGGTGGGGGGTAATGCGGTACGACCATCCGAGCAGGCCGATCACCAGCAGCCCGGTGCTCAGTTGCAGCGACTGGCACCACCACCAGGCCTGCGGCAGGTCGAACGCCAGCGCCGCGCCGCTGAACACGATCGCGGCCAGCCACGACAGCGACGCCAGCGCGCGCCGCGGCGGCAACGGCGTCGGATAGAGCAGCGTCGCGTTGAGCAGCGCCGCGCAGGTGACCACGTCGAGCGCCATGCGCAGCGCCGCCTCGTGCCCGCCGAGCAGGCTCGTGTTGCCCATGCCCGGCGCCGCGTCGACGGCGGCCAGCAGCAGTTGCGCGGCCTGGCACTGCGCCATCACGGCGTAGAGGACGTTGCGGATGTCCTGGCGCACCAGGATCACGACCGCGCCGACCAGTTCCAGCGCGAGCCCGAGCCCGCACAGCAGCCAGAATGTGATGCCCAGCGTCGCGTAGCCGCGCGCGCGCGGCGTGACGCGCGCATTCATGCGATCGTTGAACCCGAGCAGCACCGGCACGCCGGGCTGCAGCATGCGCGCCATCTGGCGCTGCTGGCGCGCGCCGGCCTCGCGCTCCTCGTCGCTCGCGACCCAGCGCGAGGAATTGACGACGCGGCGCCCGTCGACGAACAGCGGCGCCATGCCGGGCGCGACGATCACCTCCAGCGAGTGGCCCAGCGCCGGACGCATCCACGGCTGGTCGGTGGCGATCAGCTGGAGGTGGCCGTTGCCGTCGAGACGCCAGCGGGCGTCGAGGTCGGGCGTCTGCGCGAGCGTGCGCGCGAGCACCACCACGGCGAGCGACGCGAGCAGCGCGACCGGCAGCAGCAGCAGCCGGCGCCAGCCCATCGGGCGAACGCGGCCCTGGCTCATGGCACGCGGCCGGGGAAGGTTGCTGTCAGGCGCGCGGCACGCGGCACGCTTACACGAGCCCTTGCTTGCTCGCGAGCACCGCGGCTTCCGCGCGGCTGGACACGTTGAGCTTGCGGTAGATCGACTTGATGTGGTCGTTGACCGTGAACCACTTGATCGACATCAGCGCCGCGATCTCCTTGATCGTGAAGCCCTTGCTGAGGAAGGTGAGCACCTCGACCTCGCGCGGCGTCAGGGCCGGCAGGTCCAGCGCCGGCTCGATTTCGACCGGCGACGGCGCCGCGAACGCCACGGCCGTGAACGTGGACGACGCGGTCGGCGCGCGCAGTGCGGCCCCGTTGCCTTCGTCGGTGATGCGGCGGTTCATGCCCGTACGGGTATTCGTCCGGAAATGGCCGAGCAGGCGGCGCGCGATGGCCGGCGACAGCGGCGGCTCGCCGCGCACGATCTTCTGCAGTTCCTCGACCAGCAGCTCGAAGCGGTCTTCCTTGAGCAGGTAGCCGTCGGCGCCGCTCTGCAGCGCGGGAAACAGGTGCTCGTCGTCCGAATACAGCGTGGTGACGACCTTGGTCGCCGGGTACTGGCGCAGTTCCTCGAGCAGTTCCAGGCCGGAGCCGTCCGGCAACTCGAGGTCGCACAGCACCAGCTTGAACGGATCGACGCCGTGATACCCCTGGGCGCCGCCCGCGATGCGGATCGCGCGGCGTGCGCTCTCCAGATCGCCGGCCTCGACGATGGTGATGGTGTCGCTGAAGCTTTCGCGCACCACGCGTCCGAGGAATTCCCGCGCTGCGGGGTTGTCCTCGAGGATCAAAACCTTGACTGCCATGTCGTTCCCCTTTGCCTGCCTGTATCGACGCCGGACCGCAGTGGTCTGCCGTTCTTTGGCGCGATGCCGGAATGCTAACGAGCCCGGGGGCCCGCCGCATCCCCCGTTTCGGGGCAGCCATATGGGGGGAACTGCCTATTGGGGCCGCCCGGGCAGGGCCTTTGTCAGCCTGTCGCGAGCAGTTCGTCCGGCACCATCACCAGCTTGCCCAGGATCTGCCGGTTCTCGAGGCGACGGTACGCGTCCGCGAGTTTCGACAGGGGCAGCACGTCGTCGATCACCGGCTTCACGTGCCCCCGGGCGTATTGTGAGGCCAATGCGCCCAGCATGCGCGCGTTCGCCGCCGGCTCGCGGCGCACGAAGTCGCCCCAGAACACGCCGACGATGGACGCGCCCTTGAGCAGCGGCAGGTTCCACGGCAACGCGGGGATCCGGCCTTCGGCGAAGCCGATCACCAGGTAGCGGCCGCGCCATGCGATCGCGCGGAAGGCGGGTTCGGCATGCGAACCGCCGACGGGGTCGAACACGACGTCGATGCCCTTGCCCTTCGCCGCCTCCTTCAACGCGTCGCGCAACGGCGCCGCGGCGTAGTTGATCGCTACGTCGGCGCCGATGTCGCGGCACAGCGCGCACTTGGCGTCGGTCGACGCCGCGGCGATCACCGTCGCGCCGGCCGCCTTCGCGATCTGGATCGCCGCGGTGCCGACGCCGCCGGCCGCGCCGAGCACCAGCACGGTCTCGCCGGCCTGCAGCGCAGCTCGATCGATCAGCGCGTGATGCGCGGTGCCGTAGGTGAACGCGAACGCCGCGGCGTCGCGCAGCGGGAAGCCCGCGGGCAGCGGCATCACCTGCATCGCCTTCACGCATGCATGCGTCGCGAAGCCGCCGTGGCCGCCCAGCGCGGCGACCGGCATGCCGACCTTCAGGTGCCGGACGTCCGCCCCCACCGCCTCGACCACCCCCGCGAACTCCGCGCCGGGCGCGAACGGCAGCTCGGGACGCATCTGGTACTTGCCCTGCACGATCAGCAGGTCGGGGAAGTTGAGAGAGGCCGCGTGGATCGCGATCAGCACCTCGTCGGCCGCGGGCTGCGGCGTCGGGCGCTCGCGCCATTGCAGGGCGGCGGGGCCGTCCAGCGTTTCACACATCCAGGCATGCATGGCGTTCATCCGGTTCTTGGAAGGAACGGCGATCATAAGGACGTCGCATGACCGCGGCAGTCGCGCGGGCGACGTCGTCGCGCTGCCTACAATGAGCCCATGCGCATCCTCATCGCCAACGACGACGGCTACCTCGCCCAGGGCCTGGTGGCCCTCGTGGAGGCGTGCCGCGGCCTCGGCGACGTCGACGTGGTCGCTCCCGAGCAGAACGCGAGCGGCATGTCCAACTCCCTCACGCTCGGCCGGCCGCTGTCGGTGTTCGAAGCCAGGGGCGGCCCGTCCAACGGGTTTCGCGTGGTCAACGGCACCCCGTCCGACTGCGTGCACGTGGCGCTGACCGGGCTGCTCGCGCACAAGCCGGACCTGGTGCTCTCGGGCATCAACAATGGCGAGAACATGGGTGACGACACGCTCTATTCGGGCACGGTGGCCGCCGCGATGGAGGGCTTCCTGTTCGGCGTGCCGGCGATCGCGTTCTCGATCCAGCACAAGGGCTGGGCGCACATCGAGGCCGCTGCGCGCGGCGCACGCCGAGTCGTGGAGGCCGTCATCGCGGATCCGTCCTTCGGCCAGCCGGGCGCCGCGCCGTTCCTGTTGAACGTCAACTTCCCCAGCCGGGCCGATGCCGACGCGGTGCCCTGGAGCACCACGCGCCTGGGCCGGCGCCATGCCAGCGAGCCGGTGATCGTGCAGAAGAATCCGCGCGGCGAGCCGATCTACTGGATCGGCCCGGCGGGCAACGCACGCGAGGCCGGCGCGGGCACCGATTTCCACGCGGTCGCCAGCGGGCGCGTGTCGATCACGCCGCTGCAGGTCGATCTCACCGACCACGCGAACCTCGACGGCTGGTCGGCGCGGCTGGGACGCCCATGACGACCGGCGATCCGCCGCGCTCCAGGCGCTTTCCCGCGCAGTGGACGAGCGGCGGCAAGCCCGCGGCGCCCGCCGGCAGCGCGCGCAATCCGCTGCGGCCGCAGGCGCTGCTGCACCAGGCCGCGCAGGACGCCGCGCGCCACGTCGTGCCCACCGGCCTGGGCCTGGACAACGGGCCGATGCGCGAGCGCATGGTGGCGCGGCTGCGCAGCGAGGGCATCACGGCGCCGTCGCTGCTGGCGGCCTTCGCCGCGGTCGCGCGCCATCGCTTCGTCGACACGGCCCTGGCCATCCAGGCCTACGAGGACACCAGCCTGCCGATCGGGCTGGGCCAGACCATCTCGAAGCCGTCGGTGGTCGCGCGCCAGCTGCAATGGCTGTTCGACGGCGCCAACGCTTCGGCGCAAGGCCACCTGGGGCGCACGCTCGAGATCGGCACCGGCTGCGGCTACCAGACCGCGCTGCTCGCGCGGCTGGCACGCAGCGTCATCTCGATCGAACGCCTGCAGCCGCTGCACCAGATGGCGCGGCGCCATCTCGACGCGCTGGGCGTGGCGGGCGTGCGCCTGGTGCACGGCGACGGCCGCGTCGGCCATCCGCCCAACGCGCCCTACGACAGCATCGTCGCCGCGGCCGGCGGCGAGGCCATTCCCGAGGCCTGGCTGGCGCAGCTGGCGCTCGGCGGCCGGCTGGTGGCGCCCACCGCCATGCCGGGCCTGGCCGGGCAGGCGCTGGTGATCGTCGACAGGACGCCGGAGGGCTTCGTCAGGCAGATCGGGGAGTCGGTCACGTTTGTTCCCTTAAAATCGGGGATTGGTTGAAACAACGCAGGGAACATATGGCATCGCTTTGGGGTCGACGAACGCTCGTGACGACGGTTTGCGTGACGTCCGCCTGGGCCTTGATCGGGTGCGCCACCCCGAATCAGGCGCCCGTCGAAGATCACTCGGCGCGGACGCAGCACGCGGCCGTGGCCGCCATCGAGACGAAGCCCGCGGCGACGCCGGCGCCCGCCGCTGAGTCGCGCCCGTCGACGTACACCGTCCAGCCGGGCGACATGCTCACCAAGATCGGCATGGACACCGGCCAGAGCTGGCGGGACCTCGCCCGCTGGAACAACCTGGCCGATCCGAACCACCTCGAGGTCGGGCAGGTCCTCAAGGTGGTGCCGCCGGCCGGCGACGTGCCCCCCGGCGCCACGGTCGCCACCGCCACCACCACCACGACGACCATCGCCGCCGCGTCGGCTCCGGCCGCGACGTTCAAGCCGCTGCCGCCCGTCCCGGCCAAGGCCAGCGGCGTGCCCGTGTCTCCGGCCGTGGCCGGCACCGCGGTGCCGCTGACCGGCGCCGCCACGCCGCAGGCCGCCGCCACGCACGACGACGACGACCTGACCTGGGCCTGGCCGGCGGCCGGCCCGGTGGTGGCGCCGTTCGACGACGCCAAGACCAAGGGCCTGGCCATCGGCGGCAAGGCCGGCGACCCGGTGTTCGCCGCGGCCGACGGCCGCGTCGTCTACGCCGGCTCGGGCCTGCGCGGCTACGGCAACCTGGTGATCGTCAAGCACAACGCGAACTACCTGACCGCCTATGCCCACAACCAGACGCTGCTGGTCAAGGAAGACCAGATCGTCAAGCGCGGCCAGAAGATCGCCGAGATGGGCTCGACCGACGCCGATCGCGTGCAACTGCACTTCGAGATCCGCAAGCAGGGCAAGCCGATCGACCCGTCCAGGCTGCTGCCGCCGCGCTGAAGCGGCGAGCCTCGAACGAACGCGCCCCGGAGGCGCGTTTTTTTTTGGCTGCTCCCGCCGCGAAGACGGCCGATAACCTGGATGGCGGCGCGCGCACCCGGACCGGCGATCGACGGCGCCGATAGGTAGTAACCCTCGATCGCGTGAGCAGGCCGCGGCCGCGTGGCGATTTGTGGCCGATTCGCGGCCCTGATTCCTGGATCACTGTTAAAGAGTGCACTCAAGAATGGCACTGCCAGGTCGAAATCCCGCCATGACCCTTGTCAGGAAAGCGCCAACGACGCGTTGCCGCCTGCCAGGGGGTGAATCCGGCCCCATTTCTGACCTGCTGAAGGAGTTCCAAGCATGAACCGCATTGCACACCTGGCCACGATCCGTGGCGCCCTGATCGTCTCGCTCTGC
>CAIMXF010000093.1 GCA_903845345.1 uncultured beta proteobacterium
CGTAGCCGGCGGCCGCGTTGAGGTTCGAGTAGGTCGCCAGCGTGGTGGTCGTGCTGCCGCTGGTCACGCCGACCGTCAGCGTGTCGTACGCCGCCGTCTTGGTCGTCTCGGCGGTGTCGACGTGCAGGTAGAACGTCAGCGTGGCGGACGTCTTGCCGGCAGGGATCGTGATCGACTGCGTCGCGGTGTCGGTGTGGGCCGAGCCGTAGCCGTCCAGCCACAGGAAGCCCGTGCCGGAATGCGCCGTTTCGCCGCTGCAGGTGGCGTTGGTGCAGTACGTGCCCGAGCTCACCGTCCACGGGGACGCCGAACCTTCGAAGCCACCGTTGGTGACCAGGTTGGACGGCGGCGGCGGCGGCGGCGTGGTCGACGTGACGGTGACCGACTTCGTCGCCGTGGCGGACTTGCTGTTGCTGTCCGTCACGGTTTCCGTCACTGTGTACGTGCCGCCGGCGGCGTACGTGTGCGACGGGTTCTGCGCGGTCGAGGTGCTGCTGTCGCCGAAGTTCCAAGAACGCGAGCTGATCGTGCCGCCCGTGTCGGTGGAGGTGTCGACGAACGAGACCGTCAGGCCGGAGACCGTGTCGGTGAAGCTCGCCGACGGGCCGCTGGCCGGCGGCGGCGGGGGCGGCGGGGGCGGGGTGGAACCGCTGAAGGACGCCGAGAAGTTGGCGATCTGCACCGAGCCGTAGCCCGACGCGTAATCCCAGCCGGCGGCGGCGGCGTAGCCCTGGTTGCCCGAGGTCACGTCATGGAACCAGCTCGGGTTCGCAGCGGCGCCGGCGTAGATGGTCGACGCCGGGAACGGCAGCGTGTTGCCGTGCGCGGCCTGGATGCGCGTCCAGAAGCCGGCCCACAGCGGGGCGGCCAGCGAGGTGCCGCCGATCTGCTGTTGCGTGCCGTTGATCAGGACGAGCGCGCCGGAGCTGGGATTGGCGTCGAACGAGATGTCCGGCACGCCGCGCTTGGTGGAACTGCCGAGCACGCCCGCGGAAACCTGCCACGTCGGCGCGTTTTCCGTCAGCGAGGGGCCGCCGCCGGCGCCGCCGGAGGAGGATTGCTGGCAGGTGGAGGCGCTGGTGCAGGACCAGACCGTCTCGCCCGTCCAGGTGGAGCCGCTGGTCGACAGCGTGGTGCCGCCGACGGCGATGACGTATGGCGAGACCGCCGGGTAGCTCTGCGCCTTGCCGGCCGTCGCGCCGCACTCGTAGGCGCCGGAGTCGCCCGACGACACGGAGAACATCTGGCCCTGCGAGACGGCCGTCTCGAAGATGGCGTCCTGCGTCGATTCGGCCGAGCCTTCGTCGCTCTCGCAGCCGCCCAGCGACACGTTGATCGCGCGCGCCTTGTTGTCCGTCACGGCCTTGTTGTAGCCCTGGGTCAGGTTGGCGTCGCTCAGCGAGTTGACGTTGTACAGGATCATGCCCGCGATCGTGCCGCCGGCGGCGGCGAGCGAGCTTTGCGAGTCCATGTTCCATTCGTCGGTGCCCGACGTGCTGGTGCCGGCGGTGCCGACCACGGTCGTGGTGACGTTGGGCACCGGATAGCCGGCGCTGGAGGCGAAGCTCTTCAGGTCGGTGATGGTCTGCGTGAGACTACCCGACGTGATGATGCCGATGGTGCCGGTGGTGGCGCTCGGCAGGCTCGACGCGCCGTAGATGGCCGGGAAGTTCGGGATGCTGATGGCGCTGGTGGCCTGCGGCGTGACGGCTTGCGTCTTGGCCGCGCGCTGCAGCTGGGTGTGCATCAGGTGCACGTTCTGCAGGCCGACGACGCCGTTGACCACGCTGGACAGGTGCTCGGGGACCATCGCGTCCGTGACGTTGGCGTAGGCGCGGCGGCCTTCCACGTTGTACTCGTGCAGGTCGGCCTTGAACGCGGTGCGCAGGGCGCCGGCGGTGCCGGTGGCGCTGATCAGCAGGTTGTTCGGGGCGACGTCGATGTTGGTGAAGCCCTGGGCGCGCAGGTAGGCGACGACGGTCTGGGCTTGCGCCGCGGTCGGCGCGTACTTGGCCATGAACTGCTCCGACGTCAGCGGATGCACGCCGGCCGCGCCGGCCATCAGCTTGGCGGTCAGGGCGTCGAGCTCGCCCTTGTTGCGCAGCTTCAGCGAGACGACGACGTCGACCTGTTCGCCGGACCTCAGCGGGGCGATGTGCTGGGCGGCGCGGGGGTCGTGCGCCTTGGTGGCCGTGGCAACCCACGCCTCGGTGGCGGCGGCGTGTGCCGACAGCGCGAAGACGCTGGCGGTCAGGGCCGACAGGACCTTCAGCTTGTCGGCCCGGGCCGCCGAGGCCTGCCGGCTCTTGGCTTGTCCTTGTTTCTTCATGGGAGTCTTCTCCTAATCGATGAGTCAGTTCACGCTATTTGGATGACGTGAATTTTTGCTGTGGGAGCGGCAATTCGATTTTGTCGGTGTCGCTCGTGGAACATCGCGATCACCGATTGGGGTTATCCATTTCGGGGGGAGGTCGTCGATGCAGGCGCTGATTCTGTGCCGGCTCAATATCGGCGGTATCAGGTCGAACCCCGAGGGGTATGACGGTGCATTACTCGCACCTCGACCGTGCATATCTTGAAGTTGGTGCTTGCTCCGCCAAGCCGTCCAGCGAATGGAAGACTTGTTTGGAGGGCTCGCGAATTGTTACCGGCGCGATTAACGCCTGATTAATTCGAGAGCGACCCCTAAATTGCTTCAGCATTAAATCAATTCGGTGATCGCGTTCGGGAAATCCCTGTTCGGGATTAGGCGAGGTTCTCGAATCCAAATATACAAATAACCTTCGGCCATACAACCAAAAACGCAACCCGGAGGCTGCGTGGATACCCAATTCAGGGTATTGGTCGTGCCGCAATACCCGGTTCAGGGTATATCGACACGCCCTCAATGTCAGCGGTTGGCAATTCCCGGATGGCTGCAGGCATGCGCGACCGCCAGCGCCGTCATGTTGACGATGCGGCGGACCGTCGACGACGGCGTGAGCACGTGCACCGGCGCGTTGGCGCCGAGCAGGATCGGCCCGATCGTCACGCCGTGGCCGCCGGTCATCTTCAGCACGTTGAAGAGGATGTTGGCCGCGTCCAGGTTCGGGCAGATCAGAACGTTGGCCGCGCCCTTGAGCGTCGAATCGGGCAGCAGGGCCTCGCGCAGGTCCTCGCTGAAGGCGGCGTCGCCCTGCAGTTCGCCGTCGGCCGCGACCTCGGGCATGCGCTGGACGAACAGGTCGCGCGCCGCACGCATCTTCCTGGCCGACGGGCGCTGGCTGCTGCCGAACATCGAGTGCGACAGGAAGGCCACCTGCGGCACCAGGCCGAATCCACGGACCTCTTCCACGGCCATCGCGGCGATGTCGGCCAGCTGTTCGGCCGTCGGATCGTCGTTGACGGAGGTGTCGGCGATGAACAGGGTGTGCTTGTCCAGCAGCAGCGCATTGACGGTGGCGAAGCCGTGCGCGCCCGGGCGCTGGCCGACGACCTCGCGCAGGTGCGCGAAGTGGCCGTCGAAGCGGCCGACCAGGCCGCACAGAAGCGCGTCGGCGTCGCCCAGGTGCACCATCAGCGCGGCGATCGTCGTGTTGGAGCGCCGCACCGTGGCCTTGGCCATGTCGGGTGTGACGCCGTCGCGCGCGTTGAGGCGGTGGTAGGTCTCCCAGTACTGGCGGAACCGGGTGTCGTCGTCGGGATTGACGATCTCGAAGTCGCGGCCCGCCTGCAGGCGCAGGCCCGCGCGCTCGATGCGGCTCGCGATCACGGCCGGCCGGCCCACCAGGATCGGCTTGACCAGGCGTTCGTCCAGCGCGATCTGCACCGCGCGCAGCACGCGCTCGTCCTCGCCTTCGGCATAGACCACGCGCCTGGGCGACTGGCGCGCCGCGCTGAACAGCGGGCGCATCAGCATGCCCGTGTGCGACACGAAGCGATCGAGCGAATGCACGTAGGCGTCGAAGTCCCTGATCGGGCGCGTCGCGACGCCGGAGGCCTGGGCCGCCCGCGCGACCGCGGGCGCGATGCGCAGGATCAGGCGCGAGTCGAACGGCGTCGGGATCAGGTAGTCGGGGCCGAAGCGCAGTTCGCGGCCCGGATAGGCCGCGGCCACCTCGCCGGAGATCTCGGCCTTGGCGAGATCGGCGATCTGCTGCACGCAGGCCACCTTCATCGCCTCGGTGATGCGGGTGGCACCGCAATCGAGCGCGCCGCGGAAGATGTACGGGAAGCACAGGACGTTGTTGACCTGGTTCGGATAGTCCGAGCGGCCGGTGGCGATGATGCAGTCCGGGCGCACCGCCTTCGCGAGCTCCGGCCGGATCTCCGGCTCGGGATTGGCCAGCGCCAGGATGATGGGCTTGTCCGCCATCGATTCGACCATCCCTGCCGTGATCGCGCCGGCCGCGGAGCAGCCCAGCACGACGTCGGCGCCTGCCATCGCGTCGGCCAGCGTGCGCATGGCCGTCACCTTCTGGTAGCGCTTCTTCGATTCGTCGAGCTTGTCCTCGCGGCGGTCGTGGATCACGCCCTTGGAGTCGCACACGGTGACGTTGGCGCGGTTGACGCCGAGCTCCACCATCAGGTCGAGGCAGGCGATGGCCGCGGCGCCGGCGCCCGACACCGCGATCTTCACGTCGCCGATCTTCTTGCCCACCAGCTCGAGGCCGTTGATCAGCGCGGACGTCGAGATGATGGCCGTGCCGTGCTGGTCGTCGTGGAACACGGGGATGTTCATGCGCTCGCGCAGCTTCTTCTCGATGTAGAAGCACTCGGGCGCCTTGATGTCCTCGAGGTTGATGCCGCCCAGCGTGGGCTCGAGCGCGGCGATGATGTCGACCAGCTTGTCGGGATCGCGCTCGGCCAGTTCGATGTCGAACACGTCGATGCCCGCGAACTTCTGGAACAGGCAGCCCTTGCCCTCCATCACCGGCTTGCCGGCCAGCGGGCCGATGTCGCCCAGGCCCAGCACCGCGGTGCCGTTGGTGACGACGCCCACCAGGTTGCCGCGCGCGGTGTAGTCGTGCGCCAGCGCCGGATCGGCCTCGATGGCGAGGCACGCGTAGGCGACGCCCGGCGAGTAGGCCAGCGACAGGTCGCGCTGGTTGGACAAGGGCTTGGTGGGCGTGACCGCGATCTTGCCGCGCACCGGGCTGCGGTGGTATTCGAGGGCGGCGTCGCGCAGCGCCTCTTCGGCGGGCGACAGGGCGGCGGTGTTCTTTTCCATGATGTCTCCTTGGCCCCGGCTGCTCGGCCTGGGGACAAGGAATCTTGCCAGGGTTGCGTAACCCCATGGAAACCCCGTGGCCGCGACCCCACGGGAGGCGTGGCGGTCACGTTCGTGTCTTCTGGAGGCCGCCTTCGTCAGCGCACGTCGGTGATCGGCTCGGCCCCGGCCTCGGCGACGCCGCAGGCGACCAGGTGCTCGCAGTACTGCTGCAGCCGCTGCGAATCGCAATGGATCACCAGCGAGCTCACGCGGCCCCAGCGCAGCTCGAACTCGTGCACGCCGGTGTTGCTGCCCTGCGTGCCGTCGGGCAGCGCGAAGCGGTCGTCCCAGCTCACCGCGGCCGTCGTGTGCCACGGCATGCCGCCGACGACGATGGCGCGCACGTCGAACTGCAGGCCGGGCAGCAGCCGCTGAAGTCGCTCGTACCAGCGCGCGGTCGACGCCACGCTGCGCCGGTCGCCGGCCAGCGCGTGCCGGCCCGCCATCGCGTGGCGGTGCTGCGGCGCGAACTGCGCGACGATGCCGTCGTAGCGGCCGGCGTTGATGTCGGCGAAGGCGCGGCGCAGCTTGCGGCGGACGATGGCGTGGTACATGGAACGGCTCCGGCGGTCTGGAACTTGACAGCGTCAAGATTGGTTCATCGTGCGGCATGATCCTTCTCGTGTCAAGATCGGGCCATGCCGTCTGCCGTCGCCACCAAGCCGCGCTCCCGCAAGCCCGAACCGCGCCCGTACCACCACGGCGACCTGCGCGCCTCGCTGCTGGCCACCGCCGCGCGCTGGCTGGACGAGCGCGGCGCCGAGACGCTGACGCTGCGCGAGCTGGCGCGCGCGGCGGGGGTGTCGCACGCGGCGCCGTACCACCATTTCGCCAACCGCGACGCGCTGCTGGCCGGTGTCGCCGAGCACGCCTTCGACCGCCTCGGCGACGCGCTCGCTGCCGCCGCCGTCGCGGACGACGCGGCGCGGGCGCTGCTGGACATCGGCGAGGCCTATGTCCGCGAGGCGCTCGCGCACCCGGCGCAGTTCCGCCTGATGTTCGGCCCGACGCTGGCGCGCAAGGCCGAGCACCCGGGGCTGGCCCGCGCGTCGGAGCGGGCGTTCACGGTGCTGCTGGACGCCGCCAAGCGGCACGCGGCCGACCGTGGCCTGGAGCTGGCGCTCGCCGGCTGGAGCCTGTCGCACGGCGTGGCCAACCTCGCGATCGACGGCGCGTTCGGCGGCCTGCCGGTGCCGCCCGCGCAGGCGCGCCGCCTCGCGCGGCTGGACGCCGGCGCGCTGGTGCGGGCCATGGTCGCCGGGCTGCTGCAGGTGCCCGACGTGCCCGCGGCGAAGGTCAGACGGCCCCGGCGCTGACGTTTCACCCCGTTTCCGCGCGCCGTCCGTTCAACCGCCATCAGCCCTGGAAAGGAACTGGCGATGAACCCGACCCTGGACATTTCCCACCGCCGCCGCGGCCTGCTGGCCGGCGCGGCGCTCGCGGCCCTGCTGGGCGTGGCAGCCGTGCCGGACGCGCAGGCCGACAGCCGCCTCGTGCAGGTGGACGTCGTCGACCGCGACGCCGGCCAGACGCTGCACGTCTGGCGCGACCACGGGCGTCCGGTGGTCGCAGGCCGCCCCGGCGACCGCTACGCGCTGCGCCTGGTCAACAACAGCGGCGAGCGCGTGCTCGCGGTGGTGGCGATCGACGGCGTCAACGTCATCTCGGGCGAGACGGCCGCCGTGAGCCAGCGCGGCTACGTGCTCGAGCCGGGGCAGCGCACCGAGGTCAACGGCTGGCGCAAGAGCGAGCGCGAGATCGCGGCATTCGAGTTCACGTCGCTGTCCGACTCCTACGCCGCCCGCACCGGCCGTCCGCTGGACGTCGGCGTGATCGGCGTGGCCGTGTTCCGCGAGGCGGCGTCGCTCGAGGTCTCGGACGCGCGGCCGACCCTGCGCCTCGAGGGATCGGCCAAGGCGGCAGCTGCGCCGGCACCCGCGCCGATGGCGCCAGCCCTGCCCGCGCCGTCGCCGGGGGCGCAGCCGGCGCCCGAATCGCGTCGCGCCGAAGCGGGCGCGTCGCCCGACATGTCCGCTGTCGCGCGCTCGCAGGCGCCGCTCGCGCACGATCGCCTGGGAACGGGCCACGGCGCGCGCGAGACCGACTACATGCGCATCGTGCAGTTCCAGCGCGCCAGCGCGCAACCCGACCAGCGCCTGGAGATCCGCTACGACAGCGTCGACAACCTCGTCGCCGCCGGCATCGTGCCGCCGCCGCGCGTGGTCCAGACCGCGCCGCACGCCTTCCCGGCCGATCACGGCGGCTACGTGGCGGACCCATCGAATTATTGATTCGACTTGGAACTGTCGCCGATCCGGTGGCCTGGCGCGACTGCCCACGGGTTAGCATCGTGGCCCGTGCAGGCCCATTCAGACTCCGATCCGTCCATCGCGCTGGTGCGCGAGGCGGACGATGAACGGGCGTTGGCCGAAGCCACGTCGACCGACGCCGCGGTGCCGGCCGCCGACAGCGACGAATTCCTGATGCATGCCTTCGCCGGCGGCGACGCCGCCGCCTTCACCCGCCTGTACGACCGCCACGAGCGGGCCACCTGGCGCTTCATCCGCCATCGCCTCGGTGCGCAGCACGAGGGCGCGGCCGACGACGTGCTGCAGGAGACCTGGATCAGCGTCGCGCGCGCCGCGCCGCGCTACGTCGCCAGCGCGCGCTTCACCACCTGGCTGTTCACCGTGGCCCGCAACCGCGTGATCGACCACCTGCGCGCGCAGTCCAACGCGATGCTGTCGATCGACGCGCCGCTCGTTCGTGCGGACTCCGGGACCGACTCCGGCGAGGATGACGGCGAGCGCTGGGCCGACCGCGTGGCGGCCGATGCCGGCGACGGCCCGCTGGCACGCATCGAATCGCGCCAGCAGGCCCAGGCCTTCCTCGACGCGCTGGCCCAGTTGCCGCAGGCGCAGCGCGAGGCCTTCGTGCTGCAGGCCGAAGGCGGGCTGAGCGTCGACGAAGTCGCCAGCGCCACCGGCGTCGGCGCGGAGACCGCGAAGACGCGACTGCGCTATGCGAAGGCCAGGCTGCGCACGCTGCTGGCCGGATGGAGGGCGAGATGAGCACCGCCCGGCCGCCCGAAGGGGCTCGCTCCGCAGCGCGCAGCGCGGAGGCTGTCAAGATCAGCACCGCCCGGCCGCCAGCAGGGGCTCGCGCCGCAGGGCGCGGCGCGGAGGTTTTCCGATGACCGCCGACACGCCCGAATCCCCCGACATGAACGACGACGACGACATCGCCCGCGCCTACGCGCAGTCCCGCACGCTGGCCGACGACGGCCGCGCGCCGTCGGCCGCGGTGCGCGCCAACGTGCTGGCGGCCGCGCGCGAGATCGCGGCGGAGTCGGCCTCGCGCCGCGCCGCGGAAGTCGCCGTGCCTTTGGCGGTGGTGCCGGTGGCGCCGCCCTTGGCCGAGGTCGGCCGCGGACGCGGGCGCGCGATCAACCTGTCGTCGTGGCGCGTGCGCTCGGGCGCGGCGCTGTGCGCGATGCTGCTGGTGGGCCTGGTCTCGTGGCGCTTCGACTCGGCGCATCGCATCGGCGGCGGCGTGCAGGTCGCGCTGGCCGAGTTGACGCTCGCGCAGCCGCCGACCGCCACGGCGCCGCAGGAACTGCCGGCGCCGGCGATGTCCGGCGCGTCGTTCCCGTACGTCGCGCCGCCGCCGGTCGTCGCCGATCCGCTCGACCACCGTGCCGACGCCAAGGCCGCGGCCGTGCCGCCGGCGCGCGACAGGAACACGATCGTGGCGCAGGCCGACCGACGGCCCGCGCTCGCCGCCGCGCCGCGCGCGGCAGCGCCGGCGGAACTCGCACGCCGCGCGACG
>CAIMXF010000094.1 GCA_903845345.1 uncultured beta proteobacterium
GCCAGCCTGATGGCCGCGATCGGCCTGGGCGCGCTGGCCGTGCACGAGGACGTCGGCGCGCTGTGGCGCAAGAAGTTCGGCCCGCCGCTGACCGCCGACGAGACGCGCGCCCGCGTGGCCAGCTGCGAGCGCGACGGCGACCTCGCGTGCGCGCAGGAGACGCTGGCCGACTTCGTCAAGCGCCATCCCGACGACGGCCCGGCCCGCGCCCACCTCGGCCAGATCATGCATCACCGCGACGACGACGCGCACGCCGTCGTCGAATACAAGCGCGCCATCGACGGCGGCGAGGGCACCTACGACCTGTTCGCCTGGTACGCCGACAGCCTGGCCGCCGTGGGCCGCAACGCCGAGGCGGTCGACTGGTCGTACAAGTCGCTCTCGATCGTGCCCACCCTCGTGGACGTGCGCGGCAAGCTGGCCAGGCTGCTCGTCGCGCAAGGCAAGCCGTACGAGGCGCTGTCGCTGCTCGAGAGCTTCGACGCCGACGCCGCGGCCAACGGGCGCCAGGGCTATTTCGAGGGCCAGCGCATCGCCATCGAGTCGGTGTTGACGAGCGCGGCGGCGCCGTCCGCGGGGGCCAGTTCGGCGGAGTCCGGCTCGCTTCGACTGCCCGTGATGGGCGGCCATTTCTGGGCGCCGGTCGCGCTCGGCAGCGGCCGGCCGCTCGCCTTCCTGGTCGACACCGGCGCCACCGTCACCACGGTCACGCCCGAGCTGCTCGACGAGTCCAAGGTGGCCTACCGCGTGCTGCAGCCGGTCGTCACGATGACCACCGCCGACGGCCGCAAGGTCGCCGCGCAAGGCATCTCCATCGCGACGCTCGCGGTCGGGCCCTACGTGCTGCACGACGTCACCGCCGTGCGCTGCGCGCATTGCGTCGCGCTGCTCGGGCAGTCGTCGCTGTCGCACTTCGACCTGCGCTCGTCGCGCACGCAGGGCGTGGAGTTCCTCACGATGACGCCACGCGGCGGCCTCTGATCGCGACGCTGCCGGCATGAGGCCGGCCAGCTGGAAGTGCGCGTCGACGACGCCGCGCGCGAGGTCGAGGCCGCGCTGTCGCAGGCGTCCGTCCCGGCGACCCGCTCGCCGGCTGACATCGCATTCGCTAGCCGGTCCGCGCGAGGAAATCGGCGATCAGCCGCACCACGAGCTCGGGCCGTTCGCGATGCGGCAGGTGGCCGACGCCTTCGAGGATCTCGACCGTCGCGGCGCCGCCGGCGCGCTCGCCGATCAGCGTCGGATGCGCCGGGCTGCCGTACTCGTCCTGCGCGCCGTGGATCGCGAGCACCGGACACGCGACGCGTGGCAGCACGTCGGCGAGCGTCCAGTCCGCGTAGTCCGGATCGAGCCAGGTGCCCAGCCACGCGTCGAGCGCCCACGCGGCCTTGTCGCCGTGGTAGCGCGACAGCCGTTCCACCTGCGCCGGATCCGCGAAATGCGCCTGCGCCGCGCGCAGGCCGACGATCGTGCGATCCTCGACGAACGCCTGCGCCGACAGCGTGACCAGGGCGGCGCAGTCCCGCGGCTCGTGCGCCGCGATCGCGATGGCCATGCCGCCGCCCACGCTGTGGCCGATCGCGACGAATCGCCCGATGCCCAGTTGCTCGCGCAGCGCGGGGAAGCCCGTGATGGCTTCCTCCGCGACGAAGTGCCTGGCCGGACGCGCCGCGCGCGCGGCGGAGCGGCCGAAGCCGAGCCGGTCGTACGCGATCACGCGCCGCGACGTCGCGGCCGCGAGCAGCGCCGGGAACTCGCGCCACAGCTCGACGCTGCCGAGCGAGTCGTGCAGGAGGACCAGCGGCGCGGCCGCGGGTTCGCAGCCCTCGGCGCGCCACTCGCGGGCGAACATCCGGCCGGCGGGGTGCGCGATCCAGCGGTCGGTCGGGACGATGGCGGACATGCCCGAAGGATAGCCGCCCTGCCCCGTCACTGATCCATCAGCTGGCGCGCGAAGTAGGTGTACTCGATGGCGCTGGTGTGCGCGCGTTCCTTCAGGTTCGCGCCCGCGCCGTGGCCGCCCTCGATGACCTCGTAGTAGTAATACGGGATGCCGTATTCGGACAGCCGCGCCGCGAACTTGCGCGCGTGCTGCGGGCCGACGCGGTCGTCCTTGGTCGTCGTCCACACCAGCGCCTTCGGGTACTTCACGTCGCGATGCAGGTTGGCGTACGGCGAGATCTTCGCGAGGAAGGCGCGCTCGTCGGGATTGGCCACCGAGCCGTACTCGCCGACCCACGACGCGCCGGCCGCGATCTGCTCGAAGCGCAGCATGTCCAGCAGCGGCACCTGGATGTCGACGGCGTTCCACAGGTCGGGATGCTCGGTCATCTCCACGCCCATCAGCAGGCCGCCGTTGGAGCCGCCCATGATGCCCAGGCGGCGCGTGCTGGTGACCTTGCGGTCGACGAGATCGTGCGCCACGGCGGCGAAGTCGTCATAGATGATCTGGCGCCGGGTCTTCAGGCCGGCGTCGTGCCAGGCCGGGCCGAACTCGCCGCCGCCGCGGATGTTGGCGACGACGTAGACGCCGCCGTGCTCCAGCCACAGCTTGCCCATCGTGCCGATGTAGCGCGGAGCCATCGACACGCCGAAGCCGCCGTACGCGTACAGGATCGTCGGATGGCTGCCGTCCAGCGCCATGCCCTTCGGATGCACGATGAAGTACGGGATCTTCGTGCCGTCGGTGGACGTCGCCTCGAACTGCTCGACCTCGTCGCGCGACGCGTCGAACTGCGCCGGCAGCGAACGCAGCTGCGTCGCCTGGCCGTGCGTGCCGTCCATGCGCCACTGGCTCTGCGGCTGCAGGTAGCCGGCCACCGACAGGTAGGCCGTGTCGGTGTGCGACGAGGTGTCGGCGATGTCGACGGCCGTGTTGTCCGGCAGCGCGACGGGGGTCGACGACCACGCGCCGTCGTGCGCGCGCGTGAAGACCGCGGCGCGTCCGCGCACGTTGTCCAGCGAGGTCACGATCAGCCCGCTCTTCGTGGCGGCGACGCCCTCGACCGACTGGCGCGCGCCGGGCGCGAAGATCACCGTCGGACGCAGCGCGTCCGGCCTGGCGACGGCCTGCGCGAGATCGACAGACACCAGCGCGCCCTTGGCGAACTGCCGGCCGTCGGCCGACCAGTCCTCGTCGAGCTTGATGACCAGCTGGCCGTCGAACAGGTCCGACACGTTGGCCTTCCTGGGCAGGTTCAGCTTCTTGAGGCCGCCCGGCGTCAACAGGTACGTCTCGGATTCGAAGAAGCTCACGCCGCGCTGGATCATCAGCGCGTGGTGGCCCTTCGCGTCGTCCAGCGTCGCCACGTTGACGCTCACGTCGGACACCTGGCCGCGGAACAGCTCGGTGGCCGCCGACAGCGGCTGGCCGCGCTTCACGCGCTTGACGATGTAGGGGTAGCCCGAGGCCGTCAGCTCGCCGGCCTTCCATTCGCGCGCCACGAGCAGCGCACCCGTGCCGTCCCACGCCACGCTCTGCTTGCTCTTGGGCAGCACGAAGCCGGCCTTGACGAATTCGCCCCTGCGCAGGTCGAACTCGCGCACGGTGACCGCGTCCTCGCCGCCGTCCGACAGGTTCAGCAGGCACAGGTCCTCGTGCCTGGCCTCGCATTGCGCGCCTTCCCACACCCAGTTGGCGTGCTCGGCCGAAGACACCTTGTCGAGGTCGAGCACGGTCTTCCAGGCGGGCGCGCCGCCGGCGTCGTAGTCCTTCGCGGACGACCTGCGCCAGATGCCGCGCACGTGGTCGGCGTCCTGCCAGAAGTTCCACAGGCCGCCGTCGATCTGGTGCGCGAACGGGATGCGCTCGTTGGACTGCGCGATGGCCAGCGCCTGCTCGTCGAACGCCGGGAAGCGCGGATCGGCCTCGAGCGCGGTCAGCGTCTTCCTGTTCTCGGCCCGCACCCAGTCCATCGCCCGGGGGCTGTCGACCGTCTCGAGCCAGAGGTACGGGTCGCCGGCGTCGGACGCGGCCGACGAAGGCGCCGGCGCGATGGCCGGCGAAGAAGTCTGCGCGGTCGCCGCCCCGGTGGCGAACAGGGCGACGATGGCGGCGCGAACGGGCAGGGACAGGCGTGTCATGGTGAGGCCGGGTGGTCGAAACCGCCGATGATCGCATCGGCGGCTTCTCCCCGTCCTGCGGTCCGACCCTCCGAATCCGCCGGCTGTCGGATCCCGCCCCGCGTCACTCCTGCGGCTTGGCGATGCCGTTGTCCGGATAGGCCGGCAGCAGCGGGGGCGCCGCCGGCAGCACGCTGGGCCTGGCGGCGAGCGCCTTGACCATCATCGAGACGGCCGTCTCGAGCTGCGCATCATGGCCGGCCATCAGGTCGGCCGGCTGGTTCTCGACCTCGATGTCGGGATCGACGCCGTGGTTCTCGACCGCCCACTGGCTGTCGAGGCCGTACATGCCGTCCTCGGGGATGGTCACGTAGCCGCCGTCCATCATCGGCCAGTAGCCGCGGATGCCGCGCACGCCGCCCCACGAGCGCGTGCCCACCAGCGGCCCGAGCTTGTACTGCTTGAACAGGTACGGGAAGATGTCGCCGTCCGACGACGACCAGTGGTTGAGCAGCGCCACCATCGGGCCGTGCAGCACCTCTTCCGGCTCGGTCTGGATGCCGCCTTCGCGGTTGACGTCCAGCGACGCCAGCACGCGGCGCAGCCGCTCGAGCGCGAACGGCGCGATGAAGCCGCCGCCGTTCCATCGGTCGTCGACGATCATGGCCTGCTTGCCGACCTGGCCGTAGAACTGGCGCGCGAACTGCTGGATGCCCAGCTGCTCCATGTCGCTCATGTAGACGTAGCCGACGCGGCCGCCCGAGAGCTTGTCCACCAGCGCGCGGTTGTGCGCGATCCACGCGGCCTCGCGCAGCGGCAACTCCTTGTCGACCGGCTTGACGACGATGTGGCGACGCGCGCCGTCGGCGCTCGCGGCCACGGTGAGGTCGACCGTGGTGTCGGCGTCGGCCAGTTGCAGCAGGCTGTCCGGATCGGTCGGCGCACGCAGCTCGGCGCCGTTGACCGCCAGCAGGAAGTCGCCGGCCTTCACGTTCAGGCCCGGCTGGGCGATCGGGCTGCGGTAGTCGTCGCGCGTGTTGTCGCCCGGATAGATCGTGGCGAAGCGGTAGCGGCCGGAAGCCGGGTCGAGCGCGAGGTCGGCGCCGAGCAGCCCGGCGTGCACCGGCGGCGTGGTGTCGCCATCGTCGCCGCCGCCCACGTAGGTGTGCGAGTTGCTGATCTCGCCGATCATCTGGCCGATGATGTAGTTCAGGTCGTCGCGCGAGCCCGCCAGCGGCACCAGCTTGCGATAGCTGGCGTGCACGGCCTTCCAGTCGACGCCGTTCATCACCGGCGAGAAGAACAGGTCGCGCTCCAGGCGCCACGCGTTGTCGAACATCTCGGCCCATTCCTGCGCCGGATCGACCAGCGCGCGCAGGTGCGACAGGTTCAGCGGCTTTCTCGTCTCGTCGTCCTTGAACGCGTCGGCCTTGGTGTCGAGCACCATGTAGTCCTTCTCGTGTCGCACCAGCACGCGCTCGCCGTCGAGCGACAGCGAATACGCGTCCACGTCCTCGCTGATCACCGAGGCCTTGCGCTTGTTCAGGTCGTAGAAGCGCAGCGCCGACTTCTCGCCCTTCAACTGGCCCTCGATCAGGCCGATCGGCTGCGTCAGGTAGAAGACGCGGCTGCCGCGCACGTCGAGCTGCGCGACGTTGCTGGCGTCGACCGGCAACGCGACGGCGCGCGCCATCAGGCCGTCGAGGTCGATGCGGATCGGCGCGATCGGCGCGGTCTTGTCCGGCGGCTGCTTCTCGTCGGCCGCGCTGCCCTTGGCGTTGGCCGTGTCCTTGACCGCCTTGGCCGCCTTCTTGCGCTCGGCGTCCTCGTCCATCTTGCCCTCGTCCTTCTCGGACACGTCGGCCTCGTCGGACTTCGGCGCCAGCGGCGACGCGGTGTCCCTGGCCAGCGCGATCGCGTAGATGCCGCCGGACTTCAGGAACGCGAAGTCGAAGTCGATGTCCGAGCCGACCGGGTTCTCGTGGCGGCTGGAGGTGAACCACAGGTACTTGCCATCCGGCGACCAGGCGGGGTTGGCGTCGATCTCGTTGCCGTCGCCCAGGCGCGTGGTGCGGCCGGTGGCGAGTTCGTGCAGGTACAGGTCGCGGCGGCGGCCGACGGCCGACAGGCTGAACGCGAGCCAGCGGCCGTCCGGCGAGAACGCCTGGTCGTGGATCTCGCCGAGCTTGTCCTGAGCGACCAGCCTGGGCGGCCCGCCGTCCACGCGCACCGTCCACAGCTTGTGGGCGCTGTCGGAAAACGCGAGCGTCTTGCCGTCGGGCGAGAACACCGGGCCGTACAGGTAGCCTTCGGCGAAGGACGTCAGCACCTTCTCGGCGCCGCCTTCGGCAGGCCGGATCGCGACCTGCGGGTTGCCGCCGACGTCCGTCGTGTACGCCACCCACTTGCCGTCGGGCGACCACGCCGGGTGGTCCTCGTCGATGCCCTGCGTGCTGGTGAGGTCGCGCGTGGCGCCGTTCTCGGTGGGCACGCTGAAGATGTCGCCGCGCGCGGAAAACAGCGTGCGCCGGCCGTTCGGCGCCAGCGCGAAGTCGACCTGCTGCGCCGGATCGGCCTCGCGGATCTCGCCCTTCACGTCGGCGACGTGCGCGCGCAGGCGCAGGTTGTCGTCGGGCACGCTGACGGGCACCTCGTGCAGTTCCTCGCTCGGCAGGTCGAGGCGCCAGAGCTTGCCGCCTTCCTGGAACGCGATGGCCGCGCTGCCGTAGGCGGGGAAATCGATGTCGTAGTCGGTGAAGTGCGTGACCTCGCGCGTCTTCTTGGTCTCGCGGTCGTAGACCCAGAGGTTGGCGCGGCGGTGCGCGTCCTGGTCGCTGAGGTAGTAGATCTTGTTGCCGACCCACATCGGCGACGTGTTGGTGCCCGACCAGTGCGTGATCTGCTCGCTCTTGCGCGTGTCGAAGTCGAAGGTGAAGAGTTCCTGCGCCAGGCCGCCGTTGTAGCGCTTCCAGGTGCGGAAGTTGCGGAAGATGCGGTTGTAGGCAATGGTGTGGCCGTCGGGGGCGTAGCTGGCCAGGCCGACGGCGCCGTCGATGGGCATGGGCGTGGCCGCACCGCCGGCGACGGGCACCTTGTACAGGTTCCAGACCGTCGAGTTCCACTGGTCGCGCTTGGTCATGAACACGACGGACGTCGAGTCGGGCGTCCACGTGACGACCATGTTGTCCGGCCCGTGCCGGCCGCCGGTGCCGCCCTCGGTGGGCGGGTGGAAGGTGAGGCGCCGCGCGGCGCCGCCGGTCGCCGGGATCACCCAGATGTCCGTGCCGGCCTTGTTGGCCTCGGTGTAGGCGATCCAGCGGCCGTCGGGCGACACGCGCGGGAACATGTCCTGGCCCGGCGCACTCGTCAGCCGCAGCGCCGTGCCGCCCGCCTTGGGCACCGACCAGACATTGCCGTCGGCCACGAACACGATCCGGTCGCCCGCGGGCTGCGGAAAGCGCGGCAGCGCGGCGAAGGCGGATTGGCCGGCCGGCAGCAGCGACGCTGCGAGGACCGACAGGGCGAACAGGCGCGGATGTTTCATTCGGGACGCTTTCAGCACGATGGAAGGGTCGCAGGGTAGGCCGGCGCCGGGCGGGTTCGCAAAGCGCGCGCGACGAACCGGCGAATTCAGGGGCCGGGTGGCCGACTTTCGGGCCGCCAGGGTACGGGCGAACGGATCGGGAAAGGCGGCACGCCGGGTTTTCCCTCAACGCGGCCACGCGCTGGCCCGGATGTCCGGCGCGCGAGAGCCTCGTCCGCGATGCCACCATCGCCGACCGCCGAACATCCGGATCCAGCGCCCATGATCTTCCACCGCCTCGCCGCCTGACCGGCACCGCTCCTCGTGTCGGGCCGGCGGGTGCCGGTGGTGGTGTCGGACGACGTGGGACACCCCCCGCTGAAGGCGCACTCGCTGCCCTGAAGCCGCGGCCCCGTGTCGTCTTCGACCCCCGCGCGCGGCGCCCTGTCGTCGATTGGCTGACGCCGCAAAGCCAAGTATTCTTGAGGTCTGCGAGCCGAGCAGTGGGAGCGGTGCCGCGAGGAAATGCTCTACAAAAGGTGCCGTTCGCCCCATGTCCCTCATGTCACGCTCCTTCAGGCGGTTCAAGAGTTACGCCATCGCCGTCGGCGTTTCCTTGGTCTCCGTGTCGTTGCAGCTGGTGCTTCGCATCTGGGCTGGCGACCAGGTGCCGTTCATGTTCGTCCTGCCCGCGATGGTCTTCGTCGCGGTCACGCTCGGGCGAGGGCCGGGACTGGTCGTCATGGCGTTCGGCGCCGTGACCGCCCTGTTGCTGGCCTCGTCCTCCGGCCACTGGGCTGCGCACCGAGACGAAGAGGCCGCGATGCTGCTGGCGTACCTGGCGCTGGGGACGTGCATCAACGTCTACGGCAGCCGCCTCAGGATCACCACGGCCCGGGCCGCACTGGCCGAACGCCGGCTGTCGATGGCGCAGGAAGAGACGGGCGTCGGCGTCTTCGAGCTCGACTTCGAGGCGGGCAAGGCCTTCGTCACGCCCACCCTGTGCCAGATGATGGGCCAGCCGGTGATGAACGGGCCGATCGAACTCGACCGTTGGCTGTCGGCGCTTAACCCGAACCACGTCGACGAGAGCCGGCGCGTGCTGCAGGAGAAGGTGGATCGAGGCGAACTGCGCTACGAGCGCGAGCAGCGCATCGAGCGGCCGGACGGGACGGTGCTCTGGGTACTGAACCGCGTCAACATCGATGTCACGCCGGACGGCAGGCTGGCACAGGCGCGCGGAGCGGCGGTCGACATCACCGAGAGGAAGCGGCTGGACGAATCGCTGCGCCAGGTGCAGGCGGAGCTGCGGCAGCAGGTACACGACCTGCAGCGCCTTCAGGCGTTCGCTCAACAGCTCGTGACCAGCAGGCACGACGCGGAAGCGCCCATGCAGGCACTGCTCGAACTGTTCGTCGAGCTGCACGACGCCGATCACGGACTGCTCTGGGTGGCCGACGCTCGCAAGCCCGGATTCCGGGCGGTCGCCCAGTCCGGGCTGGCCGGGACTGGCGCCCAGGACCTGCTCCCGACCAGCGACGCCGTCCATTCATGCGTGGCGCAACCGGGCCGGCACGGCGGCTCGCTCGATCCGATCCAGTGCGACGAAGTGCTCGCCGCCCATCGCGCAGCGGTCGCAAGGGCCGGGTTCGGGACTGCGCAAAGCACGCCGCTGCACGCGTCTTCCGGCGGAGTCATCGGCTTCATCTCGGTCCTGTACTCGGGAAGACACGACGCCGACGCGCGAGAGACCCGGCTCGGACAAGTCCTCGCGGCGACCGCCGCGGCGCTGATCGAGCGCGACCTGGCCAGGGCGGCGGCGGCCGTCAACGAGCGGCGTTTCACCGTGGCGTTGGAGTCCTCGCTCGTGCCGTTCACGATCCTGTCGCCGGTGCACGACGACCAAGGGCATGTCGCTGATTTCGAGTGGGCGTATCTCAACTCATCGGCGGCGCAGGCGCTGGCCATCGACGCGAGCGCAGCCGTGGGCAAGCGGCTGGGCGAGGTGTTGCCGGCCGCCTGGAAATCTTCCGGGATGTTCGACCGCTATCTCGCCGTCCTGGAAAGTGGGCAACCCTGCGATTTCGAAGCCCGGTCGGTTGCAGCCAACAAGGGAGGCTGGCTGCACGTCACCGCCTCTCCGTTGCAGGGATCCGTCGCGGTATGGTTCGCGGACATCACGGAGCACAAGCGCAGACAACAGGATCTGCTCGACGCGGATCGTCGCAAGGACGAGTTTCTCGCGACCTTGGCGCACGAGCTCCGCAATCCGCTCGCCCCGATCCGACAAGCCATCCTGGTGTCGCGTGCGTCGGCGTCGACCGCTGCCCAGAAGCAGTGGGGATTCGACGTGGTGGAGCGCCAGGTCAGGAACATGGCGAGGCTGCTGGACGACCTGCTCGACATCTCGCGCGTCACTCGCGGCACGCTGCACCTGCACCGATCCAGGGTGGAACTGCAGGACATCGTGGATGCGGCCATCGAGACATCGCGACCGCACATCGACGCCAAGAAGCATCAATTGAGGGTCGACATCCCGGACGCGCCCTGCGCGCTGAACGTCGACGCGCTGCGCATGTCGCAGGTGGTGGGGAATCTGCTGACCAATGCGGCCAAGTACACCGACCCCGGTGGGGTCATCCGGCTCAGCGCGCAGTTCCATTCCGGCGAGTTGGCAATCCGGGTCGCCGACAACGGGGTCGGACTGAGCACCGACCAGTTCGACCGGATGTTCGAGATCTTCGCGCAGATGCCGGCGGCCGCTGGCAGATCACAGGGTGGTCTGGGTATCGGCCTGGCGCTGGCGAGGGGCATCGTCGAGCTTCACGGCGGCCGGATCTCCGTTTCGAGCGACGGCCTGGGCCTGGGCAGCAGATTCACCGTCCATCTTCCGGCAGCCTGCGTCGACGATTCGATCCCCGCAGTGCCCGACTCGTCCGTCGCGGCGAGCCTGCTGTCCGGCAAGGTCGTCCAGTCCCGCCGGGTGATGGTCGCCGACGACAACGTCGACGCCGCCGACAGCCTGGCCGAGGTCCTCAGGCTGGACGGGCACGAAGTGCATGTCAGCTACGACGGCGAACAGGCCCTGGCGGAATTCAGGCGATTCGAGCCGCAGGTCGTCCTCCTCGACGTGGGGATGCCCTTGCTCTCGGGCCTGGATGTCGCGCGCGCCATCCGATCGTTGCCTTCAGGTCGCGACGCGACCCTGATTGCGGTCACGGGATGGGGCCAGGCGCATGACCAGGAGTCGGCACTGCGCGCAGGTTTTGATCATCACACCACGAAGCCGGTCAGCCCGACCACGATCCAGCGGCTGATCGCCGGCGCCAACGCGGCCCAGGCGAACTGAGGGGTCCGCCGACCCGCCACGTGGACCGAGCGATGCCAGCGCCGCCAAAGAATGGAGGCGGCCTGCAGCAGCACCGGCAACCGGCCACTTCCAATGTCGCACCACCAGACATCGGGGTCGACGCGCATCCCCACGGCTTTGATGAGCGCACACCTACGATTGCTTGCGACCCTCGGCTATGTTCGGTAGCGCACATACAAGCCGATGGCGGCGATCTAACCTACGAGACCTGCGGTCAGTGCGGCGCCAGCCCGTCGCTTGGGCATCGCTATGCGAACTCTCGTCCGTTCAGCCCCTGGCACGACCCGCGCCGTTGAAAAGTCATCGCACACCATGAGCCAGCCAGCCACCGTAGAGCCGACGTTGCCATGGGGCTCGGGGCCCTACAGCATCAAGAGGCATGGCACGACCCTGGCCACCTGCGACAGCGAACCGGTGCAGACGCCGGGCTGCATCCAGGCGGACGGTGCGTTGCTGGTTCTTCGTCTGCCTGACCTGCAGATCCTCCAGGCCAGTGAGAACACGCCGCAGCATCTCGGCGAGGACGCGGCCTCGTTGGTGGGACGGCCCATCGTGCAGGTGATCGGCGCTGCGCGTGAGGCGCGCCTGCACGAGATGCTGGCGCGCGAAGCGTTGCAGCGTGGAGCGGCCTATGCCTTCACCATGCCGGCGCGCGCCGGTCTGGCTGCCCTGGACGTCTGCCTGCACACGCGCGGGGGGGTCGGGGTACTGGAGTTCGAAGCCACCGGGCGCTCCGAAAGCGCTGAAGAAGACGACTTCTTCGTGCTGGTCAAGGCCGCCGTGGGTCGGCTCCAGGCGCCGGGCAGCGTGCGCGGCTTCTGTCAGCAGGTGACCGAGGAAGTGCGCGCCATTACCGGGCTCGACCGCGTCATGGCCTATCGATTCCACGCCGACCACCACGGCGAAGTCATCGCCGAGAGCAAGCTGGACACGCTCGACCCCTGGCTGGGGCTGCACTACCCGGCCGCCGACATTCCGCAACCGGCGCGCGAGATCTTCAAGCGCATCTGGATCCGCCCGCTGCCCGACGCGGCCGGCCCGCTGGTGGAGCTCTGGCCGCTGGCCAACCCTGAAACCGGGCTGCCGCTGGACATGACGCACTGCGCGTTGCGGGGCGCGTCGGTCATGTATTCGGAGTACCTGGCCAACATGGGTGTCGCCGCATCGCTGACGATGCCCATCCTGCGCGACGGCGAACTCTGGGGATTGATCGCGTGCCATCACTACACCACCACTCAATTTCGGTACGAGGTGCGGGCAGCCTGCGAGTTGCTGGCCCAGGTGGCATCCCTGACACTGAAGGCGGCCGAACAGGCCGAGCAGTTGGCTTACCGACTCAAGCTCGAGGACGTACACCAACTGCTTGTGGTGCGGTCAGCGCGCGAAGGCGATCTGCTGGCACTGACCCAGCAGCAGCCGTCGCTGCTCGAGGCCATCGATGCAGGCGGCGCGGCGCTCTACCACCTGAACCGCTGGTGGTGCGTCGGCAACGTTCCAGACCTTGCTCAATTGGACCAGTTGGCCGCATGGTTGTACGAGCGGCCCGAATTTTCCTCGGCCACGCGGCCGGTCTTCGCCACCGATTCGCTGGCCAGCATCTGTCCGGCTGCGGTCGGGCTGGAAGACGTGGCCAGCGGCCTTCTCGCCACGGTGTTTTCGCGCCAGCGGCGTGGGCTGCTGCTCTGGTTCCGGCCCCAGACCATGCATACCGTGAAGTGGGCGGGCAATCCGGACGACAAGCCACGCGTCGCCGGCCCGCACGGCATGCGCCTGAGTCCGCGCAAGTCGTTCGAGACCTTCATCGAATCCGTTCGTGGCCGCGCGTTGCCATGGTCGGACATCGAGGTCGACGCCGTGCTGCGCCTGCGGATGCTCGTGCTGGAGCTGGTCATCACCCGCGGTGAACGCCTGGCTGACCTGAATGCCGATCTGACGCGCAGCAACGAAGAACTGGACGCCTTCGCGTACGTCGCGTCGCACGACCTGAAGGAGCCCCTGCGCGGCATTCACCGCTACGCGCACTATTTGCTCGAGAGCGCCGAGGCCAAGGGCGGCGAGCAGGACGAAAGCCGTCAGCGCATCGAGAGCCTGATGCGACTGGCGTTGCGCATGGACAGCCTGCTCGATTCGCTGCTGCATTTCTCCCGCGTGGGCCGGATGGAACTGGAGTTCGAGGCCGCGGACCTGAACGCCATCGTGGAAGATGCCATCGAGATGACGGGCGGGCGCCGGAGCGACAGCCATTGCAGCATCGAGATACCACGCCCGATGCCGGTCGTGCGGTGCGACTCGGTGCGGGTGTGCGAGATCTACAGCAACCTGCTGACCAATGCGCTGAAGTACAAGCGGACTGCGGAAGCGCGTATCGAACTGGGCTACATCGGCGCGCACGAAACCGCCGAGCGCCCCAACGCGCCCACGGCCACCACCGGCCAGGACATCTTCTATGTCCGCGACTACGGGATCGGCATCGACAAACGTCACTATGAGCAGGTGTTCCGCCTGTTCAAGCGCATGCACGGGCGCGAGGACTACGGCGGCGGCATCGGCGCTGGCCTGACGATCGTCCAGAAGCTGGTGCATCGCCACGGCGGGCGCGTCTGGCTCGATTCCAGCCTGGGTGTCGGCACCACGTTCTACTTCACGCTACCGGGCACGCACTCGGGGCCCGGCTGATGCGCCTGCGTCACATCATGGTGGTGGAGGACTCCGACGAGGACTTCCACACCGTCCAGGACGCAGCCAGGGGCGCTGGCATGTTGAATCCGATCGTGCGTGCCCATTCGGGGACCGAATGCCTGCACCTGTTGCGCGCCAGCCATCACGTCCGCGACGCGCTGCCGCTGCTGGTGCTGCTCGACCTGAATACGCCCGGCGACGACGGCCGCGACGTCCTGCTCGAAGTGCGAAGCGATGACGTCCTCGGCACGCTGCCGGTGGTGGTACTCAGCGCGTCGGCGAACGCGCGAGACCTGCAGTTCTGCTACGCCAACGGCGCCAATGCCTACCATGTGAAACCCGTGGACCACGCGATGCATCTGAAGGTGCTTCGTGACATCTTTTCCTATTGGCTGGCCAGCGTCGTGCTGCCTGCCTGAAACCGACGCGGCCCAATGGAAACACCTCCCTGGCACATCCTGCTGATGGAAGACAACGCCGAAGACTGTGCCGACATGCGCCAGATGCTGCTGCGTGGTGGTCACCGCCGCTACCGGTTCAGCGAAGCCCGGTTCGGCGCAGAAGGCGTGCGCAAGGTGCTGTCGCTGGAACACGGGCCGGTGGACTGCGTGCTGCTGGACTATGCCCTGCCCGACATGGACGCCCTGGAAGTGCTGGATGCCCTGCGCGAGGGCGCCGACCTCCCGCCCTGCCCGGTCGTGGTGATCACAGGCACGGTCGTCGAGGAAGGGCAACCCCTGTTGAACGCCGGCGCTCAAGACTTCATCGGCAAGCGCTGGACGGGGTCCGACAGCCTGACACGGGCGGTCGAAAACGCCGTGGATCGCTATGCACTGCAGGTGGAACGACGGGTGGCGGAACAGGCGCTGCGGGTTTCCGAGCAACGCTACCGGGCCCTCTTCAACTCCATCGATGCCGGTTATGCCGTGGTTGAAGTGGCCTTCGGCGACAGCGGAGCCGCCGACGACGCACGCTACCTCGAGGTCAACCCGGCGTTCGCTCGGCAGACCGGCCTGGTCGACGTCGAGGGCAAGACCCTGCGCACACTGGTGCCGGACATCGAGGCCTCGTGGTTCGAAGCCTTCGGTAGCGTTGCCATGACGGGCCTGCCGGTTCGCCTGGAACAGTACTCTGCCGCGATGCATCGCTGGTTCGACGTCTACGCCTTTCGCCTGGGCGAGCCTCAAGCGCGCCAGGTCGCCATGTTGTTCAACGACACGACCGAGCGCAAGGACAGCGAGCGCGCGCTCGTGGCCGCCAAGGCCGAGGCCGAATCCGCGAACCGGGCCAAGTCGGACTTCCTGTTGAACATGAGCCACGAACTGCGTTCGCCCTTGAGCTCGATCCTCGGGTTCACGCAGTTGATCGAAGGCGGCACGCCAGCGCCAACGCCAGCGCAGCAAGACAGCGTCGCGCAGATCCTCAACGCTGGCTGGTACCTGCTGGGCCTGATCAACGACATCCTCGACCTGACGTCGATCGAGTCGGGCAAGACGGTGCTAACGTCGCGGGTCATGTCCCTGGCGGAGGTCCTCGACGACTGCCAAGCCATGATCGGGCCACAAGCGCAGCGCAGCGGCATCCGGATCGGCTTTCCCGCGCTGAGGCGGCCTTGCCTCGTGCAAGCCGACCCCTTGCGAACCAAGCAGGTGCTCATCAATCTGCTGACCAACGCCATCAAGTACAACCGCGCCGGCGGCCAGGTTCACGTGCGCTGCAACGCTGAAGCGGGCCAACCGGTGCGCGTCAGCGTCGAGGACACGGGCCAGGGACTGTCGCAGGCGCAGCTGGATCGACTCTTCGAGCCGTTCAACCGACTGGGCCAGGAACTCGGCGGCGAGACGGGCACCGGCATCGGCCTGGTGATCTGCAAGCGGCTGGTGGAACAGATGGGCGGCCGCATGGGCGCCGTCAGCACGGTCGGCGTGGGCAGTTGTTTCTGGTTCGAACTCGAGGCGGCCCCTCTGCCGTCGATGGTTGCCTCCAATGCACCGATACGAACCGTGTTGTGCATCGAAGACGCCGCCGACCGCTTGCAGCGAGTCGAAGAACTCATGGCCCAGTGCCCCGGCGCGCGCCTGCTGCGTGCGAGCGACATTGCCAGCGGCGTGGCGATCGCGCGCGCAGCCCGACCCGACGTGATCCTCATGGGCTCGCATCTGCGCGACGCTGGCGGCACGGAGGCGCGTCTGTTGCTGGCGCGCGAGCCGTCCACGGCGAACATCCCCCTCATCGCGATGGGGGACGATGTCGAGCGCCGGGCGACAGATTCAAGCCTGCCCGCCGGTTTCGTGGGCTACCTTTCGCAACCCCTGCAGCGCACAGCTTTCATCGATGCGCTGGAACTGGTCTTTCAACCCCGGCAAACGCGTGGCGAGCGCGCTCCCGCTTCAAGGACACCGCATGCTGCCCCCTGCTCCGACCCGAGATGACGGCCACGACGACGACCAACGCGACCCGTACAGCGACACGGAAGCCGCCATCCTGAGGTCCAGCATCCTGATCGTCGACGACCAGGCAGCGCATGTGCACCTGCTCGAGCGCTTGCTGCGAGAGACCGGGTATGTGAACGTCAGTTCGACCCTGGATCCACGCGAGGTCGTCGCACTGCACCGCGCACACGAGTACGACCTGATCCTGCTCGACCTGCAGATGCCCGGTCTCAACGGCTTCGGCGTGATGGAGGCGTTGCGGGGAGATATGGTGAGCATCTATCTGCCGGTGATCGTGCTGACCGCCCAGCCTGCGCACAAGCTGCGCGCCTTGCAGGCGGGGGCTCGTGACTTCATCAGCAAGCCTTTCGAGACGGTGGAGGTCAAGGTACGCATCCACCACATGCTTGAAGTGCGTTTGCTTCACAAGAAGCTGCAGGCACACAATCGAGACCTTGAGCGCACGGTGCAGGAACGCACGGCGCAGTTGCAGGAGAGCGAAGCTCGCTACCGCAGCCTGACGGAACTGGCCGTCGACTGGTACTGGGAACAGAACGACGAAGGCAAGTTCACGAAAGTATCCGGCCCGGTCCTGGAGCTCCTGGGAATTGCCGATGCGACAGTGACTGCCGAAATCGGCAGCGGAAACAGTGATGTCGATGTCGCGGATACACCCGACGGCCGCATTGAAGACAATCACGCCTACGAGGGCGTTGACAACTGGGACGCTGCGGAGCGCCAGACGCTCAAGGACTACATCTCGGAGCGACGGCCGTTTCTGGACCTCCTCATGCATCGCCGTTGCGCCGACGGTTCGCAGCAGCTGTTCAGGATCAGTGGCGAGCCCATGTTCGATCGTACGTGCCGTTTCACCGGCTACCGTGGCCTGGGCGTCGAAGTTCGCGCTGGCCTGTAGCCCGCTGCCGTGAAGGCGCAAGTTTCGACGGCTGCGGGCCCGCCACGGCTCGCCGCCGAACGTGAGCGTGCCATCCGGCCCACGTGGGGATGCGAACTTCATCGGAATCCGCAGCATCGACGATTGATTCGAAGACCCATGCATCGAATGAACAGGGGCCCTGCCTCACGCCGGAGAACGGTCGGCATCGATGCTCAAACCATGCAGTGCGCTGCTTCGACCGTGATCCCTGCCATGTCCCCGACATTCACCTTGACGAC